>DATKSN010000239.1:0-38233 GCA_035531595.1 Pirellulales bacterium | reverse complement strand
CGTCCCCGGCCATGGGCCGGGACCAGCGTGAGGTGAGCGACGTGAGAGAACGCGTCGTCAGCGGCCGGGAACGCCCAGCCCACCCTTGAGCCGGCGAGTCCGCCTACGTAATGGCGCGCTCGCCGGTTCAAGCGGCCGGATCGTCCGTCACAGGCTCACTCCTGCCCCAGGCCCCGATCCAGTGTCGCCAGCGGCCCACCCACGGGCTTCGACTGTGCAACCTGGTCATCCTGTCGCGGCAGCACCGCAGCCCTGTGACAGACCGATTCGGCGGTGGCCCAGCCCTCGACGGCGGCCTCATCGGCCTCGCCCACGCCCCAAGCAACCACCGGGGACGCCTTCGTCACGCCACATCTTGCCAAAGAAACTCACTCCACGCAAAAACATCGCGCGCCGAGACGGGGGGTTCCGCGCGCCCCTCTCACCGCCACTCACCCGCTAACCCCCACTGGCCTTCACTTCGCGCTCGAAACTGGCCCCGTTTCCAAGTTCGGTCCCATCGGACGCCCTGTGCAGGGTGTCGACTGGTGGAGGGTTCGGTACCCGCGCCCTTTACGCGAACGACCGCGAGGTTCTTTTCAACGCGCAACGCCCGGTGCTCGTTACCGGGATCGAGGATCTCGCGACACGCAGTGACTTGATCGATCGATCGATCGTTGTTACGCTTCCAGCGATTGGCGAATCGCGCCGGCGCGCCGAGAGTGCGCTTTGGCGCGACTTTAACGCGCTCCGCGGCGCCCTTTTCGGCGCGCTTTGTTGCGCAGTGTCGACGGCTCTTCGTAATTGCGGATCGTCGCCGTGCCATAACGCGCCGCGCCTTGCGGATTTCGCGGCGTGGGCGGGCGCAGCAGCGCACCATTACGGATGCACGGACGACGAATTTCAGGAGCCGCCGCCGGCCGCCGCGAGGCGCCGCCCAACGAGGAAACTGGCAAAACCGTACCTTTACCCGACGAAAGATTCGAGGCGAAGGGTGCGACTGCGCGAGACGTGGGAGAAAGTCGTAAGCCGTCTAAAGCCGGGCAATCCGCCGAGACGGATTTCCTTGTCGGTACAGGTACGGTTTTGCCAGTTTTTTCTTGCGCAGTTTCGGCTGCGCCGAAGCCGCGTTTATGCGTGTTCGCGTTTCCCGTGCCGGCGGAGCGACCTGCATCTCCGCGCACGGTACGGGGACCGGGGCATCGCATACGTTCCGCCCCAGCCAGCCGATCTTTTTTTTCGTTCGCCCGTAATGCAAATTCCTTGACTTAACCGCAAGGGCGGTTTTAATGGAAGTTAGCTCATCCGAATGGACCGCCGCGGCGAGGCCAGTAACCCAACGCCGCGGCGGAACCAAACGACGCCACGCGGGCGATTCCACCAAACGGTGGGTCGTTCCGCGGGTGCCGGGCCTGGGGGTGTACCGTGAGAACCGTGGTTGGCGCCTAGCCGGGCGCCGGCGTGGTGTCATGGACATGTTTGAACACTCAACCGACCCACTCATCATTTCGACGATCCGCGTCAAGGCGAGGACGCTTGCATTGCCTTGTGTAGGGAACCCCCTCCGTGGCGTTCCCACGCGGAGAACGAGGAAACAGGGGGCTAACGCCCCCCGCTCGCCTGGAACACAGGCTCCGCGGCCCCGGAGCGACCGAACACTGCGGGAAACGAGGACGCGGAGAACGAGGAAACAGGGGGCTAACAACGCCCCCCGCTCGCCTGGAACACAGGCTCCGCGCGGAGCGACCGAACACCGCTGGAAACGGGGACGCGGAGCGTCCGGGGAGACCGTTCCCACGCGGAGCGTGGGAACGAGTGAATATTTAACTTGGATAGTCTGTAGCCAGTAATTAAGATGGCAACAATGGGCAAGTCATGGCGCCTTGGCCATGCTGTTGCCGGCACGTCAAGCAGGGACAGAACCCACGAGGAGATCGATTCATGGGGATGTGGCAGTCGCTCCACCCTTTTCAACAACCACGGCGGCAGGCGGACCTCAAGGGAGCCCGGCGGCGTGCGCGCCAACAGCGGGCCGAACGCCGGCAAAAGGCCGAACGCCGGCGCCGCGGCGCTCGGCCCGCGCAGCGGCGCGGCGATCTGGCATTGGAACGCTTCGAACAGCGCTGCCTGCTCAGCAGCGGTCCCATGCTGCTCTCGATCACGGCCAACGACGGCAGCGTGATCTTGCCCAACACGGCCGCCCCCACGTTCCACACCGACCCCAGCCAATTCACGTTGCTCTTCAACGAGGGCGAAGCCATCAACCCCGCCACGCTGGGTGGCATCGAGTTGGTGCGCGCCGGCATCGATCACACGCTGGGCACGGCCAACGACGTGACGATCACGCCCGGCTTCATCGGCATCGGAAGCACGCCCAACCAGGTGATCATGCGCTTCGCCAACCCGCTGCCCGACGCCCAATACCAGCTCACGATCGTGGGAACCGGCCCCAACGAGTTGACTGACAGTTCGGCGCCGGCGAACCCCTTCGTCAGCAACGTGCCGGGCCAGCCCAACCTAGTGCTCCCCTTCAACATCGACGTGGGACCCAAGGTGCTGGCGGTCGTGCCGCAACCGATTTCGCGCAACGCCGATGGCACGCTGTCGCAAAACACCCAAGTGATCGACGTCTATTTCAACAAGCCGATCGAACCCTTGCCCCTGTCGGTGAACCAACTCGACCCCAGACTGTTCCAGTTGTACTACACCGCGGACCAGGCCAATCCGGCCAACGACAACCCGGCGCTCCATGGCGCTCCGATCAACCCCACGTCGGTAAGTTTCGACGCCACGACCAACATGGCGCGGCTGACGTTCGCGCAGTCGATCAATCAATACGCGGTCGATCCGGCCCAGCCGGGCACCGTGGTCGGCGGCGGCGCCTTCCGCTTGCGGATCGGCAACAGCCAGTCGCCCTCGACGCTTCCGCCCTCGGTGGTGAACTTCAACGCCACGAGCTACAACGGCGCCAAGCCGGGCTCGAGCTTCGCCAACGTGGCGTCGCCGGCCTATTATGCCGGCGTGCTCAACGACGCGAGCGGCGGCCTGAATCACCAGGTCTTCACCAGCCAGATCGGGCCGCTGCCGATCCAAACGCTGGTGTCCTATCCCGGCGGTCCCTATGGCATCGGGCAGCGGACGATTCCCGATCCTGGGATCGAGTCGAACATCTCGCAGACACCCTTGACGCCGCCGACGGCCACGCCTGGGACGACCCCCAGTATTCCGACGATCACCTACAACTTCCCCACGATTTACGGCAACACGCCGGGCAACACCGGCCTGACGAACCTGATCTCGACCGCGCAGGAACAGTTGGCGCGTGAAATCTTCCAGCTTTACAGCCGCTATCTGGGAGTGCAGTTCCAGGAATTGAGCAACGAGACGGCCACGGCCAACATCGGCGTGGTGACGGGCGTGGTGCAGGCCATCGATCCAACATTGCCGGCGCTGCTGCCCGGCGCGGCCGGCTTCGCGGGCGCGAATGGCCTGGCGGTGATGAACAGCGGCGTGTTCGCGACGGAAAGCCAATACGGCGGTCCTTGGTTCACGACCGCCATGAACGAGATCGGCCGGTTGCTGGGCTTGGGGAGCAACTACGAAGGGCCGCCGGGCACGGTCATGGGCTCCGGCGCCGTCGATCCGGTGAGCGCCTCACAGTCGGGCGCCAACGGGGTGTTCCCCGGCAACGCCGACATCCTGCACGGCCGCTACCTGTTCCGGCCCCAGAGCAACGGCATCGACGTCTACAAGTTCACGGTCATCAAGCCCGGCGAAGTCAGCGCCGAGACGATCGCCCAGCGGCTGGCCGTCGCCAGCCAGCTCAACACGGTGCTCACGCTGTACAGCGAAACCAACGTCATTCAGTTGCCCGGTATCGGCTCGGCGCCCGTGGCAAGCGGCGTCGTGCCCGGCTCGACGTTCACCGTCAACGACGGCGTCAATCCGGTCGTCACCTTCGAGTTCACCTCGGTCCCGGCGGGCTCGACCGTGAAGCCCGGCACGCTGCTAGCCGATGGAAATTACGCCGTCCCCTACACGCCTAACAGCAGCGCGGCGCACGACGTGGCCGTCAGCCTGGCGGCCGCCGTCAACAATCTCGTCGCCGGCCACACGGTGGCCTTGAACGCCTCGGCCACCGTCCAATTCGACCGCGTCGTGCTCAACGGGCCGCTCACGGTCCTCGGCCAGGGCTTCCAGGGGACCGTCACCTACACGGTGGACCGGCAGATCATCTCGCGCAACAACGATTACTTCGGCGCCGATTCGTTCCTCAAACTCGAACTGACGCCGGGGAATTACTACCTCGCGGTCACAAGCATTGGCAACACGAATTTCGACCCCAGCGTGCCCAACAGCGGCGCGGGCGGCACCACGCAGGGCGTCTACGAGCTCAAGCTCGACTTCACTCCCACCGCGGTCACCAACCTCACCGACGTCAGCGGCAACGTGCTGGCGGGCAACTCGGCGGGCGTTTCGGGCGGAGCGTACAATTTTTTCTTCAACGTCGGCAACACGATCTACGTGGATAAGGCCGCCGCGACCAATGGCAACGGCACGCTCGCCAGTCCTTTGAACAACGTGGCGTCCGCCTTGACGCTGGCCGCCAACCGGATCATCGTGCCGATTGAAGGAGGCGCGACGGCGAACCTCAACGGCCAGACCTTCGTGGTCAACGACGGCAGCAATCCGCCCGTCACCTTTCAGTTCTTCCAGCTCGGCTCCGCCGGAAGCGTCGCATCCGGCAATCAGGAGATCGGCTTCAGCACGGCCGACTCGCAAGGGGGCCTGGCCAACGAGATCGTCGCGGCCATCCAAAGCGCGGTCAGCCAGGGCTTGCTGGCGCAAACCGTGAATCCCGTCCCCAGCGACGCCGACGGCCCCAGCGACGCGATTCCCGAAAACGGCAACGGCGATAACGATAACGACGCGAGCGTGGTCGACGTTACCGGCGCCCAGTCGCTCGACCTGCGCGGCGCGGCGGCCCTGACGCCCACCGGCAACCCCGGCGCCACCAAGATCGTGCGGATCGTCGGTAATTCCGGTCCCGACAACGCCATCGGCGTCCCCGTCAACCAGACCCAGGCCAACCAGATCGTCGCCGGGGAGACGTTCAGCATCGATGCCGGCACGCTCAACCCACAGGTCTTCGAGTTCACGACCACCGGCGTCGTGGCGTCCGGCCACCTGGCCGTGACGTTGCCCTCCGGCAACAACCCCGCCGCGATCGCGGCCGCCATCGTGGCCGCGATCAACGCCTCGCCGCTGGCCCAGGCCTCCGGCGGCGCGATCGTGGCCCAAGTGCCGGCCCTGCAGCCGGCCGACGCCACGGCCGTCTGGGTCACCATGACCGGCGTGGGGCAAATCACCATCGACGCCCAGGCGACGCCCGTTCTGAAGGCCGCATCCAACGCGCTGGCCTACCAGATCGGCCTGAGCCAGTTCAACAACAACGCGCCCTTGGCCGACGGCGCCAGTTTGACCGTTCCGCAGGACGTGACCGTGATGATCGACGCCGGCGCCGTGTTCAAGCTGGCCAACACCAATATCGACGTCGGCCTGAGCACGCCCAACATCGACCGCGGCGAGGCCTCGCTGCAGGTGCTGGGCACGCCGACCAGCTCGGTGTTCTTCACGTCGTTCCACGACAATACCCTGGGTCAAACGCTCGACACCGTCACCGCGCCCAATCCGGGCGACTGGGGCGGCATCGTTTTCCGCCCCAACTCCGATCTCGCCGCCCAGGCCATTTTCCTTGACAACGTCAACAGCGGGGTTTTCCGTTACGGCGGCGGGGCGGTGGGCCAGGCGCCGAACCAGCAGATTTTCAACCCGATCTACATCTCCGGCTCGCAGCCGACGATCACGAACAACACGATCACGCTGTCGAACGACGCCGCCATGTCGGCCGACCCGAACGCTTTCCAGCAAACCCAGTTCGGCGCGTCGGGCAGCGACCCGACGAAGTTCTTCGGCCTCGACTATTCTCGCGTCGGTCCGGACATTCAGGGCAATCAGCTCTCGATCCAACTCGCCGGCGGCGTGACCCTCACCGCCCCGGCGGGTTCCGCGATCGTAAGCGGCGAAACCTTCACGATCACGAATCCGAACCAGCCCCCCACCGCCACGAACCCGGCCGGGGGCGTGTTTACGTTCGAGTTCACCAGCGGCACCGGCGTGGTCACCGGCGCGGTGTTGCCGGACGGCAATTTCGCGGTGCCGTACAACCCGCCGGGCACCGACCCGGTGACCGGCCAGCCGACCAGCGGCGACACGCCCGCGCAGGTGGCCGCCGACATCGTCGCCGCGATCAACGCCGCCAACATCGGCGTCGGCGCCGCGCAGGTCATGGCCAACGGCCAAGCGACCGATCAGGTGTCCGTCACCGGCGCGTCGAGCGTGAATTTGACCGCGCCGCAGGTCATCACCGCCCAATTCGGCAGCGCCCTGGCCAGCGGCCAGACGTTCCAGGTGTTCGACCCCGTTTCCGGCGCGACCTTCGTCTTCGAGTATACCGACAACGGCAGCGTGGCGGCCGGACACATCGCCGTCAACTTCACCACCAACGACGCCGACACGACGGTCGCCGCCGAGATCGCGGCCGCCATCAACGGCGCCAACGTCGGCGCCACCGCCGAGGTGGTGGGCAACCAGGTCTTCTTGACGGGGCCCTCGAGCTACGCCTTGTCGTCGTCCGGCGCGCTGGGTTTGACGATCAGCTCGCCGACGACCACCGTGATGCCCTTCGGCTCGGCCTTGCAGGACGGCACGACGTTCAAAATCACCAACACCACCAATAACGTCTCCATCACGTTCGAGTTCGACAACAACCCGACGCCTAACGCCAACGGCACCGTGACGCCCACCGTGACGCCCGGCAACATCCCGATCGAATTCCTGGCCACCGACACCGACGCGCAAGTGGCGGCCGAAACCGCGGCCGCCATCAACGCCGCCGGATTCGGCGTCACGGCCTTGGCCGTGGGCAACCCCGTGGCCAACCAACTCGTGCTCGTCGGGCCTACCGGCGTCCGCTTCGCCAACCCGCTCACCCTTTCGGTCGCGATGGCCGCCAACGCGATCAACGGCTTGCAAATTCGGACCATCGATCTCCCCGGCCAAACGCCCGCGGCGCTGACCGTCTCGGCTCGTTGGGACGCCACCGACATCGTCTACTACGTGCCCGACAACCTGGTCATCCAGGGACAGCCGGGGGGCACGCTCGACTCGAGCGGCCGGCCCGGGGCGCAACTGGCCATCGACCCCAGCGTGGTCGTCAAGCTCTTCGGTTCACGCATCGAAACCCAGATGGGCGCCCAGTTGATCGCCGAGGCCCAGGCCGGCCATCGGGCGATTTTCACTTCCGCGCGCGACAACACCTACGGTTCGGGCGGCACCTTCGACACCGTGGGCGGCAGTCAGGTGGGCGGCAGTCAGGTGGGCGGCAGTCAGGGGCAGCTTCCCATCGCCGCGGCGCCCGGCGACTGGGCCGGTTTGTACTTCGCCCCCGGCTCGGCGGGGAGCCTCGACCACGCGGTCATCACCTTCGCCGGCGGCAACTCGCCCATCGCGGGCGGCGTCGACAACTTCAACGCCGTCGAAATCCGACAGGCCAGCGTGCGGATCGCCAACAGCACCCTGGCCGACAACGCCGCCGGCCTCGCGTCGACCGACCGCGCCGGGCTCGGCACCAACGCCTCGACCACGATCTACGTACTCGGCGCCCAGCCCACGCTGGTCAACAACGTCATTCAAAACAACCTGGGCGACGCGATCAACATCGACGCCAATTCGTTCACATCCGACATCCTGCCGGACCCCGGCCGGACCACCGGCGCCTGGGGCGCGTTCAGCCAGTTCGCCACCAACCAGGGCCCGCTGGTGAGGCTCAACCGCCTGGGCAACAACGCCATCAACGGCATGGTCGTGCGCGGCGGCACGCTCGACACGTCCAGCGTCTGGGACAGCACCGACATCGTGTACGTTTTGTTCAACGAGATCCAGGTGCCGAACTACTACCAACAAGGCGGTTTGCGGCTGCAAAGCGACGCTTCGGGCAGCTTGGTGGTCAAGCTGCAGGGGCCCAGCGCCGGCTTCACGGCCACCGGAACGCCGCTGGACATCAACAACCGCGTTGGCGGCTCGGTGCAAATCATCGGCACGCCGGCCCACCCGGTAGTGCTCACCGCCCTATCCGACAACTCGGTCGGCGCCGGCCTCACGCCCGGCGGGCAACCGCAGGATCTGACCGGCAACAATCCCAACAGCGGCGCGACCGTGCAACTGCTGCCGACCGTGCCGGAGGTCAACCGCGGCACCACCATCGACAACAACGTGGCCACCAACGTGGTGGGCCACCTCGAGGCCACGCCCGGCGCGGGTGGCGACATGGGCACCATCAACAATCTGCCCATCGGCGTCACGGCCCAAGGCCTGACCCAGTTGCTGGTGAACCAGAACATGCTTTTCGATTTTCAGAACTACATCGACCTCGGCGCCGCCGGCAAAGCCAAGAGCTTGTCCGACTCGACGTTCAGCACGGTGACCCAAGTGCCGACTTTGGTCGCGCCCGAAACGGTGGTCAGCAAGGGAACCTTCGTAGGTAACAGCAACAATACGGTCGATTGGACCGTGACGACCTCGATCAAGCCGGGCGACACGAAAATCAGCAACCAGGTCGCGCTTTCCAGCAGCGCGGCGCTGGGCACGATCCGCTTCATCAACTACATGGACGAAGACGTGTTCGCGAACAACTTCACGAACGACATCATGTGGGTATCGGGGACGCCGGGCCAGGCCAATTTCCAGGTTTTCGGCCTTTCGAACGCCCAGCGAGTCGGCGTGAGCGACAGCGGCGTCTACCAACCCGGCCCCGGCCTGGTGAACGCCACCTGGACCGGCTGGGCCGCCGACAGTTTCGACAACTTGCAGCAAGCGATCATCGGGGCGGGCACCACCTACACGCCCGCCGGCAACATCAACACCACCAACCTGCCCCCCTTCAACGACCCGACGCTGGGTCTCGTCTACGGGCCGGCCGACAACACCTTCGCCTTCGCCTGGGACGTCAACCCCACCGCCACCTCGACGTTGATCACGACGTTCATCAACGAAGTGTCGGCGCCCCCTCAAATCGCGGGCGGCCAATGGCGCAGCGTCAAGTTCGACAGCAGCTCGAACGACACCAACGTGGCGACGGTGCTGCAGGCCGCGCCGACCGGCGTCGCGGCGAACCCCACGATCGCCACGGCCCAACCGCTCGGAGTGCTCGCGCCCAACCTGAAAAGCGGCAACGACGTGTCGCGGCTCGGTTTCGACGTCCACGGCGCGCTCAGCGCCAGCGATCCCGGCAACGTGGGCCTCTACTCGTTCCAGGGCCAGGCCGGCACGCAGGTGTGGATCAGCGTCGGCGCCACCTCGCCCTCGCTCGACACGGTGCTCGAATTGGTCGACGCCAACGGCACCGTGCTGGCGCGCAGCGACAACGCCAACGCCGAGGCCCAGGACGCCCTGGCGGCCGGCAACCCGCTGGCGGCCGGGCCGATGCTGGCCGGCGAACTGCCGGGCAACCTGGCCCTGCCCATGACGTCCGACACGCTCACCGACAACGTCTACAACCCGCTCAGCCAGACCTACCCCGGCTTGCGCAATTTCGGTTCCACGAATCCGCTCGACGCCGGCTTCCGCGTGGTGCTGCCCGGCGCGGCGGGAGCGCACGAGTACTTCGTGCGGATCTACAGCAAGGGCCCCACGCAGTTGGCCAATGGAAACCCGGTGAATCCGTACGTGCCGGGCAGCGGCCTGACCAGCGGCAGCTACGATCTTTCCATCCGTTTGCAAGAGCAGTTGCAAGTGCCTGGCTCGATGGTGCAATACGCCGACATCCGCTACGCCACCAACGGCATCGAAATCAACGGCCTGCCGGCCAACTCGCCCTTGACCGGCGAGAGCGGCCAGGTGCCCCCTTCGGCGGCCGGCCTGCCGTCGCCCAACGCGACCAACGCCAACACCGCCAACGCCAACAACCCCAACAACAATCCCACCGACCTCACCGCCTCCACCATTCCGCAGAACCTGGGCAATCTGCTGACCACGAACCAGATGGCCATGAGCGTCAGCGGCTCGCTCAGCTCGCCCAGCGAGGTCAACTGGTACAAGATGACCGTCAATTACGACCTGGTGCAGGCCATCGCCGGCGTCAGCTCGAGCGGTAACTCGGCCTCGCCGGCCTACAAGACGTTCCCCGCCGTCTTCGACATCGGCTACGCCGACGGGCTCTCGCGGCCCAATACCACGATCTCGGTGTTCGACGCGGCGGGCAACCTCATCTTCACCGGCCGCGACTCGAACATCACCGACCAGCAGCCTCAACCCGGCCAGGGCAACAACCTGACCAACCTCTCGCACGGCTCGGTCGGCAAGCTCGACCCATACATCGGCACCGTGCAGTTGCCGGCCGGCGAAGTCCCCGCCGGCACCAGCCGCACCTATTACATCGCCATCTCGTCCGACGCCACCCTGCCCACGGCGCTCAACGGCGCCTTCGCTTCCGTGGCCTCGCAGCCGCTGGCGCGCCTCGAACCGATCGACTCGGTGAACCGGGTCGTCGAAGACCACATCGGAGTCCAGGGCGGACAGACGGCGCAAAGTCCCTCCACGCTGACCGCCGCCTTCAACGGCAACACCACGAGCACGGCCGGCATCTTGCAGCTCAACACCTCCGCCACGCCCTTCACGCTCGGCAACGTCGTCCTGTACGTCGACCAGGGAGGGGCGGGCGGCCAGTTGCAGACGGTTAATCCCTCGACCGGCGCGCTGGAAACCACTGTCGGCCCCACGCCAGGAACCGGCCTGGGCTACGGCGACATCGCCATGCGCAACGACGGCCAACTTTACGGCGTTACGCTGGGTGGCACTGACGCCAACGCGAGCCAGTACAACCTGATCAGCACGGGCAACGCGGCCGTTGTCAACAAAGGGTCCACCAACATCGCGACCTACCAGCTCGACACGACCCAGAATCCGCCCAAGATCGTGGCGCAGAACGTCGGCGTGAACTTCGACGCGCTGGCCTTCGTGCAGCCCAATGCCACCACCGGCACGGCGCCCGCCCGGCGCTTGTTCGCCGTCGGACAGCGCGCAGCGGGGTCCATCTCCGGCGTCCCCGTCGCCGAGCAGAACATTCTTTACCAGCTCGATCCGAACACGGGCGCGGTGCTCAACGGCCCCACGGGAAACAGTCAACTTCCCACCTACACTGATCCGGCCGGCACGCCGATGGTCACCCAACCGACCATCGACGTCGTCGCGGCGACCGACGTCATCAACAATCCGCCCACCAACGACATCGTCGATGGATATCACTTCACCGTCGCCGGCGGTGGCGTGTCGAAGACGTTCGAGTTCGACAGCGGACCCCAAATCCAGCTCATACCCGGCGTCGATTCGGGAGCCCAATACATCCGCGACGGCCAGACGTTCAGCCTCACGGGCACAAGCGGCGTCCAAACGATCTTTCAGTTCAACAGCGGCCCCGTGCTCGTGGTGCCAAACCTGCCGGACGCCGGAAGCTTCCTCACCAATCGCACCACGCTGACCTTGACGGACAGCAATAACAAGAGCGTCATTTTCGAGTTTATCAACGACGGTCTGCCCGCCGACCTCAACGGCTTCGGCGGTCGCGACACGGCGGTCAACTATCAGAACGGCGAATCCACGCAGACCTTGGCGGACGATCTGGTGGCCGCCATCAACAGCCAATTCGGCAGCCTCAAGGCGGTGGTCCTGCCGGTGGAAGGCACCAACGCCTGGCGGATCACGTTGACCGGCGATCAAAGCCTGACCGACAACACCGCCGTCGGCTCGAAAGACGGCATCATCAGCGTCGGCAATTATGGGGTGGCCAGCGGCCACATCGCCGTCCCCTTCGAAGAGACCAATACGCTGGCGCAGCTCGGTCAGGAGATCGTTGCCGCGGTGAACGGCAGCGGCATCGGCGTCACGGCCAGTTTCGCCCGCGACCGCGTGACGTTTCTCAACGACACCGACCCGACTCCGCGGAACAGCTTCCCGCCGCCGGCTCCGCCGACTTCGCCCGACGTGCCGGGCGTGCCGACGCCGGGCCTGAAATACCAGCTCGGTCTCAACGGCGTGACCGCGCCGAACATCCGCATCCCCTTCGGCGCGGCCGATTCCATCGACGTCATCACTCAGGACGTCTACGCGGCGCTTGAAAGGGCGCTGCCGCAGTTGAATCCCGTGATCGAAGCCAGCGGCAAGATCGGCTTTCAGAACAGCAGCGTCAACCTTTCCGGGGTTCCGCTCCCGTTCACCACCGAAGGGGGCGGGCCGGGCGGCCAGATCACCGGCCTGGCCAGCATCAACGACGGCACGGCGAACCCACCTTTGTTCGCCGTCAGCGACGCCGGCGGCTTTTACCAGGTGATTTACGGATCGGGCAACCCCAACGGCGCGACCTTGATCGACGCTCTGACCATCAACGGTCCCAGCGGCGCTCCGATCGCCTTCACGGGGCTTACGGCCGGACCGCCCGACGTCAACGGCGGCCAATTCGCCGACATGTTGTTCGCCACCGACGCCTCGGGCAACCTCTACGCCTTCAACGCTTTCAGCACCAAGTCGCCCAGCAACCCCCTGGGCCAGCCGGCCGGCACGCTGCAGCCGATCTTCGCCCATGGGGCGACCAGCATCAGCTTGGGAACCTCCGGCATCGTGGGGCTGGCCTTCTCCACGCTCGACTACAACCTCTGGCACGTCACCGATGCGCGTAGCGCCGACCCGGGCCACGGCGTCGCGCCGGCACCCGACAACAGCCGTAATTCGCAGTCCAACGCGAGCAACCAGCCGACGCAAGGCAAGACGACCAACGCCAGCTTCTACTTCGGCCTCGAAAACCCCAACGCCGCCGCCACCCTCACGCAGGCGCCCGGTGTTTCGTTCCAGCCCGGAGCCGGCAACTACTCCACCAATGCCGGCGTCTACAACACCTACGATCTGCCGGGCGGCGCTTTGGGCAGCCTGGTCACCAACGGATTCAGCCTGACCAACTACACGGCCGCCGACAAGCCGACCTTGTACTTCAACTATTTCCTCAGCGCGCGGCAGTCGGCCAGCAACACCCAGAATCCGGGCACCATGCTCGACAGCGCGCGCGTCTTCGTCTCCGCCGACAACGGCGTGACCTGGCAGATGGTGGCCACCAACAACTCCGACCTGGCCACAACCAACACGAACCCCAACGCCGAACTGCCCAGCTTCCTCAGCGCCTCGTCGAACATCGGCGCCAACGACGCCCGGCAACAGGTGCAGCAATTGTTCGACAACTCCGGCACCTGGCGCCAGGCGCGGATCGACCTGGGAAACTACGCCGGACAATCGAACCTCAAGCTGCGCTTCGATTTCAGCACCGCCGGAACCATGAACCAGGGTCTGCCGGGCGACAGTTTCGGCAACTTCACAAGCAATCTGCGCGGACAGGACACCGGCCACGAGGGCTTCTACATCGGCGATATCATCGTCGGCTTCGCCGGCCGCGGCGAAATGGTCACCGGCGCGACGCCGGACATGTCGTTCTTCCAGACTCCCACGAACCCCAACATCGGCGCGCCGACCCAGATCCTGACCGGCGCGTACCAGTTGGAGGTGCGGCAGGGAACCGAATACGCGATCACGTCCAACCCCACCGCGTCCGACATCGCGCTGACCCAGTCGTTCGACGTCAAGGACCGGCTTTCCAGCGGCTTCACGATCGACGCGCCCGCCGGCGCGGCGTTGGCCGACGGCGAGACGTTCACCATCAGCGACGGCCTCGTGAGCAGGACCTTCGAGTTCGTCACGAACCCCGCATCGGTCGCGTCGGGCGATACCGCCGTGCCGTTCTCGACCTCCGACACCGCCGCCGAGGTGGCTCACTCGATCGCCGCCACGGTCAACTCGATCACCACCTGGCAAGTCTCGGCCGGCACCGTCGACAATCCCATCGGTCCCGGCGGCGCGCTGGTGACGACCGGCAACCGCGTCGACTTGTTCGGCGTCGCCAGCTTGACCAACTCCGGCACGAACCGGCTCACCGTGACGCTGAACTCCGGCGCGATCGCCGAAAACGGCGGCTCGGCCACCGGCACCGTCACGCGGCAGGGCTCGCTGAGCGCCCCCCAGACCGTGCAGATCAGCTTACTCGACGTCAGCACGGGCGTGGCGAGCGCCAACGCGAATTTCGGCGCCGCCAACATGACGACGCTCAGCGTCGTGATCCCGGCGGGCGCCGCGTCCGCGAGCTTCAGCGTTTTCGGCCAGGCGACCCTGATCACCTCCTCGCAGGAGCTGGCCGACGGCGCGCAGACCGTCGAGCTGGTCCCCGCGGCGGCCGGGTTCCTCGGCATCGCCGACACGCTCGACGTGAACGACGCGGCCAACGTGCTGCCGCAATTGGCCCTGGCGATCGCCGGCCCGAAACAGATCGCCGAGAATTCAGCGACGCCGATCCAGGCCACGCTCACGCGGAATTCGCCGACGACCGACGCGCTGGTGGTCAACCTGCAAAGCTTGGACCCTGCCGCCGCCAGTGTGCCGCTGACGGTGACGATCCCCGCCAACCAGGCCTCCGTGACCTTCCTGATTACGCCTCAGGACAGCGGCGTCACCAATCCCGGCGGTTCCCAGGCCGCGGTGATCGTCGCCTCGGCCACTGGCTTTCTCTCCGGGCGCGACACCCTCACCGTCACCGACGACGGCGACGGCACCGGCTCCGCCGCCAACCTCACCGTGACGGTCAACGGGTCGAACCCGATCGCGGACAACGCCGGACTCCTGTCGAACGAGTTGACGATCACGCGGGGCGGCACGACCGGCGATCTGGTCGTCACGCTCACCAGCAGCGATCCGACCCTTGCCCAGTTCCCCTCGTTGACGACGCCGGGCACGACGTCCGCCACCACCACCGTGACCATTCCCAACGGGCAGTCGTCGGCGACCGCGGACGTGGCGATTATGGACAGCACCGTCGCCCAGTATCCGGGCACCGTCGTGTTCACCGCCACCGGCGGCGGCTTCAATGCCATCTCCGACTCGCTCGACGTGGTCGCCGACGGCGACAACACGTCCGCCGGCGTTTCGCTGTCCGCCGACGCCGACACGCCGGCCTTGGCCATCAGCTTCCCGCCAGGCAGCGCCATCCCGAACAGTAGCGGCCAGCAAAGCGCGGTCGGCACCGTCACCCGCGACACACCCACCACGCAACCCCTCACGGTGTTCCTCGTCTCGAGCGATCCGACGGAAGCCTCCGTGATTCAGCCGGGCGGCGGCACGACCGTGACCATACCCACCGGCGCCACCTCGGCCACGTTCGTCGTCAGCTACGTCGGGCCCTTCTCCGTCAAGGCCGGCGAGACCGTGTCCATCTTCGCGGCCGCCGCACCCTTGGCCGGCGCACGGGGCTTGCTGAACGTCAATCCGCCCAACGGCTTCAACCGTCTCGGCGACCAGAACATCACGCGCCAGCAGGGGCAGATCATCATCCAGGACAACACCATCTCGAACTCGTCGGCGTTCGACATCGCGGTCAACGCCGACACGCGCGGCGCCGGCGGCAACATTCCCCATCCGGGCGTGGTCCGCAATCTCGACACGATCAACGGTCCGCCGCAGGCGCCGCCGGGCGGCCTGGTTCCCGGGCCGGTGATCACCAACAACCTGTTGATCGCCGGAGGGAAAGGCGCCATCCTGTTCAGCGGCGACGCCAACGCCGCCGGCCAGCCCCTGGCCGCCACACCCTTCGGCCGCATCATCAACAACACGATCTACGGCGGGCAAACACCCACCGGAACCGGAGTCCAGGTGCAACAGAACGCCGGACCCACGATCATCAACAACATCTTCGCCAACCTGTCCACCGCCATCAGCGTCGACGGCTCGTCCAGCGCCACCGCGTACCACCCGACCGTGATCACCGCAAACCTCTACCAGGGCGACACGAACAACGTCGTCTCGGTCAACCCGATCGCCGAAACCAACGCCATCCACCTGGCCGCCACCGACGCCCTGTTCACCAACGCCACGGCCGGCAACTTCTACCTGGCGCCCGGCTCGCTGGCGGTGGGCAACGCCACCAACAACTTGCCCGACCGTGCCGCGATGATCGCCGCCAAAACGCTCACAGGAATTCCCGCCTCGCCGATCGCCGCGCCCGCTTACGACATGTTCGGCCAGTTGCGCGGCCTCGGCTCGAACAACGCCAAGGATCTCGGCGCCATCGAGCGCGTCGACGTCAGCGGGCCCATCGCCGTGCTGGCCAATCCGCTCGACAACGACCCGTACGACCAGAATCCCGCCTTCAACGTGGTCCAAGACGTCGGCCGCACGCTCAACGATTTCGCCATCCAACTGACCGACCCCAGCGGCGTCGGCGTCGACAGCGGCACCGTCAATCCCACCCGCTTCGCGCTCTACCGCAACGGCACGCCGCTGGTCGAGGGAATCGACTACTTCTTCAGTTACGACACCAACACCCAAACGGCCCATTTCACTCCGGCGGCGGGCGTCTGGTTGAACGGCAACCAATACACGATCTTCGTCGACAACGGCGTGAAATTCGACGCCTTCAACGCCCAGCGAACCTCCGTCGGCATCAAGGATCTGGCCGGCAACCTGTTGCAGGCCAATTCGTCGACCGGTTACACCCGCTTCGACATTCTTTTGCAAAGCGCCGGCGGCGATCCGCCGGTCGTCTCGGTTCCGGCCCCCCAGAGCGTCGACGAGGGGACGCCGCTGGTCTTCTCCGGCGGCACGAGCAACCCGATCTCGATCTTCGACATCGAAGGCGGATCGAACCCGATCCAGGTCACCCTCAGCGTCACGCAGGGGTCGCTGTCGCAGGGGACGCTGACCTTGAGTTCAACTGACTCGGGAACCAGCGATACCGACAACGACCTCGCGCAGGACGGCGCCTCCGGCCTGACGTTCCTCAACGGCACCGCCAACGGCCAGGCCACGATCACGTTCAGCGGTTCGTTGGATGACGTCAACGAGGCCCTCGCGGGCCTGACCTACACCCAGACGAACGACTTCGCCGGCCAGGCCCAGATCGCGATTTCGGCCACCGACACGGGCACCGGTCTCACCGGCCTGGGTACGGCCCTGGTCACCGTCAATCTGGTCAACGACGCGCCGGTGAACCTGTTCAACGGCGTGTCGATGACCACGGTGCCCCCCCCCACGCAGAACGTCGCCGAGAACGCGGTGAACGGGCCGCTGGTCTTTTCCACGGCCACCGGCAACGCCATTTCGGTCTTCGACGGCGACGCCTCCGTCCCGCCGGGTAACGGCGTGATCCAAGTCACGCTCACGGCCAGCAACGGCACGGTTTCACTGGCCAGCCTCGCCAACCTGACGATCGTGGCCGGCACGGGCGCCAACGACGGCACCGTCACGGTGCAGGGGAAGATCCCGGATCTCAACGCCGCGCTCAACGGCCTGAGTTTCCAGCCCGCGGTCAACTTCATTGGCAACGCCTTGCTGACCATCAGCACCGACGATATGGGCAACACGGGCCTGGGCGGCCCGAAGACGACGACCAACATGGTGCCGATCAGCGTCATGCACGTCGACCAGCCGCCGACGACGGTGCAGGCCAACACCGTGATCACGGTCAACGAAAACGCGCCCCCCACGGTGCTCGACTTGCTGACGATCTTCAACGACACCGATTACCCGTCGCTGGAGCAATTCCCCGTCGTCACGCTGACCGGCAGCACCAACCCGACTTTGGTCAACATCAACGCATCGGGAACCACCTTGACCTTGTCCTACGCCGCCAACCAGTTCGGCACGGCGGTGCTCACGCTCACCGCCACCGACCAGGGCGACCCCGGCGACACCGGCGCCCAGGCCAGCGCCACGATCACCGTCAACGTGATCAAGGTCCAGCAGCCGCCGCAAACTCACGACTCCTCCTACCTCTACAGCACGAACACGCCCCTGTCGGTGGCGGCGCCGGGAGTGCTCGCCAGCGACGTCGAAGTCAACGGCGAGCCGTTGACCGCCGTGTTGTTCAACGTGCCGTCGCACGGCAGGCTCGTGCTCAACTCCGACGGCTCGTTCAACTACCAGCCCGACCCAGGCTTCAACGGCGAGGATTCGTTCGTCTACATGGCCGACAACGGAACATTCCGCACGCCGGCCACCGTGTACCTCGACAGCGTCCAATCGCAGTGGGTCGCGCGCATGTACAGCGAGGTGTTGGGGCGCGCCTCGCACCCAGGCATCGACGAGGTGAACTACTGGGTCGGCCAACTCAACGCCGGGGTCAGTCGCCTCGCGATCGCCAACCTCTTCGTCACCAGCAACGAGCGCCGCAGCCAGGTGATCGGCGACCTCTACCAGACCTATCTGGGACGCGCCGTCGACCCCGCGGGCTTGATTTATTGGCTGGGAGTCTGGAACGCCAGCAGTGGTCCGGAACAGGTGCAGGCCGGCATCATCGGCTCGCCGGAGTTCTACGTCACCGCCGGCAACACCGACGCGTCCTGGGTCACCGCCCTTTACCAGAACCTGTTCGAGCGCAACCCAGGGCCCAGCGAAGTGGCCTACTGGACCGGCCTGCTGGCCTCCCAGGGCAGCACCAACGCCGTCCGTTCCAGCGTCGTTTTGGGCTTCGTCACCAGCGACGAGTACCGGCTCAACCTGCTGCGCGGAATCGCCGCGCCGGACGATCCGGTCGGTGCCAGCGAACCGAACGAACCCAACGACTTGGGCTGGTACGCGCAGTACCTGCACCGGCCGATCGACACCGCCGGCGCCATGTACTGGTTGCAGCAGATGAGGAACGGCCTGCCGCAGGAGAGCATTCTGGACGGCATTCTCGCCAGCGGCGAGTATTTCAATCGGGCGTAGCGCCCACCGATACCAAGTGACAACCACGCCTAACGCCTAACGCCTAACAAACAGGGGGCTAACGCCCCCCGCTCGCCACGCTAACGCCTAACAAACAGGGGGCTAACGCCCCCCGCTCGCCACCCTAACGCCTAACAAACAGGGGGCTAACGCCCCCCGCTCGCCTGACCACTCATGATTCAAATCGCGAGAACCGCAAACTCTTCATGTAGTGCTCCAACAATCGGGCCGCGGCGGCGCGAATGTCGAAGGCTTCTTCGGCCCGCCGGCGCGCGGCCTGGGCCAGCCGGCGCCGCTCGCGGGCGTCGACGAGCAATGGTCCGATCGCATCGGCCAGCGCAACGTCGTCGCCGGCGGGCACCAGGCGCGCCGCATCGGCCTCAGGCGGAAAGATTTCGCGTGTTCCGCCCACGTCGGTCGCTATGGTCGGTACGCCCGCGGCGGCGGCCTCAAGCAGCACGCGCCCCAACGGCTCCTGACGGGCGGGGTGGACCACGAGCGTCAGTTCGGGCAGCAACTTCTCAATACCGTCGAGTGTGCCGACAAAATGAACGCGATCCGTCAGTCCATCCGCCGCGAAGGTTCGCTGTAGCCCGGCCTCATATTCGACCGCTTCCGCCTTTTGCGAATGGCGGCTGCCGGCAATGATCCAATGCGCGTCGGGATGGCGGCGGGCCAGCCTGCTCGCCGCGCGGGCCAACACATCGTGCCCCTTGCGCATCACCAGTTGGCCAATCGTCCCTACCAGCACCGCATCGGAAGGCAAACCAAGTTGGCGGTGCAGCCAGCCCGTCGCCGCCTTGGGACGGAATTGCTCCAGATCGACGCCGTTGTACAGCACCTGCACCGTGTCCGCCATCAGCCCTTGGGCAACGTGAAAGTCGCGAGTCGCCCGCGACACGGCCAGCAACCGCTTGTGGCGGTTCAGATCGGCGACCGCCGCACGGCTGAGTTTGATGATGTCGCGCAGGTGGGCTACGCTTGGCAGGCCCAATTCGGCGGCGACGGGCCCCGACAAGCGGCCCATCGCCAGGCTGTTGGCGTGCAGCACGTCAGGCCGCGACGACAAGAGCGCGGTGGCCAAGCGGTCTCGCAATTCGCCCAGCGCAGGACGACGATCGGCGGCATCGCGCGTCTCGAACGGTACCACCTCGACCCCTGCGCGAATGAGCGCCGCGTGCAACGGACCGCGCGACGGCGCCAGCGCCGTGGCCCTCATGCCGGCGGCTTTGAGCGCCGGCCAGGCCGCCAAGAGCGACCGTTCGCCGCCGTGGAGTGTCGGGTACTCGAACAGCCAGGCGATGTGCATGGGATTATATCAACCCATAATCCGTCAACGACTTCCGCAGCTTTCCCTCGTCCGCATCCGAGAGCGGCGTCATGGGCAAACGTAGTTCGCCGGTGTCGCGGCCCAGGAACTTCATGGCCGCCTTGACGGGAATCGGGTTGGTCGACAGGCCCAGCATGTCGCGGCAAAGCGGAAACAGCTTGCGGTGCCAGCGCTGGGCCGCGCCCAGATCGCCGGAGGCGAACGCCTTGAGCAACGCCAGCATGTCGCCGGGCACGATGTTGCCAACCACCGAGATCACGCCCCGGCCGCCGATCGCGAGCAAGGGCAACGTCAGGCTGTCGTCGCCGCTGAGCACGGTCAGGTCGGTCAGCGCCAGGATCTGCGAGGCCTGATCCATCGAGCCGGTCGCCTCCTTGACCATGGCGATGTTGGGCAATTCGGCCATGCGGGCGATCGTTTCGGGCTCGATGTTCTTGCCCGTCCGGCCGGGAATGTTGTAGACGCAAATCGGAATTCCCACCGCCTCGGCCAGGGCCTTGAAGTGCTGGTAGAAGCCCTCCTGGGTGGGCTTGTTGTAGTAGGGGGCGACCACCAGCGCCGCGTCGGCCCCCGCCTTCGCCGCCCACGACGTGAGCCGCAGCGCCTCGCGCGTGCTGTTCGAGCCGGTGCCGGGCATGACCTTGATCCGGCCCGCCACATGCTCGACCACCAGCGAAATCACTCGCTCGTGTTCCTCATGCGAAAGGGTCGGCGACTCGCCCGTCGTGCCGGTCGGGCAGAGGCACTGCGCCCCCGCGGCGATTTGGAACTCGACCTGCGCCTTGAGGGCCCGTTCATCGACTTGTCCGTTGCGAAAGGGGGTCGTCAACGCGACCGACAATCCAGCGAACGCTTCACCTTGGGTCGACATGGCAGGTCCGGCGAGGGTCCAGGATACAGGGGCGGCGCGGCCCCAAACGACGCATCATACAACAATCACCCGCGTCAACGCTAGGATCATCGCATGGGGCTCCGTAGGGAACGCCCTCCGTGGCGTTCCGTGAAGCGGGGTCGACGTCTTCGGGCAGGGGCGCGGAACGCCACGGAGGGCGTTCCCTACAGAGTCTCGCATCCTAGCCTTGAAGCCGCGGTTGGCGTAAACTAAGTTGTAGGCCGCAGGCGTGCCAAATCGGCGATGGCCTTCGCCCCGTTTGGGAGCTTGGAACGATGGCGACCGTACCCCCCACTTCATTGACCCCCGATGCGATCCCATCGGATGTCGAATATCCCGGTTCGGACGGGCGTCCCGTGGCGGAAACCCCTGTTCACTACAAGAATCTGACGACCATCGCGGACATTCTGAGGCGGCGTTTCGCCGACGACCCCATGACCTACGTGGGGGCCAACATGCTTCTCTACTACGTGCGCGGTGAACCGAGAAAGCGGGTCGCGCCCGACGTGTTCGTCGCCTTCGGCGCGCCGCGCGACAAGCAGCGCCGAACTTATCGGGTGTGGGAAGAAGATGGCAAGGTTCCCGACCTGGTCGTCGAATTCTCGAGTCGATCGACGAAAAACGAGGACCAAGTCAAGAAACTCCGCATTTATCGCGACCGCCTGGGGGTCCGCGAGTATTTCTTGTTCGATCCCATAGCGGAATATCTTGACCCGCCGCTGCAAGGCCACCGGCTACGAAGTGGCAAGTACGCGCCGATCAAGCCAATCGCCCGACGTTTGCCGAGCGAGGTTTTGGGCTTGCACTTCGAAGTAGCGGGCGAGGATCTGCGACTTTACGACCCGACGACAGGTGAGTGGTTGCCGACGGCGGAAGAGGCACGGTTGCAAGAGCGGGAGGGACGGCTGAAAGAGCGCGAGGCGCGGCTGACTGCCGAAAAACGAGCATTGGAGGCCGAAGTGGAGGTCGAACGTCTGCGGCGCGAATTGAAAGCACGGCGCGGGACATGAGGACAACGGGATGATCGTTGCTCTGTCAGCCGAATGGTGGGCGGCGCCCACCCTACGCGATCAGCTCCTTCATCTCGCGCACCGCCTGCTGGAACCCGACCATCAGCGCGCGGGCGACGATGCTGTGCCCGATGTTCAGTTCGCACATTTTCGGCAGACCGGCGATCGGCCGCGCGTTGCGATAGGTCAAACCGTGGCCGGCGTGGAGCGTCATCCCGCGCTCGACGACCCAACCAGCGGCACGGGCGAGCTTTTCCAACTCGGCCGCCCGCGGCGGCCCGGACGCCGCCAAAGCGTACTGGCCGGTGTGCAGTTCAACCGCGTCGGCCCCCAGGCTGCGCCCGAGGTCGATCTGCCGCTCGTCGGCGTCGAGAAAAAGGCTGACGACGATCCCGGCGTCGCGCAGGCGCGCTACGGCGGCGCCCAACCGCGCCTGCTGGGCGACCACGTCGAGGCCCCCCTCGGTGGTCACCTCCTGGCGGTTTTCGGGCACGAGCGTCGCCTGGTCGGGCCTGCCGCGGCAAGCCATCTCGATGACCTCATCGGCACAGGCCAACTCCAGGTTCAGCTTCACCGTGACCGTCTCGCGCAACAGCCGCAAGTCGCGGTCCTGGATGTGCCGCCGGTCCTCGCGCAAGTGTACGGTGATGCCGTCGGCGCCTGCCAATTCGGCCAGTGCCGCCGCCCAAACGGGGTCGGGCTCGTAGGTCCGCCGGGCTTGGCGAACCGTCGCCACGTGATCGATGTTGACGCCTAGGTGTGCCATGCGACGTTTCGCGCCTTGTGCCTCCGCACGCCAGCCGGGATTATATACTTCACGCGGCCGAGAATGAGACATTCACTTTCTCGTGGCAAAATGTCTCATTCTTGGCCGCGTGCAGTATAACGGCTAGGACCGCACTTTTCCACCACCCGCGTCCACCACCCGCGCACTCGATCACGATGAATCCGACCCAATGGATGACCGTCATGGGATTGACGCTGTTTCTCGTCGAGGGATTCACCCTCAGTGTCTTTCCCCGGCAGTTCAAGGAGTTTCTGGCCGAGGCCGATCCACGCGTCCTGCAAATCGCCGGACTGTTCGAGACCACCGTCGCCGCCGGGCTGATGGCGGGCATCGTCCTGGGGTGAATCGCTGGACACGGCGCGCGCCGCGACGCAAAATAGGGCTTCCACCAGAACGGGCCCTTTTTCCTGGAGTCACCCATGTTACTGCGCAGCATTTCGTTGTCGTCGCTGATCATCGCCTGTTGGGCGACGGCGGCCCCGGCTCAAGTCGTCTTGGAACGCAAGTTCGCCGACGGCACACAATTCAAGACACGCGAAACGGTCAAAGTGAAGCAATCGCTGGTGCTCAGCGGAATTGACCTCGGCTCGACCACGGAAACCACGGTCACCAGTCATACGACGTACGGCAAGCGCGACGCGCAAGGTGATTTGCCCGTCACCATGAAGTTCGAATCGCTCACGTCCGACCTCAAATTGCCGGGAGGCGTCGCGCTGAAGTTCGATTCGGCCGCGCCCGAGGTCAAGTCGGACAACCCGACCGCCGCACTGATCCTCGACAGCCTGCGCAAGACGGCCGGATCCACGCTGACCTACCGCTTCGACCGCGAGAACCAAGTGCAGTCGGTCGAAGGGGTCCAGGAAGGCGGGCTTCAGCCCAGCCCCGACGAGGTCAAAGAGGAACTCCAACGCGACGTCGACTTGATCCCCGAGAAGCCGCTCAAGCCCGGCGATACCTGGGAACAGACGGTGACGCGGAACCTCGGGCAGGGCCAGGTGTTCACGTTCCTGCGAGAATTCCAGTACGTGGGGCGAGTTGCCAAGTTTCCGACCGTCAAAGACGGCAAGCAGTTCGACAAAATCACCGCCAAGGACACGAGCGTCACGTATTCCACCAAGGGAAACGCCGGCGCCATCAAGGTGACGAAGAGCGACTTGAAGGTCGATACGTCCGAACACACGTACCTCTTCGACCGCGCGGCCGGGCGGTTGGTCGACTCGCGGAGTCAACTGCGGGTGATGGGCCCCTTGGGTCTGTCCGTGGCGAACATGGACCTGTCGGGCGACCTCGACCTGACGATGGAGATTCGCCGCGAAGAAGTGGAATGACCGCCAAACGACCACACGAACCCGCGGCGCAAGCTCGACGGGTCCGCGGAGCGGCCCACGAAACGGAAGGGATCATTTTCCGAAAAAAGCACGCTCGTTGCGCAGCAACGAACGCGCAAAAAACAAAACGGCGGCGAAGCGACAAAAAACGACTTCCGAATACCCCATGACGTCTGAGCGAGCCGCGAAAGCGGCATCCAATTGCCGCGCCACCCTTCGCCTTACCCCACGCCGTTTTGGATCGCTTGGGAGGGGTTTCGGAATCGTTTTTTTTCGCGCAGCGTAGCGGCTCGCCGGACATCGTGGCGCCGCGTGTTCGCGCTCTGCAATACTTCGCGCGGCCAGGAATCAGATGTTTTGGGCTTGGTTCAAATGCGCGTAACAAGATCTGTGTGCGCGGCGGAAGCGGATCGCCTCCCACAAACGCAGCCGACGGGCGCGACGGACAAGGCGACCAGGGCGTGATCGAATATGAATCCAACGGTGGTAAAACGGCCTGGGCTGCGGCTTGCCAGCCGCGAAGCGGCGACAGAGAGTAGCCTGGGGCGTAAGCCCTCGTTGTTCTACACAAGTCGCGAGTGTTCGGCCGCCCCCTCGCCGGCTTGTCCGGCAGGAGCGGACCGTTTGGATGGCTAAGGCCGGCTACGGCGCGGATCAACGCGACTTTGAATCCCCCTAAAACCGGAGATCCAAAAAACGTGGGGCGCGGCGAAGGATGGCGCGAGGATACGCCGCCGCTTACGCGGCTTGCTCAGACGTCGTGGGGATGTCGAAGATCGCGTTTCTCCGCGCCTTCGCCCCCATCCCGTACACGGGTCCAACACTCGGCCTTGCTTGCGCTGCGGGTTAGTGTGGGGACCATGAATAATCCGGGCGAGACACGGAACGCCACGGAGGGCGTTCCCTACAGAATCCGGCTTGCCCGACCGTCATAATTGATAGGGCTTGCCGAAAACGGCCCTCCATCGCCTGCAAACCGCTCCGCCGTCGTGCTTTACGCCGACTTTTCGCTTGCGGAACCCGCGCCCCTAGGTTCTATTATAAGAAGCAAGCCTATCGGTTGCCTGGGAGGATCAGCGATGCGAAAGCCAACTCGTTTGATGGATGCCGGTGACGTGAAGGCCCGTAACCGCCGGCCGCGAAAACGCGCGGCGAAAAAGCCGGCCGAGCCTTTGCGCCTTGAATCGCTCGAGGACCGCGTGCCATTGAGCGCCGATCCGATCGTCACCGTCAATACCGACTTCGGCGCCTTCAAAATCGAGTTGTTTCAGAGCGTGGCGCCGCAGACCGTCGCCAATTTCCTGAGCTACGTCAACTCCGGCGCGTATAACGACTCGATTTTCCACCGCACCGTGCCTGGTTTCGTGCTCCAGGGCGGCGGCTTCACCTCGCCCACGGCCACCTTCACCAACACGTCGCAATTCAGCACGATCACGACGCACGGAAACGTGCCCAACGAATTCCACCTGAGCAATACCATCGGCACGATCGCCATGGCCAAACTGGGCAGCAACCCCAACAGCGCCACCGACCAATGGTTCGTCAACCTGGGCAACAATTCGTCGAACCTGGACAACCAGAACGGGGGATTCACGGTTTTCGGCCAGGTGCTCGGCAACGGCATGCAGATCGTGAACGAGATCGCCGCGTTTCCGACGCCGTCCAGTCTGTCCAGCGACCCCACGTTCAACCAACTTCCCGTCGGCCCCAACAACCAACTCGGGCTCATGACCTCGCTGGTCGAGGACGGCGTCAAGGGCACCGTCTTCAGCGCGCCCGCCGGCGACACCAACGTGAACGATCGCCACCCGCTGGCCGGAGTCACGGTCTTTATCGACGCCAACAACAGCGGCGTCCTCAGTAACAGCGACGTCTCCGCCACGACCGACGCGAACGGGCAATACTTTCTCAACGCGGAGACGGGCACCTACCATGTGCGCGTGCAACCGCCCGCCGGTTTTCAGGCCACGACGCCGGCCGGTGGCGCCAGCGACGTCACCCTCTCGACCGGCTCGCCCCAGGCGGTTCAGGATTTCGGCTTTCAGGCCGTCGCGCCGACGGGTGTCACCCTGCTGACCGTAACGGGCACGGTGAACACGACCGGCTTCACGAACCAGAACAACTCGGCCGGCCACACGCTCACGTTCCAGGTCGGCGGCGCGGCCAACGGGGCTCTGGTCAAGGTCTTTGACGGCCAAACGCTGATCGGCCAGGCGACCGCCAACTCGAGCACCGTCAACGTCACGACCGACGGCACGACGCTGTTGGCCGACGGCCCGCACTCGATCACGGCGTCGCAAGTGGTCGCCGGAGTCGCCACGGCGGCTTCTCCGGCGCTAGGCATCACGGTCGACACGGTGCCGCCGGCCTTCGATTCAAAGGCCCCCTCCGGCCAGATCGAGGCCGGAACCTCGTTCTCGTACACCGCCCACGCCGGCGACGCTGGTTCGAGCGTGGCGTACAGCCTGGTGACCGCGCCGGGCGGCATGTCCATCAACGGGCAGACGGGGCTCGTCTCGTGGCTGCCCAATGCCTCGCAGGCCGGTAGCCAGGCGGTCGATGTACGGGCCACCGACCTGGCCGGCAACACTGCGGACCAGACGTTTACGATCCTGGTTCACGACACGCCGCCGGTCCTGGCACCGATCGCGAGCGTCACGATCGACGAGACCCAGACATTGCAGTTCACCGTGCAGGCCACCGACATCAACCTGCCGGCGGATACGCTGTTTTTCACGCTGGGGGGCGGATCGCCCGCGGGCGCGGCGATCGATCGGGCAACCGGTGCGCTGGTCTGGTCGCCGGGCGATACGGTGCCGTCGGGTACATACCCGTTCAAAGTCATCGTCACCGACGCGGCCGGCAAGAGCGACTCGCAGAGTTTCAACGTCACCGTCACCGAGCCGAACGAAGCGCCGACCCTGGCCCCGATCGCGACGCAGACGGCGGCGCCGGGCCAGACGTTGAGCTTCCATGTGCAGGCCGGCGGCGACGGCGACGAACCGCCCAGCCAGTTCACTTATAGTCTCGACCCCGGCGCGCCCGCCGGAGCGACCATCGACGCCAACGGCCATTTCACCTGGACGGTGCCTAATAACACTCCGCAAACTTCGATCTTTCACATCACGGTGCGCGTCACGGGCGGGGGCGCGTCGTCCTTGAGCGCGATCGATGCCTTCGAGGTCGTCTTGGGTAATCCGGCGGACTTGCTGTTCACGAGCAAACCTCTTGGGAACTCCTTGTCGGGGGGGCCAGGTTCGGTGGTCGGTCCGGCCTTGCAGGCCCTCTTTCTCGCGGGCCACCGGAACCCGACCGTGCAGAATGTGTTGTTGCCGTACGATTACTTCCAGGAGGCCCCGACGCCCAACGGCTTGTCGGGTATCTTTACCGAAACGGGGCTGCCACACGCCTACGAGGACGAGGAGCTCCTCGCGGGAAGGAAGATCACCGCCAACAAGCCGACCGGCGACGCGCCGAACAATGATCAGCCGGGCAATTCGCAGCCAGGTGATGCGCCGCCGGGCGATGCGCAGCCGAACGGCCCCTCGGACAAGCCGGCCGACGGCGACCGGCCGCACCAAGACGACCAAGGCGCCTGGTGGGGTCCGGAAGGCGAGTTGCAACCGCGTGTCGAACGCCTGAGCCCGCCGGACGACGACGAGGTGCTGGCGATGAACGCGATCGCCGAACACATCCTGGGGCTGTGCGCCCCGGATCGCGCGGCGATCGACGAGGCCTTGGCCGACGACGACACGATCGATGCCTACGATGCCATGATCGACGACGCGGGACGCAAGCCGGCGCCTGCCGGGGTGCCATCCGCCGCCGCGGTGAGCGTGCTCTTGCCCTTCACCGCCCAAGCCGTCCCTCGCCGCCGGCCGGCGCGCCCCATCCATTGGCAACGGCGATTGGAACGCCTGCAACGCTGTTAGCCCGAATCATTTGGCCGCGTCGAGCGCCTTCTGCAAGCGGCTCTTCGCTTGCACGCCGACGAACCGTTCGACCACCTGGCCGCCCTTGAACACCATCAAGGTCGGAATGCTGCTGACGCCGAGATTCGAGGCCGACTGGGGGCTATCGTCGATGTTCAACTTGCCGACTTTCACCGCACCGACGTATTCCGACGCCAACTCCTCGATCAAAGGCGCGATCATGCGGCAGGGGCCGCACCAAGGCGCCCAGAAATCGACCAAGACCGGTTGGGACGAATCCACCACCTCGGCCTGGAAATTAGCATCCGTCAACTCGACGACATGAGCACCCATCGCAGGCTCCTCCTCAATTCCAATGAGATTTCCTTGTTCCGCTCCGCGGCCCCGTGACGACGCAGCACCGTCGAGAATGACAGATTCACGGCCACCGCTTTCTCGAGGCGAAATGTTTCATTGTCGGCCGCGTGAAGTATATAGCGCCACGCCCCGATATGTCAACGACGGGCGCCGCGCGCCCCACCTTGGCGCTTTCCCGGTTCGTTTCCGCCGTCGAGGCGCCCGTGCCGGACATTCTTCTTCGTCGGCTTGGCAATGCAGTAAATTCGGGCCGCCGTGCGGATCAGCAGTTTCCCGCTCGCGATCGCCGGCGTGGCCATGCACATGTCGTCGTCGGCCAGAGCGTTGGCGTGCAGGATCTTGAATTTGCTCCCCGCCTCGACCACACTCGCCACGCCATCCTCGCTTAGGCAGAACAGTTTACCGTCGTAGGCCCACGGCGACGACGTGAACGCCTCGCCCTGGGGAAAGCGTCGCTTCGAGTAGACCTGCTCGCCGGACGCCGCGTCGTAGCAGGCCAGGAAACCGTGGTCCAACAGCACGTAAACGCGCCGGCGGTAGACGATCGGGGAGGGATTGTACGGCCCGGCCTGCTTCTGGCACCAGGCAACGTACTCGCCGGCGGTTTGATCGTCGGCCAGGCTGATATCGCCCGATGCGCCCGGTCGGATGGCGAACAGCGGCTTGCGCAGATCGAGCGCGTAGCCCGAACTCACGTACAGCAGATCGCCCGCGGTCACCGGCGTCGGGATCGCGATGGTCGACATGCCCCCGAATTCGTAAAGCAGCTTGCCGTCGAGATTGTACGCCCGCACCTTGCCGGTGCCGGGCGTGATGATTTCAGTCCGTAGCGAGTTTCGCCAGATGAACGGTGTCGCCCAGTTGCTTCGTTCGTCGCGCGCCACGCGCCAGACCAGGTTGCCCGTGGCAGCGTCGAGCGCTTCCAGGTACGATTCCTCCTCGTTGTCGTTGACGACGTACAGCCGGCCGTCGGCCAGCGCGGGCGATGCCGCCGCGCCCCAACCAAAACGCGTCGCACGGGCCTCGCACCTCCGCTCCCAGGCCGGTTGTCCGTCGAGCGTGAAGCAGAACAGGCCCAGGTTGCCGAAATAGCAATAGACGCGCTGGCCGTCGGTCACGGGCGTTTCGGAGGCATAGCTGTTCTTGATGTGCATCGGGCCGGCCGGCGTGCCCTTATGGACCTGGCGTTCCCAGCGCACCTCGCCGCCAGCCAGGTCGAGGCAGATGACTTTCCATTGGTGAAGGGTCTGGGGCGGAACGAACCGTTCTCCGCCGAAGTAAAGTCCTTTTTTCGGCGATTCGCTCTCGCCTTGGTTGACGACCGTGGTCAAAAACACGCGGTCTTGCCAAACAATCGGCGACGACCACCCGCGGCCGGGAACGTCGCGCTTCCAAAGCACGTTTCGCGTCGCGCTCCAGGTATCGGGCAGATCCTCGCCCTCGGCGACGCCCGATCCGGCGGGTCCGCGCCATTGGGGCCAGTTGTCGGCAGCCGCGGCGCCGCTCACATCGACGAGAAAGAAGCCGACGAGGAACCCGTTGGCGAGCAGGATCGAGGCGAAGCGTTTCATGGAGGCGTCTTCACTTTCCAGGCTGGTTGGGTTGGTGGGCGGTGCCCATCGCACGGCCCCCGGAATTTCGGCAAGCTTTGGACAGCAGCCGCGATTTAGTGTAAAGTCGATTCCGGCTTATACTTCACGCGGCCGACCATGAGACATTCTGTCGCGAGAACGTGGTGGCTGGTGGCAGAGCGTAAGCGATGCTCCGGCTCGATAACGACCGGGGCATCGCTTAGGCTCTGCTCCAGCCACCGTGAATGTCTCATTCTCGATCGCATGAAGTAGTATAGTTCAACCGCCCCAGCCTCTTAGAGGAAATCAACATGACGCGCCCGATGACTCACACCCTGTGGAAGACGGTATGGTTCGTGATGATCTTGGCTCTGGGCCACGGCAACGTCGCCTGGGCATCGCCGTTCTGCCTGGTCCCGTTGCCGCCCGATCCGGCCCTGCAACGCCTCGCGCCGGAAGAGTGCTTATTTTACTACGCCTGGAATGGCGCGGCCACTCCCGACGCAAAGAGCCAGAACCAAACCGAGCAACTGCTGGCCGACGTTCGCGACGGCACCTCAAACACACTCATGATCGTCGAGGCGGCGGCTGATCGGGCCGTCGACTGGACCAAGCCCGACGACCTCGCGGTCGACGTCAAGAATCCGTTGGCCGGACTGACGGGGCTCCGTCCCAACGTGTTCCTGGCGGCCTTCGCCGACGGCAGCGTGCATGCGATTTCGGAAAAAGTGTCCCCGGACGTGCTCAAGGCATTGTTCACACGCGCCGCTGGCGAGCCGATCGCGCCCGGCGCATTTTGAGTGTCGCCACGCCGAGGTGAACGGCAACTCCAGGCGCCCGAGCAAGGGAGGAATCCATTGATGGCATCCGTGAGTTCAAAACCGCCGATCGCGCTCGATTATGAGGCAGCCGCGCAAGCCTATTTGCGCGGCCTGCCTCTGGAGCACTTCATGGAAGCAACGACGCAAGCCACCCAGCGGGAGATCACGTTGGAAAGCCTGGCGTTGCTCAAGGCGCGCCGACCCGACGTGCGGGTCTTCAATGAGTTACTGGTGCAGTACCCCGTGCCGCGCCAACGGAGACTGGGCCAGGTGGTGCCCGACAATATGGTTGTCCTGTGCGACGAGCCGACCAAGGCAAGCACCAGCTTCAACGTGTCGCTGGAACCGGCCCGGCCGTTCTGGGTGCTGGAGTACGTCTCGCGGAGCAATCCGCGCAAGGATTACGTCGACAACCTCGAAAAGTACGAGCGACAGCTCAAAGTGCCCTACTACCTGAGATTCGATGCGGAGCGTCAGGATCTGACTCTCTATCATCACACGGGCAAGAAGTACGTCACGCTGAAGCGGAACGCGCGGGACCGCTACCCCATCCCGGAGTTGGAACTGGAAGTGGGCCTGCGCGATGGCTGGGTGCGCTTCTGGCACCGCGGCGAGTTGCTGCCGCTGCCCGCGGATCTGCAGCGCGACTTGGAACAGGCCAGGCGGCATGCCGCGGAGGCCGGTCGCCGCGCCGAGAGCGAGGCGCGGCATGCCGCGGAGGCCGGTCGCCGCGCCGAGAGCGAGGCGCGCCGCGCCGACGACGAGGCGCGCCGCGCCGACGACGAGGCGCGCCGCGCCGACGAACTTCAGCGGCGCCTTGAGCAAAGCCAGCGCGAACTGGCCCAACTCCAGGCCCAATCGCTCCCACCGCGGCCGCGCCGCAACCAAGGCCCGCCGCCGGGCGAGCCGGGCCGATGAGATCCGCCGTCACACTAACCCGCGGCGCAAGCAAGGTCGGTGGCGCCTTCGAGAATCAACTGACGAGCATTACCGTGCAAGCGGACGCTCAGGGCATGGCCGAGGCGAAGTTCCTGGCCACGGCCGGCACGATCGCCAACATCCACATTCTGGCCGCTTCGCCGCTGGCGTCGGGCCAGGCCCGTTTTATCGTGAACGTCGCCCCGCCCGAAGGCGCCGCCGCCTCGGCCGGCAACGCCGTCAGCGGAACAAGGCGATAGGAGACATCAGAAGGCGAGCGGGGGGCGTTAGCCCCCTGTTTGTAACGCGTCGCGGAAAGAAAGTAGGGTGGGCACCGCCCACCAGAACCGTCGCATCGCGGAAAGTATTAGGCACACTCCGCGTGTGGCCGTCTTGTTCGAGCCTGCCGCGATGCCGGGCATGTACTCCCCGTACACCGTCGAACTCTTCGACCCCAGGGACATCGGCATGATCAACCTGGGCGGCTATGCCAGCAACCCCACGATCTGGCATCGCTTTTGACGTTTGTCAACGCCGAGATTTCAGCGCCACCGTCGCCACGCCCGCGGCCACGGCCAATAGCGGGCTCGATAGGCGACGCCGGCTTCGCGGTGCTGGTCGCGCCCGGTGAGATAGACCACTCCGCCCAGCAGGCCGGATGTCATGTTCACCAGCGTCCAGAGTAAGCCCAGCGCGGCGGCCTCGGTTTGCGGCACGGCATAGGAGGCCAGCATCCAGGCCATTCCCCCTTCGCGCACGCCAATGCCGTTAAGGCTGATGGGCAGCACGGTGGCCAAAGCCACCAGCGGCACGGCGGCGGCGTAGGCGCCCATCGGCAGATCGAGCGCCAACGCCCGACCCAAGAGCATCACCGCGGCAATGTTCAGCGATTGCACGACGAGGCCCCAGGTGACCGCTTTCCAGAACAGGGAGGGGTGCCGTCCCAAGGGCATGAGCTTGAAAAGTAAATCGCCGACCAGCGGCCAGCGCCGCCGGGCGAGCCAATCGAGCGCGGCCAGCCCCGCGTAGATCGCCGCAAGCGCGCCAAGGTACAGCGCGGCGCCGAAGAACAGGCAAGCACCCGGCGTGAGCTGAAACGACCGTTGGGCCAGGGCCGATAGCCCAATCACCAGGAGGGCCGTCAGCCCGGCCAGCCGGTCGGCCAGCACCGTGCAGCCGGCGAGCAACCGCGCGTCGGCCGTGCCGGCCAGCCGCCAGGCCTTCCAAACATCGCCGCCGATCGAGGTGGGCAGACAGAGGCTGAAGAATGATCCCTCGAAGTACCAACGCAAGCACTGTCGGTACGTGGCCGATAGTCCGACGGGCCGCGTCAACCGGCTCCATCGCCAGGCGCTGGCCCATTGCGAGGCCACATAGACGACAAGTGCCGCCAGCCACCAGCCGCCATCCAGCGTGCAGGCCAACTCGCGGACTTGAGACCATTCGATGCGACCGAACAGGTAAGCCAACAGGCCCATGCTCACCGCCAGCCTCGCGGCAATGCGCAGCGGAGTCGCGCGCCGGGGAGGCGATGGAGGGTTTGGATTCGTCATTTTTCTTCAACGACCCGCTCATAGGCCAGGATCGCCGCATTGGGTTCTGTAGGTAGGGAACGCCCTTCGTGGCGTTCCGTGAAGCGGGTGCGACGTTTTCCGGCAGGGCACGGAACGCCACGGAGGGCGTTCCCCGCAGAGGCGGTGCCGTCGTCGCATCCCGATCTTGAAGCGCGTCGTCATTTTCTTTCCAGTCCCGGTGTTCCGCTTCGCGCTGTCCGCGAGACGCGCCCCAACAACACCACGTCGCCGGACCGCAAAAAGCACCGTTGGCGGGCAACGACCTCGACGTCGCGCGGAAGGACGTCGCGCAGACGGTCGAGCTGGTCGGCGCGGGTAATCAAATACGGATCGGCCGACGTTTTGAAGAACTTCCGCACGCCTTCGGCGTCAAAACAGCCTTGCACCCGCTGCCGAGCGTAGAAGACCTGTACCGCGCCGAAGCCGAACAGCGCCGTGACGAAGACGACCGCCATGACCGCCACCGTCAAGGCGGCCCGTTGCGGCCGCCGCGCAGCCAGACAAATCGCCGCGAGGCCGCCGGCCAGCGGCGCGACGCCGATCAAACCCAACGCGGACTCGCCCGGAAAAAAACGCGCCGCCGCCAAGGGCAAACCGACCAGAAGCCCAACCCCTGCCACGGCGATCGTTCCGAGCGCCGGCCAAAGCAACCAGCGCCGCACCGTCGCGGGCTCGCGCAGCCACTGTTCGACGAACGCCGCCACGATCAGGGCGAGCGCCGGGTAGGCGGGCAGAACGTAGCTGGGCAGCTTCGTGCGCGAGAACGAGAAGAAGCCAATGTACAGCCCGGCCCAGCAGGCGACAAACACATAGGCCGCCCAGGCCGGATCGCGGCGCGCTCGCCGCGCAAGGTGCGACAGCCCCAACGGCAAGAACACCGACCAGGGAAAGAAACCCAGCGCCACGGCCGGAATGTAATAAACGATTGGAACTTGGTGCCCTTCCATCGGCTTGAGAAACCGGCCGATATTGTGAGTGCCAAGGTAACCGGCCAGCCAATCGCCGTCGCTACGCAGGCCTACCGCGAGATACCACGGCAATGCGATCGCGGCGACCACGGCCAGCGCCGTCCAAGGCCGCATCTGCCAGGCGACCTCGCAACACGCGCGCGGCGAGAGCGCGCGAACGGATCGTTTCCACCAGCGAATCCTCGATCCACGAACCGTGACCGCCCATTGCTTCGCGCAAAGCAGGTACAGCCCGATCACCGCGATAGGCGGCACGACCGCCGCCGGTCCCTTGGCCAACACGCCCACGCCCATCGCGGCATAGACCGTCGCCCAGCCGATCCACGATTTCGGGACGAAGTCGGCCAGTGTGTCGGCGCCGGCCATCGTGCGCCGCGCGCCCCAGGTGGCACTGACGAAGGCGAGCATGGCCAGCGTCGTCGAACAGATCAGCGTCGAGTCGGGCGTGGCCGCGCGGCCCGCGATCACGAACAGCACGCTCGTCGACATCGCCAGCGCGGCCCACAATCCCACGCGAGGCTGAAATAGCAACCGGCCCAAATGGTACGTGGCCAAGGTCGTCACGACGGCCAACACCGCGGAGGGGAAGCGGGCGGCGAACTCGTGTACACCAAACGTCTGGTACGCCGCCATCATCAGCCAGTACAGCAGCACCGGCTTGTCGTAACGCAGTTCGTCGTTGAACGTCGGTACGACCCAATCGCCGCCGGCGAACATTTCCCGGGCACACTCGGCGTTCTTCGGCTCGTCGTCGTCCCAGAGGCGCGGGACGCCCAGGTTCGTGAAAAAAACCAGGAGCGCCGCCACGGTGATCCAAAGCAGATGTCGTAGGTTCGTGCGTTGCATGTCGATGTGCTCGGGGTTGTCGCCAAACGACCCGCTTGGGGACAAGCGTCAGGTGCGAGAGTCTAGGTAGCGTTGATGAGCGTGGCAACGGCAATTTCGCACTGGAGAAAAACCCAATTGGGCGAAAGTCGGCGGCCCGGTATAGTGGGTGCCGCGGCAACGGCATCTGTAGGGAACGCCCTCCGTGGCGTTCCGTGTGGCAGGTGCGACGTCTTTTTGGTGAAACTCGGAACGCCCCTACAGAATCGGGGTGGTGGCTGGTGGCAGAGCGTAAGCGATGCCCCGGCTAGATAGCGACCGGGGCATCGCTTACGCTCTGCCCCAGCCACCGTGAATGTCTCATTGTCGGCCGCATGAAGTAGATACTTGCCCCCACGAGCCGATTGACGAGAGCGGGTGCGACATGGAGCATGGAGAAACCGGGCAAGATAGCCAGCTTCCGGACGGTTTCACCGATCGCGCCAGGGCGACCTGGGATTCGGCCGTTTGGAATGCGGCCGGAGCGAAATCCTGGCGCCGTCTCATTTTGCCGACATGGGCCTTCGCCCTGGCTGGCCTCGCCGCGTTGTCGATCGACGTTCCGCTCTCCCGGCGGGCGGTCGCGATCAACGACCCCAGGACCATTCGCGAATTGCTGGAAATGTCGGAGACATTCGGCCACGGTATCGGCGTAGGCATGCTCGCGCTGGCCGTTTTCATGCTCGACCCCACTCGGCGTTGGGCGATCCCGCGCCTGTTGACGGTAACCTATGGCGCGGGGCTGGCGGCCAACATCGGCAAGTTGCTCATCGCTCGCACGCGGCCGTCGGGCTTTGACCTCACGTCGGGCAATGTTTGGCAGACGTTCGAGGGTTGGTTGCCCTTTGGCGAGGGCGGCAGCCTGCGCCAAAGCTTCCCCTCGGCGCACACGGCCACCGCCGTGGCCTTTGCCCTGCTCCTCTCATGCCTCTATCCTCACGCGCGTCGGCTGTTCGTGGCCCTGGCGGTGTTGGTCGCCTTGCAGCGGCTTCAATGCGGGGCGCACTATCTCAGCGACATTTGCGGTGGCGCCGCTGTCGGCTGGTTGATCACCCTCGGCTCCTTCCGCCTCACGCCCTTCACGCGCCTCATGGACCGGCTCGAAGCACGTTGGAGTGGAAATCCGCCGCAGAGCAAGGCGAGCGGGGGGCGTTAGCCCCCTGTTTGTCCGCGAGGAGGCGATAGGCATTAGGCGTTAGGTGGGCGAGCGGGGGGCGTTAGCCTGGGCTGTTGAATAACCCTAACCGGTTGCAGGCAGGATTGTTGCGCGTCCGACCGCCTGCTTGAACTCGTGGTAGGTGGTACGCCGTTTGGCGGTCAGAGTGTCGCCCAGGTTCCCTTTGACCCACTGTTTGACGTCGTTGATGCTCGTGGCAGAGAACGTCTGTTTGATCGACTCCGGAGTCGACTTTTTCAGCAGACCCGCAAAGCCAGCCAGCAAACTGGTGAATCCCCCTTTTGAATGCTGACGCTCCAACTGTTTGTAGATCGAGAAGGTCGATTCGAGAATCTCCGTACTCATCGGCAAACGTTCTCCGTTGTTCACTTGGCGTTCCGCGTCCACGACGAACTTGACCAGTTGTTTGGCCAAGCGCCGACTGACGCGCTCCGTCAGGTTCACGAACAACGTCGTTCGTAGTCGCCGGGCCGCGCCGCGAAACAGTCCCTGCTCGTTGAGAAATGTCACTCCTCTGCTGATCACCCCCTGGCACTCGCGCCACACGGCCAGTTCGCCGGCAAACGATCGCAGCCAGCCCAGCTTTTCCTCAAGGCGCTCGGCGGTCACTAAACGCCGCGCCTCGGCCTGTGGATTGTTGAGCAGCCACAGGCAGACGGCCGCCCAATCCAAGATGCCTTTCAGGTTCATGAAGCGTGCCTTCTGCTTCGGACTGGGCGGTGTCAGGTGGGCCAACTCCGTCTGCTGGATCGTTGTACGCGTCTTTCCGATCAGCGTGTTAAACTCGGCGAAGCGTTCGTCCTTGCTCAGCAGCGACTTGAGAAAATTAGCCGCCTTATGCTTGAAGTCTGGAAGCGTGATGGTGTCGGAACGCTTGCTTTTCAGGCATTCGACGGCCTCGCGCAGTTCTACCGCCCCGTCGGTCAGCACCGCCCGCGGTTCGCCGTGCTGCTGGGCCAACTCCGCATAAACGGCCGCCACGTCGCCAGTTTTCCAGGCCGTCCTCGGACACACGGTCAAGACTCGCATGTCCTCATGTTTGAGCGTCTTCCCCGGTGCCGGCATCTTGGCAGCCCGGACCCCGAGCACCACCAAAGCCTTTTCGGGGCCGATCTGGTTCGAGTGGTCGGCCATCCAAATCCAATCATTGGACTGCTCGATTGGCTCCCGCATCGCCGCCACTCCGACCCGTAGCAGCCAATTGCGGATCGTCGTCGGATGGGGAACGTCCTCTTTGACTTCCAACCAGTCAAAGAAAACCTTCAAGACCCGATGAGATCCTCGAAGACCAACCACTCGCGCCAGATTCACCGCCAAGGAGATCATCCTTGGTCCATAGCCATGTTTGCCGAGGGGCGGATCGGGGGGCAGGAGCGGCGTCGACCGCTGGGCACCTCGCATCTCGCTTTCCAATCGCTGCGCCCGCTGTTGCCATTCGCGAGTCTCTTGTCGTTGCCGCTCAATTTCCACCTCCCGCTCAACCAAAAGCCGCCGGCATTCGTCCAGCTTGTCCTTGATCTCGGCACACCTCTTTGCTTTGTTTTCCCGACTCCGATGCAGAAACTGAGCCATGACCCGCAAGGGGGACTTGAAATTGGCCCTCGTTTTCGTCCATGATGTCTTCACTGTTGCGCTCCTTCGCAAAGGGTTAGATATTCACTCCCCCACGAAGCAAGCGCAACAGATTCTCAAATTCCCAGCAACCCCAATTTGCCCAAAACCTTGGGTTATTCAACAGCCCAGTCTTTCGGTGGCTTCAACCATATCGTAAGGATGGCACCCCGGGGCGTTCCACTCTTTGTGAGGCGCGTCGACG
>DATKSN010000238.1:0-63734 GCA_035531595.1 Pirellulales bacterium | reverse complement strand
TCCGAAACCCCTCCCAAAGAGATCCAAAAGAGCGTGGGGTAGGGCGAAGGGTGGCGCGGCAATTGGATGCCGCTTTCGCGGCTCGCTCAGACGTCATGGGGTATTCGGAAGTCGTTTTTTTTCGCTTCGCCGCCGTTTTGTGCGGGTTAGTGTGACGGCAGGCGGGAACGGCCCTACTTCACTCGGCGCCTGGCAGCTTGCCCGCCTTGATCCGATCGCCGAACGTCTCGTCCTTGCCGGGCACCTTTTCATCGTACACGGTATCGAGCGACTTTTGGATCTTTTCCTTGTTCTTGGCGTCCGCCTTCTTGTCGAGCAGAATGTCGAGCGCTTTGCCGTAGTCGTTACGGACTTTCTTATCCTCCTTGCCGTCCTTCTTGCCGTGGCAGACGGCACATTTGACCATCTCGACCTTCTTGGCGAATTCCTTTTCCGCGTCGCTGCCTTCCTTCTTCACGTACTTGGCTTTGAATTCATCGAAGAACGGCTTGATGGCGCTGGCCTGTCTCGCCGAAACGGCGAACACCAGGCAACCGCACAACAAAACCAAAACTGCCTTTCTCATGCGAGCATCTCCCAAACGGGTTCTATGGGTGGGCGTGGGCCGGTTGTGTCCGCGCCGCGCGGACTCTCAGGAGGGATGGTTCAAAACCGGCCCCCGATGTGCCCGCCGGGCACATGCATACCAGTTAACCCAGGGGATGGGCGCGTGTCAAGATGGGGCCGCCGATCGCCCGGATTATTCATGGTCCCGTAGCTGCCTTCGCAAGCGCGTGGGGTCCGCGTAGCGGCCCACGAAACGGTCGGGATCATTTTCCCGAAAAAAGCACGCTCGTTGCGCAGCAACGAACGTGCGAAAAAGAAAACGGCAGCGAAGCGAAAAAAAACGACTTCCGAATACCCCATGACGTCTGAGCGAGCCGCGTAAGCGGCATCCCATCACCGCGCCAAACTTCGGCATTCCCCACGCGCTTTTGGATCGCTTTGGGAGGGGTTTCGGAATCGTTTTTTTTCGCGAAGCGCCGATGCTCTGAGCGTGATCAGTCCTCGTATTGCCGATGTTGCCGCGCGCTACGCTCGCGCTCGACCGCCCCCTCGGACGAAATTAAAGCACCCCAGGGTGCCCAACCTTCCGGGAAGGAACGACGGAAGGAGGAGGCACCCTGGGGCTGGGGAGTCCGCGGCATTTAGCGAAGTTAGGACATTGGGTTAAAAAGACCGTGCTGTATCTCGCCGTGTACCGATGCGCCGGCGACGCCCTGCGTGGCTCGGTGGGCACGGCACGAAAAAACTGGCAAAACCGTACCTTTACCCGACGAAAGCCTCGACGCGTCGCGCACAGATGAGCGGTGCGTTGGGGAAAGTCTTACCGCGTCTAAAGCCGGGCAATCCGCCGAGACGGATTTCCTGGTCGGTACCGGTACGGTTTTGCCAGTTTTTTCCGGCGCAGTTTCGGCTGCGCCGAAGCCGCGATTTGCGCTCTGGCGTTCGTCGGGGCGCGCGCCGGTGCGGCGTCGCGTACATACGGCGTCCACGGCCATCACGACGCGTGCGCGCCCATCGCCGCCTTCAGTCGTTTGTTGAACAGGAAAATCGCCAGGCCGGCCGCGACGCCGAGCACCATGAGCACGAAGAAAAAGGCCGACTTCGACAGAAACGTGTAGAGTTGCCCGATGTAGCCGGATAGCAGGTTTCCAAAGAAGCTCGAGAGAAACCACATGCCCATCATCATGCTGACAATGCGCACGGGGCTCACCTTCGTCACAAGGGACAGTCCGATCGGCGAGAGGTAGAGCTCACCGAACGTCAGCAGGAGCGTGCAGAAGATCGGCCAGAAGAGCGACCCCTTCCCAGTACCGACGACTTGAGCGCCGATGATCATCACGACGAAGCTGAGCCCGACGATGATACTGCCCAGCGCCATTTTCGTAACGCTCGTCGGCTCCTCGCCGCGCCGGGCCTGCCAGCGCCAAAACATGTCGAGCAGGGGCGCGAAGATGAAGATGAAGAACGGGTTGGCCGACTGGAACCAGGTCGACGACGCCCACGACGGCCAATGGGTTTGCTCGTCGGCCCAGGTCTGCATCGTGTTGCCCTGCTGCTCGTAGACGGCCCAGAAAACGATGTTCAGGATGCAAAGGATGACGAGAGCCCAGATGCGGCTCCACTCGTCCTTCGTGAACGGTATCTTCGCGACCGGCGCCGCGGCGGAGGCCTCGGATTCCCGCCTCTGAAGCGTGTCGGGCGCGAGGAAGCGCTGGCCCAAGAGCTGCACGACGACGCCCATGCACATTCCGACGCCGGCCGCGAGGAATCCGTATCGCCAGCCCACCGTCATGGCCAGCGTGCCGCAGACGAAGTTGCACATGAACGCGCCGAGGTTGATACCCATGTAGAAGATGGTGAAGGCGCCGTCGCGGCGGGTGTCGCCGGGAGGATAAAGGTTTCCGACCTGCGTCGAGATGTTCGGCTTGAAGAAGCCGTTGCCGATAATCAGCATCACAAGGCCGATGAAAAACGCATTCTCGCCGCCGAATAGGACAAACTGCCCCAGCGCCATGATCGTGCCCCCGACGAAGACGGCGTTCTTCTGCCCCAGGTACTTGTCGGCGAGGTAGCCTCCAAGGAGCGGCGTCAAATAGACGAGGCCGGTGTACCATCCATACAGCACCGACGCGTTCGGCGCCATCGCGCAGGTCTGCTCCGCGATCTGGTACGCCACGTCGACGGCCACGCCGGCGATGCCGTTGTCCGGGTCGCCCCTCATCAACGCCGCGACCTTCGGCTCGATGCACTCCTTGATCAGGTGCGGGTCCGTGACGTCGACCGCCGGCAAGAGCGACCGGATGAACGACCAGCCGAGGACGTTGTCGGGGTTCCCCCGGCCATCGTAGGCGCCGCCCTGGTAGACCTGGCGGATGCTGATGAACAGGTAGTTCACCATGTAGATCTTCAACAGCCCGCGCATCCCGTAATACGAGAACCGCTCCCACATCTCGGTGAAGAACAAGACGAAGAGGCCGACGGGGTGCCCGGCAAACTGCCTGTCGCTCTTGGGTCCCTGCCAGGGACGCGGTGGCGCGGATTCAATTGGAGTCATAAGCGATGATGCAAGCCGAAGCTCGATCTATGATGTTGATTCGTTCGGGGTGACCGGCGGCGCGCCACAGTCTAGCACGTCGTCGTCCCGAAATCGAGCACCTGGACGTGCAAGAACCGTGTTCTCGCCAACGGGTACTGAGAACCGGCATTCCGCCGTCGAAACGGCGGTTTCGGCGCAGCCGAAAATGCCCAAGAAAAAACTGGCAAAACCGTACCTGTACCGACAAGGAAATCCGTCTCGGCGGATTGCCCGGCTTTGGATGCGTTAAGACTTCTTCACCCGCAACGCCCATCTGTGCCACACGCGGCGAGGCTTTCGTCGGGTAAAGGTACGGTTTTGCCAGTTTTTTCGGAACGTGGGAGGGCGCCGCCTCCGGTGTCGCCCCTTCGGGGCTGTACGACATGGAAACGCCCAGGTTTCCTGGGGCTTACGCCCTCGTTGTTCCACACATCTTTTGATTGCGGGTTGTGAAATGGGAGTGTTGGGCAATACCGGTCTTTTCGTAAGAGGCCAGGGGCTTGCCCCCTGGAGTCTCACGTTGGTTTCTAGATCGAATGCGGTCGCATCCCCACCGTCCGTGTCGGGCGACACGGGGAAAGGCAGGTAATCCGGGGAGCCTGCGTGTGTAGATACGAGCGTGAAACTCCACGGGGCAAGCCCGTGGCCTCTTGGAAGATGTGTAGAACAACGAGGGCCTACGCCCCAGGCTAGATTCTGTCGCCGCTTCGCGGCTGGCAACCCTCAGTCCATGCCGTTGATACCTCGTGGGCTGGGACAGACCCCCGCAGCTATCTGGATCATTTTCAAACCACCCCAAAACAGCTACCAACCGTACACGTACGTGTCGGCGCGCGCTCGAATGGGAGCGCACGGCAAAGGCGCGTCCCTCATTTGAAGATTAGCCGCACGGGCCCGTTCCCGCATCGGCGCTGCGCGAAAAAAAACGATTCCGAAACCCCTCCCAAAGAGATCCAAAAGAGCGTGGCCCTGTTTGCTTTTGACAGGGAACCACTTGCACCGTTAAGATAACGACATATCAACGAACGTCGATGTACGGGTGCCGGTACGTTTGCGGCGTTTGGCGGGCTTGGTGTTTGAACGAGGAGTTGTGATGTCGGGCTGGCCGCTATGGTTGCTGTTGATCGGAAGCGAGCCGTCGACGGCTGCGCCCCCGCGTCTCGACGGCACGGTGCAACTCGACGGCACGGTGCTGGTCGCCGCCAAGATCGACGAATTCGTCGAACGGCATTGGCGTTCGATCGGCGTGCGGCCCGCCGACCCGGCCGACGATGCGACCTTTCTGCGGCGGCTCACGCTCGATCTGGCCGGAAGAATTCCCACCCGCCGCGAAGCCCAGGCCTTTGCCCGGAATCCATCGGCCGACAAGCACGCGCAGACCGTCCGCCAGTTGGTGGAAAGCCCGGAATTCGCCCTGCATTTTGCGAATGTGCTCGACGAGCTGATTCAGGGGAACCGATCGGGCGACGGCGAATTCCTGGCCTGGCTCCGCGACGGCCTGCACGCGCACAAGCCTTGGAACCAGATGTTCCGCGAAGTGTTGCTGGGACCGTGGGATACGGGCGAGCGCAAGCGGGCCGGACGGTTCCTGGCCAGCCGGCTCGCCAACGTCGATGAGCTGACCAACGACACTTCGCGCGTCTTCTTCGGCGTCGACGTGACCTGCGCCAAGTGCCACGACCATCCGCTGGTCGACGATTGGAAGCAAGACCACTATTACGGTTTGTCGTCGTTTTTCAACCGCACCTACGAGTTCAAAGCCAAGGACGCAAAGGAGACGCGGATCGGCGAAAAGGACGCGGGCGAGATCGAATTCGTCACGCGCGGCGGCGAAAACCGCAAGGCGAAGCTGATGTTTCTCTCGGGTCAGATCGTCGACGAGCCGCCCACCTGCGACGACCCGAGACTCAAGCAGCAGCAGGAACATGCCAAGAAAGACGGCACGTACCTGCCGCCGGCCTTCAGCCGCCGCGAACAACTGGTGCGTGTGGCGCTCGAACAACGGACGCTGTTTTCGCGCTCGCTGGTCAACCGGCTCTGGGCCTATCTGGTAGGCCGCGGACTGGTCCACCCGGTGGATCAGATGCACTCGGCCAACGTGCCGGGCGTGCCCGGACTGCTGGAATGGCTGGGCGACGACCTGGCGGTGAATGGCTACGACATCGAACGGCTGGTGGCGGCGATCTGCACCAGTCGCGTGTACGCGCTGGCGAGCCATTGGCCTTATCCCGGCACCAAGCCCGCGCCCGAACAATTCGCGCTGGCGCCTTTGCGTCCGCTGTCGCCCAGGCAGTTGGCCGTTTCGGTCGTGCTGGCCACGGGCGACGAGTCGTTCGATGAGGCCCTGGATCCCGCGACGCGGGCCGAGCGGCACCGGCAGTTGGAAGGCCGCGCGAGCGCGCTTGTCGAGTGGCTCGATCCGCCCAGCGACGTGTTCCAGTCGAGCACGGGCGAGGCGTTGTTCATGTCGAACCATCCGGCGCTGCAACAACTGCTCAAGCCCGAAGCCCGGAACCTGTCGGCCCGGCTGGCGGGAACCATCGACAAAACGCAGTTCGGCGAATTGGCCGCGTGGGCCGTGTTCAGCCGGCGGCCCGTGGCCGAGGAGCTTGCGATGTGCGACGATTGGGTTGCTCGGCATTCGGCCGACCGGGCCACGGCCTGCCGCGACCTCGTATGGGCCCTGCTGACATCCGCGGAGTTTCGATTCAATCATTAGTAGGGTGGGCACCGCCCACAAGAAATGGTGGGCGGTGCCCACCCTACGAGTTCCGCTACGACAAAACCGATAACGATAGGTGGACCAACCATGAACCACGACTGCAACGGCTCACGCCGACGCTTTCTGCACGACGCCGGCGCCGCGGCGCTGGGGATGGGCCTGGGCGGGTTGGCTGCCCCGTACAACCCGCTCTGGGCCGATGAGCTGCGCAGCCAGAAGAAACATGTGCTCTTGCTCTGGCTGGCGGGCGGGTCGAGCCAATTGGAAACCTGGGATCCCAAGCCGGGCCGGCCTACCGGCGGACCGTTCAAAGACATTCCCACGGTGGCCGGCGGCGTCCGAATTTCCGAGCTGATGCCGAAAATGGCGAAGATCATGGACCGCGTGGCGATCGTCCGTTCGCTCGATACGCGCATCGCCGACCACGGCACGGCCGCCGCACTGATGGAAACCGGCCGCACGCGCGAGCCGCGGCTGGTTTACCCCGACCTCGGCACCGTGATCGCCAAGGAACTGGCCCAGCGCGACGCGCAGGTGCCCGACTATGTGTCGCTCTACCTGGCGACGGAAGGGCACCGCCGGCCGAATCCGGGCTTTCTCGGCGGACGCTACGCGGCGATGCATCTCAACCGTTCGCTCAAGCCAGAAAACATCGATCGCCCCGAGGGGCTCAGCGAGGTCGACCAGGCCGACCGCGAACATCTGCGCGAGTACCTTAGCCAGCGGTTCAACCGCTCGCGCGAGGCCGCCGAGGTCAAGGGTTACAACAGCACCTACGCTCGCGTGCGCGGCCTGATGCGCTCCGACACGATCTTCGACCTGGAGCAAGAGCCGGCCGAGGTCCGCGACCGCTACGGCCGCACCGATTTCGGCGAACACGCGCTGATCGCGCGGCGGTTGATCGAGGCGGGCGTGCCCATGGTCAAAGTGGCACGCGCCTGGTGGGACAGCCACGCGGACAACTTCGAAAGCCATCGTGAGCTGGTCACCGAGCTCGACCATGTGATGAGTACGCTGTTATTGGACCTCGAAGCCCGCGGAATATTGAGTTCGACCCTGATCGTGACGCTCAGCGAATTCGGCCGCACGCCCGACATCAACAAGGACGTGGGGCGCGACCATTTCGCCAGTGCCTGGTCGTTCTCGCTCTCAGGCTGCGGTGTGCGCGGCGGCAGCGTTCACGGCAAGACCGATGACGACGGTCGGACGGTTGCCGAGGGCAAAGTCGGGCCGGGCGACGTGTTGGCGACGATTTACAAGGCCGTGGGCATCGACCCCACGATGCACTACGAAGTCGGTCTGCGTCCCGTGCCGCTGGCGCCGGAGGAGAGTGCGGCGATCGAAACCGTTTTGGCCTGAACGGCGAGCGGGGGGCGTAAGCCCCCTGTTGCTCGTTCCCACGCTCTGCGTGGGAACGTCGGTCCCGGACGCTCCGCGTCCCCGAGCTCATGTACAGCGATCCATCACGGGGCCGCGGAGCGGCCGAAAATGTGTTCGGGGCACCCACGTAGTGGGTCGGCGGAGCGTGGGAACAAGTGACTGCAAACTGACAACTGACAAATGTTCGATCCCGCCCAACTCAAGTCGAAAGCCACGTACCCCCGCCCTGGCGCGTTTTATTCGCTGGCCGGCAACCTGGCCAACCGGCGGCTCTACGCGGGCAACAGCGACGGTTCGATCCAGGTGTTCGACCTGGCCGCCGCCGAAAAGCTGACCGCCGAGAAGCTGGCCGCCGAGAAGAAGGAACCGACGGCGGTTTGGACGAAGCACGACAATTTCGTCTCGGCGTTGGCTTTTGTGCCCCGTCCGCCGGCCAGGCTGGTAATCTCCGGCAGCTACGATCGGACGTTGGTGTGGTGGGATGCCGACCTGGGCGAAGTCCTGCGGACGGTGGCGGCGCACGAGGGCTGGGTGCGCGGCCTCGAGCCGTTTCCCGACGGCGGCCGACTGGCCAGCGTCGGCGACGATATGACCGTGCGGCTGTGGGAAACCGACGGTGGCAAGCCCGCCGGAGTTTTCGCGGGCCACGCCACGCGTACGCCGCAGGGGCACCCAACGGCCCTCTATGCCGTGGCCATCAGCCCCGACGGCCGATTTGTGGCCAGCGGCGATCGGATCGGCGAAGTGCGGGTTTGGGAATCCGATTCGGGAAAGCTGGCCCAGTTGTTTCAGGTGCCGATTCTCTATACCTACGACCCGCGGCAGCGCAAGCGGTCGATCGGCGGGATTCGCTCGTTGACGTTTTCTCCCGACGGCGGCCGGCTGGCCGTCGGCGGCATGGGCCAGGTCGAGAATGTCGATGGTATGGCGGGCAAGGCCCGGATCGAAATCTGGGACTGGCGACAACCAAGGCCACTGGCGGCGCTCGAAGGCGAGGGGCACAAGGGGATCGTGAACCACCTGCAATTCATGGGCAACGAATGGCTGATCGGGGCGGGCGGAGGCAGCGACGACGGATTCCTGGCCGTCTGGCGGCCCGAAGCGCCCCCTCCAGCCGCCGCGGCCACCGCAGGTACGGCCGGCGCCGCCGATACCGCGCAACCCGTGGAGCTTGTGCCTTCCGCGCCCGCCAGAATGATCAAGACCGGCGGCCACACGCACCGCTTGGTGCTCCACGAAGCCGCCCAAGAGCTCTACGCCGCCGGACATGGGAAGCTGGAAGTCTGGGGCTGGGGCGGTTGACGCGCTTGGCGGCAACTCAATACAACTCTCCGAATCCCCACGACCCTACCGCATCGCCGCGATCGCCGCGAGAACCTCGGCCAGCGCCGCCGGGCCGTCGTCGGCCGCCAAGCGGAGCACCGGACCTTGATCCGAACGCCGCGTCCGTTCCACGATCGCCGAGAGCCAGCGACGATAACGGGTCGCATCCCAATCGTGTTGGCGACGCTCGGCGATGTCGAGCGAGTTCATGTCGAGCGAGTTCATGTTGGGCGTCGCGTCGAGCACGACCAGCAGCCTCGGCGCCGTGACTTCACCGCGGAGCGACTGCCAAGCCTGGGTCACCGCCCTCCGGCCTGAGGCGTCGAGCCAAGTTGCCGCCCAGGCCAACGACTGGTCGAACCAGAAATCGCTGACCGCCTCGGCAAAGTCGGTGGGCCATGCCGGGCGAGCCAAGAGCCGCCCGCGCCGCGCGAGCCGTTCCATTTCCGTCGCTGCGTCATCGGCGGCCCCGCGAACCAAGCCCGCCGCCGGGTCAGAGAGGAAACGGGCGCCGGTCTCGCGCGCCACGGCGTCGGCGAGCCGTGTCTTGCCGGTGCCGGGCAAACCGGCGATGGCCACGTAAGCCGCCGATTCGTCGAGATGCGCCAGGAGCCGGCCGACGCTCCAACCCGTCGCCGGATGCACCATCTCGGCGGCGACCTCGGCCGCCGGCTGGAGCACGAACCGGCGAAAAGCCATCCTGGGGTGGGGCACGGTCAAAGCGGGCGTGTCGACTTCCAACTGTTCGTAAAGCAACAGATCGAGATCGACCGAGCGCGCATCCCAGCGAACTTCGCGGGTACGCCCCAAACGCCGCTCGATCTGTCGCAATCGCTCGAACACCCCGAGCGGATCGAGCGAGGTGTCCAGCCGCAGCGCCCCGTTGAGATAGGCCGCTTGTCCGGCTGGACCACCGACCGGCGCGGTTTCGTGCCAGCGGCTTTGGCGCGTCACCGCGATGGCCGGCGTCGCGGCGAGCTCGGCGACCGCGCGTGAAAGCGTGGCGTGCCGATCGCCCAGATTGGCTCCCAAGCCGATAAGACAATGCGCCATGCGAGGAAAAAGCTGGGGGGGACATCCAAGCCACGACCGAGGTCGCCGACGTCCGATCCCTACATCGCCGCCCCCCAAGCTGATTCGCTCGACTTGCTCGACCACGGCGGACAAGACCGCCGGCGGACGAACAAGAGCGTGCGGGAGGCAAAAAACTTCACGCGGGAAACGAACACCCAACATCCCGTCGCTCCGGCATGGGCCGTCACGGCGGGAGTGTTGTTTGAATTACTTGGAACTGAAACGTGCTCGACTCGAATGTAATCGACCCGCAACCGGTGTTATCGATCGACCAACGGAACCGGCGGGCGGAACGGTGAAGTTTTCTACCACTCGACACTTCGCATATTGTGCGGCGCAAAATGAAATTGTCAAGAACGATTTCCGCGAAGAAATGATCGCGGCTGAAAACAGGCTTCGTCGCGAGCGCCTCTCTCTCCCACGTTGCCCACAACCCCAGTGCCCGGCTTGATCTTGCACTGCCGGCGGCACCTCGCATACGATGAGCATGATCCGCGGCGCGCCGTGCCGTGAATTCCGCCACAATCAGAGCGCAACTTTCCTCACGACAATGAGCCAATCGGCTACCTTGGACGACTCTCCTGAATCCGGCGGGCCCGATCCGCGCGAGCTCGTCGCGCACCTGGCCGACGAAGTGGCCCGCTTGGACCATGCCGCGCGGGTCGATCTTTTGGAACGCTTGCTGGGCAAGAGTGTCTGCCGGCGATTGGGTATCTTCCGGCTGCCGGCGGGCTTCGTGCTCTCGGTGGTGATCCCGGTGTACAACGAGCTGGCCACCGTCGAGGAAGTGGTCCGCCGCGTGCGCGCCTCGGGAGTGCCGACGGAAATCATCGTCGTCGACGACGGCAGCACCGACGGCACACGCGAGCTGTTGCGAAGTTGGCCCACGGCGTCCGATCTGAAGGTGATCCTGCACGAAACCAACTTGGGCAAGGGTTCGGCGCTGCGAACCGGCTTCGGCCACGCGACCGGCGAGGTGGTGATCGTGCAGGACGCCGACCTGGAATACGACCCGGCCGAATTTGAAAAGCTGATCCAGCCGATCATCGACGACCTGGCCGACGTGGTGTTTGGCAGCCGCTTCACGGGCGACAACCAGCGTGTGCTCTATTTCTGGCACTCGATCGGCAACAGGCTGCTCACGTTGCTCTCGAATTCGATGACCAACCTCAACCTGACCGACATGGAAACCTGCTACAAGGCTTTCCGCCGCGACGTCATCCAGCGGATCGCGCCCACGCTTCGCGAGCAGCGCTTCGGTATCGAGCCGGAGTTGACGGCCAAGGTGGCCAGCATGCCCGGCGTACGGATCTATGAACGCCCCATCAGCTATTGCGGCCGGACCTACGCCGAGGGGAAGAAGATCACATGGCGCGACGGGTTCCGAGCGTTGTGGTGCATCGTGCGCTATTCGGGCGGCTTGGGGAAGTAGCAGCGGGCTGGAGGAGCGAATGCTTTCAAAGTCGCCCCCGTCTTCGTGCCGATAAGCCATGATGTGACGCAGACGCGGGCGGATTTCCGTCGCGCGGGTTCGTGCGGCGGCGGAGGGCGGCGGCATGTGGCGGGTGCGCGGATTGCCATTCGTTCTGGGGGTGTCGCTGTTCGTTTCGTCCAGCGGCTGCCTGGTCTTTCACACGCGCGAACGCATCGTCCGCGAGGACGAGCCCAAGCGCAGCGTGCGGTTCTCATCGCCGCGCGCCCAGCGCGACTTCAACACCACCGCGATGAACTCCCAGGACCGCCACAGGAACGATTCCACCAACGTGCTGTGCATCCCCTTCGTGATGTTCTACACTAACTCTACGAAACTGTCGGACAACGCCTGCTACAACGACCAGCTCGCCGATTGCGACGGCGACGGCGACGGACTGGTCACCGATCGGGAAGTCGTGGCCTACCAGGATCTCAAGGCCAGGAACCCAATCGATTCATCGAAGTCGCCGGAAGTGCTCGCCCGCCGCGGACCTGGGATCAATATCGACGTTCCTCCCAAACGGCGCTGGCGTCTGGCGCTGTTTAGCAAGGACGTTGCCTCCACGTCGACGCGCGAATAGTCCGTCCCGTGCGTCCCGCTCTACTCGTTCCCACGCTCCGCGCGGGAACGGCTCCGCGTCCCCGTGCCCCTCGGCGCTCGGTCGTCGCGGACGCGCCGAACAAGCGTATTTTGGCTTGCCGGCCGAGATCGAGCGGCAGGCGCTCGCCCGATTGGACGAACGGCTTCGGGGCATCGTGTTGGAATTCAACGAGCGGTTTTCAAGCGACAGCCGATGAGTGGTTTACCCGGCCCGAGCCGCATGGGGGCGATATCGAGCCGGCAGCGGTGGACCGAGTGTCCCCGGTCGAGCCACTGCGGGTGTCTGCGCCGCTGCGAGTGCTCTCGCTTGAGATCGAGAGATCATCAGCAATCACGACAACCAGTTCGACCAGCCGCGAGGCGTGCTGGGCAAGAAGAAATTGCTTGGCGCTCGGCTCGACGACAGCGTCACGGTGCAGGCCCGGCTGTCGCGGCCTGCGTATGCCTACCTGATCGCCTTCCGGCCGGATGGGACCGACGAGGTATGCTTTCCCGAAGACGGTCTTTGCCACGCGCCGGCGCCAAGGCGCCCCCGGAACGGTAGAAACGAACGTGAAACTCCAGGGGGCAAGCCCCTGGCCTCTTTTAGGAACGCGCCCCCGGGACGGTAGAAACGAGCGTGAAACTCCAGGGGGCAAGCCCCTGGCCTCCTCAAGGTCTTTTCAGCAACTCGCGAAAGCCCGCTTGGTCGGCCAGGGGCGCCCAAACCGGATCGGTGCGCAACCGATTGGTATCCTGGAGCCCTTCGGCGAGCGCCTGGCGGAGCGCTTCGATGGCTTGCTCGCAGTATTGTCGCCGCTGTTGCCGCTCGTCGGGTGAGAGCGTCCGGCCCCCGCGGCCGATCCATTCGACAAGACCGGCCAGGCCGGCGGCGAATTCGTAGAGCGCTTCCGGCCGGCCGTGCGAAAGTTCGCGTCGCCTGGCTTCCGCTTCGACCGCTTCCGCCTGCCGCCCCAGCCCCAGCCGGGCCACGACCACGCCGCCCTGATGGATCGCCAGCAACTCATGGAAACGAGGCTCGTCGGGCGAGCCTTTCAGCGCCAATCGCTGGTATTCGATTCCTTTCTGGTGCGCGGCCAGCGCCTCGGCGAAGCGACCCAGCCGGGCCAACGCGCGCCCGACGTGGCCCCACGCGGCCCCCAAATCGCTCTGATGGCGGCCCTGAGGGCTCTGGTCGTAGAGCTTCTGTTTGACGGCCAGCGCCTGCTCGAAGGCCCCAAGCGCCTCACTCCAGCGGCCCAGGCTGCCCAGCGCCTCGCCGACGTTGTCAAACGTGTCCGACAATTCCACTTGATAACGCGGCATTGTAGGATGGTCGGCGGCCACGCGCCGACGGATCGCCAGGGCCAGGCTGTGGCGCTCGAGCGATGCCTCGAAGCGCGCTTGTTCCGCGTCCAAGCCGGCCAGGTTGTTGTAGGCCACCGCCAGATCGCGCTGGAAACGGGTCACCATCGGCTGGGCGCGGGCCAGCCTGCTCCGCGTCGCCAGGGCCTGCTCCCAGAGCCGCCGCGCGTCGTCGAAGTGGCCGGCGCGGTAGTGGATGATCGCCAGCGCGTTGTCCACCGCGGCCAGCTCGCTTTGGCGATTGGCGTCGTCGGGTCGTTCAGCGACGAGACGTTCGCGGATCGCCAGCGACGGCTCGAAGTGTGCCAGCGCCTCGGGGATTCGCTTGGCCCGCTCGTGCAGCCGGCCTAGTTCGTAATGCGTGTTCGCCAGGTCAACCTGGTGTTCGACCGAGTTCGGATGGGTCTCGGCCAGCTTGCCTTGGATCCGCAGCGCCTGCTGAAGGTTGTCGAGCGCGGCGGGCGATTCGCCGGACTGGGCGACGCCCAACGAGAACAGGGCCAGCGCCAGTTCGCGTTGGTAAGCGTCGTCGTCCGGGTGCTTGGCCGCCAGCCGCCGTCGGATGTCGAGCGCGGCGCGCAGGCTGGTCGCCGCCTTGTCGCGTTGGCCGAGCTCGTTTTCCAGCAGGCCCACGCTGCGCCACGCCAAGGCGAGGTCGTCCTGGTAACGGTCGTCGTCGGGGTGCTCGCCGGCCAGGCGCTGGAACATCACCAAAGCCTCGCGGAATGCCTTGATGGCCTCCTCCTTGGAGCCTGTCTCGTTGCTGATCCGGCCGACCCGCAGGATCGCGTTGGCCAGTTCCTGCCGTAGCTCGGCTTTACCGCCGTGCTTGTCGACCAGTTCCTGGTAGTAGCGCAAGGCGTGTTCGAGCAGCCGTTTCCGCAGCGGTTGCACGTGCTCGTCGCGGAGCGCGTGCTCCTCGGTGACGAGGTTCACATAGTTGTCGATCGCCTTGCGAGCTTCCGCTTTGGCTTCGGTCTCGGCCGTTAGCGCCGCCTTCACCAGGGCGTGCTCGCGTTCCAGATCCCGCTTCGCCGAGCGGACCAGCACCGCGGCCATGACGGAAATGATCGTGATCGCCACCAGGGCGACGGCGGCGGCCTGCACGCCTCGGCGGTGCCGCCGCGCCCAGCGCGCCAGGCGCTCCGACCACGCGCCGCGGTGCGCCGACACCGGTTCGTCGGCCATCCAGCGCTCCAAATCGTCGGCCAGGGCGCGGGCCGAAGGATAGCGCCGCGCCGGCTCGCGAGCCATGGCCCGCAAGACGATTGCTTCCAATGCCGGGGGAACGGAGCGGTTCGCCTCGCGCGGGCGAGGAAACTCGCCCCGCTTGACCCGCTCGAGCAGCCGCAGCACGCCGGGCTCGTTGAACGCCGGGCGCCCAGTGAGCAAATAATACAACGTGGCGCCCAGGCTGTAGACGTCGCTCGCCCGGCCGACGCAATCGAGCCGCCCTTCCGCCTGCTCCGGACTCATGTACGCCGGCGTGCCGACGGCCGACCCCATCAGGGTGGGCGACGTGGGACTCACCTGGCCGGCCGCCGGCGTGGCCGGCGACTCCGCGCTCCCTAAGGCGATTTCGGCCTCGTCCGCCGGCGGGCCAACGTCCTGGATCGATCCCATCGGCTTGGCAAGACCCCAGTCGACGACCAACGTCTCACCGAAGCCGCCGAGCATGACATTCTCAGGTTTGAGATCGCGGTGCATGATTCCGCGGCTATGGGCGTATTCGATCACGTTGCAAACGTCGACGAAACGGCCCAGGAGCTTGCGAAACTCGACGGCGCATTCACCCGCGGTCAGGCTCGCGCGGCGTCTCGACGGAGCACGCAAGGTCGTTTCCCGTTCCCCGCTTCCTGTTCTCTCCTTCGATTCGCGCTGATGATGGAACCGCTTGATCGCCTCCTTGAGGCTTTCACCCTTGATGAACCGCATGGCGTAGAACGGCCGCCCCTGGGCGTCGGTCCCCAGCCCGTATACCGGCACCACGCCAGGGTGTTCCAAGCCACCTGTGATTTCCGCTTCGAGCACGAAGCGCGCCCGATTGTCGGCCGCGTCGGCGTGGGGTTGGATTTGTTTGAGCGCCACCTCGCGTTTGAGTTCGCCGTCATGGGCCACGAACACTTCGCCCAGTCCCCCCTTCGCGTGCGGCCGCAGAATGCGGTATCGTCCAGTCGCCGAAGAGGGCATGCCGAGCAGTCGCGGCGGTGCGTCACTTTCGTCCATCAAACTGGGTAGCGTCAGCGAGAGGTCGGCCAACGTGGCATCGAGCCGCGGACGCAGGATCCGCTCCAGTTCGGCGCCGACCGGCGGCCGGGCCGAAAACGACGCCAGCGCGCGGGCCGCATCGCCGTCGTGCAACTGAATTTGTTCATCGACCAGGGCCGCCACGAGCGATTGCCGTTGGGCCGTCAACTCGCCGCGCTCGGCGAGCAGCGCCGACGGCGGCTTGTTCCGTTCGGCGCCGCATTCCTTGGCGGCCTCGACGAGCGCGGCCCTCGGCACAAAGCCCAACTCGTAGGCCAGCACGCACAGCAAAATTTCGCGGTCAAGGTTCATCGGTTCATTATAGATCCCTGGCGGAAGCTGAGGCACGCCTCGCCGGCCGCGTTATCCCCATCCTTCCGACAGAACCTTTCGCTTCTCGCCGGCGTCGAGGACGTCGCTACAGCTTTCCCAGTGGGTCTTGCCGACGTGCGTGTAGCGAAGCTCGAACGGATGGCGCTTCGGCAACTCGTCGATGATTTTCGTGGCACGTTCCTTCTCGCCCGCGGCGACGGCAACCCAGACGTCTTCCAAGATGTCGGGAATCTGCCCGAACAGGCTGTGGATGTCCTTGAGCCGATCCGACAGCAACTGGTGGACGCGGTCTTCCACCGAGTCGGCGTAACGCATGTTGTAGATTTCCACCGTGTCGTGAATCTGGCCGATGCGCTGAATGCGGCCCTTGCGCTGCTCGAGCCGCGTCGGGTTCCAGGGCAAGTCGAGATTGATCAACGTGGCCAGCCTCTGCAGGTTCAGCCCTTCCGATGCCGCGTCGGTGCCGAGCATCAGCCGTAGCGCGCCTTCGCGGACCATTTGCTTGAGCTCCTCGCGCGATTTGGCGAACCACTCGCCGCCGTACATGATGCCGGAGGTCGATGGCCCGGAATAAATGGCGATCGGCTCCTCCGGCAGCTCCGCGGTAAGCTGTTCGGCAAGCCACTGAATTGAATCGCGGTACTGGCTGAAGATGATGCAGCCGCGCCGCAGCCAGCCGCGCTCCAGCAGGCACTGACGCACGATTTCGTATTTCGGATCGGGGTCGGGGTTCGCTTGCAGCGCGTCGATAAACCGCTGCAACAACTGGCGCTCTTCTTGAGTAAGCGTCTTCGACATCTGCTCGGGCGACATTTCCCTGAGCACGCCTTGCAGGATGAAGTCGGCGTCGTCATCGTCTTCGAAGTCCGCGGCGAGCTCAATCTCCTCCCACTCGGCCAGCATCCTCGCCGCCGTTTGCAAGCCGGCGAACACGGTGCTCCCCACGCGGCGGAGCAACAGCGTGCGGAGGAAACCGGCCGACTTCATGCGCTCGCCCAGCTTATCGCAGAACGTCTCGGCCAGTTCGTAAGCTTCCCGCAAGTAAGCCGGCAGCCGGATCGCGTCGCGCTCGCCTTCTCCCCGCAGCGTGACGCCGACTTTTTGCAGCAGCGGCTCGTTGGTCTCCGGGTCGGTCTGGTTCTCGAGCTGCTCGCGCGTGCGCCGCACGATGCGACGAATGAACGGATGATGGTCGCGGCAAAATCGAGGGAACAACCCGGCCAGACGCGCGCGATCGGGCGGTCGAAGCTTGTCAAAATCGCCGCCCGGCACGACCGCCAGCGCGTCGCCGACATCGAGCCGGCTGCGCAAGATTTCAAAGTCGCGGTGCTCGGACTTGGGCGGCATGGGGTTGCGCACCCAATCCCATTGCTCCGCAGCCTCGGCGGGCGGCTCGACTTCTCCCATGACGAGCGGCAGGCATTCACCCGAGTTTCGCCATTTGCTCCAACTATTGCCAAACACACTTTCGTCGCCGCGGCTGAGCACGTCGAGCAAATCCCAGGCCTCGACCGGCCGAAGCTGCACCGGCGTGGCGGTGGCCAAGAGCAGGCTGCGCGTCCGCAGGGCGATGTTTTGCATGAACTCCAGCAATCGGTTCGGCTGGCCGGCCTGGCTGTCGAGGTTGGGGCCTAGATTGCGGCGACGCGCGCGGTGGGCCTCGTCGAGAACCACGCAGTCGTAGCAGAGATTCAGCAGGATCTGCGCCGCTTCGCCGCCGCGCGTCATCAGCCCGGCCGACACGATGCCCACCCGCCGCGGACAGCGGCGGACCGATTCGGGACCCTTCGACGGGTGCTCGAGGCCGTTTTCATCGATCCAGTTGCGCCCGTCCCATACGGCCGACGGCATGTCGAGCAGGTCGCGCATCTCGCCCTGCCATTGCCAGAGCAACGTCTTCGGGCAGATCACGAGAACCGGCTTTTCGCCCGTCAAGGCGATGAGCATGGCCGACATGGCAAGCTGTAGCGTTTTACCCAGCCCGACCTGATCGGCCAGCACGAAGCGCGCCTTTTTCAGCGGGCCGTGGTGCCAGTCGGTCACCAGCTTGACGAAGTATTTCTGATGCTCCCAGAGGCCGACTTCCTTGCGAAAGACGGGCGCTTCGACGACAGCGGGGGCGGCCTCAGGCGCGGCGCCGTGGGCCTCTTTCATCCATTCGGGTATCGAGCGGATCAGTTTTCGCTTCGACAAGCGTGCGATGTCTTCGACGACAAACTCCGCCAGCGGCACATGCGACGGCGAGCTCCAGAGGGCGTCGAACTCTTCCTGTACCCATTGGATGGCGTCGGCGGAGTCGTCTTCCCAGACGAGCTCATAGTTCAGCTTCCAGGCCGATTTCGACTCGTTGGCGCTGCCCATGAAGCTGGTCTTGAGCCCGTTTTCCAAAGTGATGACGCCGGCCTTGCCGTGAATCAATCCGAAGACTTCGTCGGGCAAAACGCGCACTTCCAACTTTCCGCTCTTGAGCAGATCGAACAACAACCGGTATCGTTCGCGGAGCTTGCTGCCGGTCGCCGGTCCGTCGAGCAGCTTTTCCGGCTCGAACGCGCACCATGACTTGCGGACGGCCAGGTTCGCGGCGCGGGCGGTGGCGACGTCGTCGGGGCTCAGGTCGGAGTTGCAAACCATGCGCACCTTGCCGCTGACCGACTCGATTTCCTCGCCGGCGATTTCCAAGAGCGACGAGCAGAAGTAGCCCGCGATGCGGTCGTAGGCGAGTGCGTTCCTCAGGCGCCGGCAGAGGAACGACTTGCCGAGCGGCTGGCGTCGCGATGAGAACCGGCGGATGGGTTGGGAACCAGAATCGCTCATCGGCGCAACCACGAAGTGGCGTGATGCCTTAGCCGAAGCCACGAAGTGGCGTGAATTCGACCCCATCGAGCTTGCCTCGATGGTGAAGAAGATGGCGAGCTAGACGACGAAGGCGAACTACGCCGCGACCCCTTAAACAGCCCCGTGTTGGCTGGCCGCCGAAGGCGGCCAGCCAACACGGGGCCGTCATCCGGCTGAAACGATGGCGCGCGGTGGATGCGTCTTAGCCTGTCAAACTCCTTCACCTGCCAGGCAAGCTGGCAAGGGTCGCTGCTGGCCTGGCGAATGGCCGTAGGCATCTCGCTTGAGCGAGACGAATCCTCACGCGGAGCGTGAGGTCTACGATGGTTGTTCAGCATGCCGGCTGGTCCCGGGATAGGCCCTAAATGTGATCGTTGCGGACGGTTCCCGCGAGCAGGCCGGCGGCATCCGCGTCCTTGCGCCAGTGTTCCATGCCCGCCACGCGATGCAGCGCGGCGAAAAAATCGAGGATATGCGCGATCTTCCCGCGCGATCCCCAGTAATCGGGCAGTTCCGTCTTGAGCCAGTTCAGGCCTTCGCGCGTTTGCTCCGAGCGGCCCACTTGATGCACCGCGAACAACGCCTGGCGGACCAGCGACGAGGCGAACCCCTCGCCGGCCAGCATCCGCCGGCCGAATTCGCTGGCGGTCTTGAGCCGCGTTTCATTGGCTCGATCGCTTTCGAGAAGTTCGGCATAGCCCGCGGCCCCGAAGCCGCGGGCAAGCTCCTGATAGACGCCGCTGCGCCGCTCGCCGTGCGTTTCGACTTCCAGGCCCCTGAGATAGAACCGCTCCGTCGGCGCGAGCGACTTCCAGATCTCGCGCTCGATGCCTGCGGGAACAAGATGGTCGCAGGCGATTTTCACGGCGTTACGTATCAGTTGCTCGACTGGGGTCACTTCCCCACGTTGGCGCTCTCGAAGAACCTCACGTTCGGGATCGATTTCCTCAATTGGCCGCTCCGTCAACACCCGCAGCGCGGCTGCGTATGCGGCGAGCTGATAATCGGCGTCGGCGAAGTTCGGATCGCTTTCGTCGTCGAGCCGCAACATGCTGTCGAGCTGATCATGCACTTCTTGTTCAACGCGGTGACTTATCTCATCAAGAAAGACGGCGTCTTCCTTCATCCGCTTGCGACATACCAACAACACCGTTCCTTGGACGTAATTGCCCTCTTTGAGGGCCGAGTCCGTTTCCGTGGCAATGCACCACGCCGCGGTGACGGAAAGGCCGGAGGCCCAGAGGATCATGGTCAAATCCGCCCACACGCTCGCGTCTTGGTGCGTGAACATCACCACCTGCATGCCGTTGGCCGGCATGTTCTCGGCGAGACGCCGGTACGCTTCGACCATTGCCTTGCGGAAGGGGCCGTCGCTCCCACGAACCGCAAGCTGCCGTTTTGAATCGGTGTACCAATTTGGAAAGAGCGCGGAAATGTGCATGTCGTACCAAGCCAGGAAGAATTCGCCTAACTCATGATAGTTGACGGCGTCGGCGTAAGGCGGGTCGGTAATCCACAGGTCGCATTCGGCGTTTATCGATCGCACATCCGCCGGGCGGACGTCTTTGCCGCCTGAGATGGTTTCGTGCGGCAGGTTCAGCACAAACGAAGGCGCAAGGGCCAGCGTTCCACGCACCGCGTAATTCCACAGCGGATTCAGCGCCTGATTGCTAAAGACCTGCTCGCTCTTGTCGCCGATCTTTCTCGGATGCCACCGGCTCAATTTGGCGTTGTAATCCGCGCACCGTGAAAAGCTCAAAAGGCAGGCAACTTTGACCGGCTGCTCGCATTCGGTCGCCCAAATTGTCTCCGCGAGACTCCCATTGGTCAGCAACTGCCTTGCGTTAAAAAGATGATGCCAGTGCGTCCAACCACGAGTTCGAATCGGCTCACTTGTTTTCGGTCCCGGTACGATTTCCCGGTGCGGGATTAGGCCGCGTCTCTGCCACTCGTCAAATCTTTCCTTCAGCAACGCCAACACCGTTTGTTCCCTCGCCACGTCGTCCGAGTCCGGTGGCTTGTAGTGGTGGCGCGTCTTCCGCCTGAGTTTGCCAGTTTCAAGAAGCTCCTCGAAGTTCTCCAAGGCCAAGGCCTCGCTTTCGGTGAGCACAACGACGCCACGGCCAACGACTCGCTCGTAGTACGGTTCAACCCACCGAATGCAATAGAGACGCTCTTGCAATACGTCGTCCGGTCGCGGCGTCACATCTGCGTTTTCCCAATTTCTGAGGTTACGACGTATGATTTCGATGGGGGTGGAATGATCGGCCCCCGGCGCAATGACGCGATTGTCCGCGAACGTCCCGTTCTTGTCCGCATCCTGCATCTCGGCGGGACCAACCCCGCACTCAATTGCGATGTCGTATCCTCGGCTAGTCGCATCGGGCTTCAATACCGCAATCGCATTTTGCTTCATACTGACGACGCGCGAAGGCAGAAGCGGCACCATCCAACCGGTTTCAGGGTCGCGTACCTCCACGCAGTAGAGATACGCATCAGCGCGCCAACCTTTCTCATTGTGTTCTATCCCCCAGTCCGTCATTTGTTTATCGAACGACGCGAATATGGATACTTGGGTCTCGGCGATCTTTTCGCCGATTGCCTCTCCGCCTCCAACAACATTTAGTGCCGCCCACGACAGAAGCGACGCAACGGGGCTCAAATCCGACGCAAATGCATCACAGCCGATTCTTGCTGCTTCAAAGGGAATGCTGCCGGCCCCGGAGAACGCATCGCCGACGCGCGGCTTATGACCAAAGCGTCGCATGCCAAGCTCGTCGACAAGCTCCTGAATGCAGTTCGACGCCGTTTTCAGATGACGATTGATGTCGTCCCATTCATGTGGGCCAGCGACGTGCTCCGGTCGCTTGCAGTAGGAAAGCTTCTCTGAGTAGCTCATCTGATCAAAGACCAGCCCTTGAAGCTCTTGGCGATCTTCGCGAGTGAGCCGCCGGAGCGACCGCGCATCGCCGTCAGCTAGTAGGAATCGCCGTTGAGCCGGCGACGGGAGCGTCTGAAGGCCAGCGATGAGCCTGCTTTGCGGGATGCTCTTGTCCTTGCGCCGCCTAAGGCCGTCATCATCCATGGTTAGCAGCCTGAGAAAAACTTCGCGATCCTTCAACGGATCGTCCGACGCGGGCATGAGCAAGCCGAGGATCGTCGCGCGGACGAGAACCAGCGGCTTTCTGCCCCACCATTTTCCCAGACCGGTCAGCGTCTGCGATTGTTTGGCCGAGCGCTCCTTAAAGCTCTCCATCGAGACTTTGGCGACGGGGAACTGGCGCTCGATGAAGCAGGGCGCGTCGGCAAGATCGCATTCCGGGCGAGCCGTCGCCGAATCTTTCGCGGCCTGTTCCACCGGCATGATTGCTCACTCGCTTTCGGCACTGGCGACGCCAAACAGGGCCTTTTGCTCCGTCTTCCGCAGCGCCCGGTCGAAGAAGGCGGGGACGACCGGCTCGTCGCCAGCGCGCATGCCGACCGGGTTTTCGGTGAGCGCGAAACGGACGGCCTTTCGCCAACCCTTGTTGCGATCGCGAAGGCCATGCCCCGTGGCCGCCGCGGTTTGCGTGCATAGCCACCAACGTTCCTCGGGTACAAGCCCTTGCCAGTTGGCGATCGCGTTGGGAACCAGGCCCGGATCGGCGTCTTCGATGGCCCAGGCGAGCAGCACCAATTCCTTGCCGAGCTCGCGGCGCAGCAGGTTTTTGCCCTCTTTCCACGAGCCGACCGCGGCGCCGATCTTCTTCAGTCGCCGGTTGAACTCGGCGCGCGCGGCGTCGGCGATCGCGTTCCACTTGGGGCGGGCCAGCACGACGCGAATCTCGCCGTCGTCGGCTTCTCCCAATGTGACCTGGCTGGAGCCGAACCGCTCGCTCCAGGTGAGATGCTCGCTGATCTCGACCTCTTGCGTCGCTGCCTTGGGGATCGTCACCACGAAATGGTGGCGGCTGTCCAGGGGGTTGAAGCCGAACGATCGCGCGACGACGGCGAACGTATTGCTTTGGGTTTTGCTGGTCATGGCCCTATCGCCTTTATCTCGTTGGCCTGCAGGGTGGTCTTGGCGTCCTTCACCCAGTCTAGCAGGTCTTGCCCCGACTGGAAGTGGAGCGCCTTCGCGGCCAATTTTACCTGTCCCTCGGCTTGCACCTTGCGCAGCGGCTCAAGGCACTCTTGCACCAATTCGGGACCGATCCGCTTCTCGTCGAACGTGGTCAGGTTGAGCCACTCCTCGACGCCCGATTCGCCGCCGATGTCGACGGCCAGCCCCACGACCTGGGCCTTGTACTTGGCTACGCGCGCCAGCAGGTCGTAGGTCTCCTTCGTGCTGCTGGTGGCGTGCCTTCGCGTCCAGGCGACGGGCAGGTTGGGGTCGACTTTGATCTCTTCGTCTTTTTCCCAGCTCAGCGTGATCCGTTCGACCGCCGACTCGACGCCGTCGCGCTCGGCGTACGCGAGCACCATCGGCGCGCCCTTGGGAACCACAAAGGCGCCGTCGTAGGTCGCGCCGGCAATTTTGGGGTCGGAACCGTCGCTGGTGTATTTGATCGTGGCGTTCGGCGCGGCCCGCAGCTCGCACATTTTGTCGGGGCCGCTTTGATAGACGCGGTTTTTGAGCGTGATGCGGTTTTGCCACGTCACCGGCTCGCCCGTCTCGTGGACGCGCGTCGAATCGACCGCCAGGATCGACACTCGCAGCTCCCGCGTCTTGAACTGATTGCCCGGCAACTTGGCGGACGACGTCGTCGCGGCGCCGCCCACGTCCCAGTGGACGGTATCGCCGTGGATCGGCGTGACCCGCAGCGTGACCTCGCCCGACTCGTCGTCGCGAGTTTGCTCGGCGACGGCGACGGCCGTCTTCGGCTGCGGGAACGGGCCTTTGTCGACAAAGCCGCCTTCGTCGCGCCAACCGTCTTTGAACAGGCAATCGCCCTTGAGCTGGTCGAGCGCATCGGTGCGGTGCCACTGCCACTTGGGGTTCGCCGCGGCGCGGCGTTTGACTTCGTTCCACGGCATCGACTGCTGGGTGAACAACCGCTGTTCGCACTTCTTGCGGAAGGTGTCGCCGGTGATTTCGTCGGTGAACTTCATCTTCTCTTTGAGGACGTCGGCCACCTGCTGCTCGCCGGTGTATTTGTTGCCCTCGAACTTCATCGTCAAATCGGCGCTGGTCAAGCCCGACTCGGTGGGATACCAGAGCGTGGTGAACGTCTCGCGCACGGCCGAATGGAAGTTTTCCCGCGTTTTGTCGCTGAGATTGGCGGCCTGGACCATTTGCGGGTCGTTGTCGGGTACTTTGTCGTTCTTCAGCTCGTCGAGGATGTGCTGGATCGCCTTGAGCCGTTTGCCCGCGTCGATGAGCGAATCGTACGTGTTTTTCGTCCCGGTAAGGTAGGCGAGGCGGTTTTTCCAAGTGGCGTCGTCGTAAAACCGCTTCAGCTCGCCGCGCAGCTCGGCGCCGCCTCGCGGCTCGGTGACGACCAGCGTGACCTTGTCTTGTTCCAGTTCGATTTCGTCGATGGCCGGCAGGATCTGTGTTTTCTGGTAGCACCAGCCGTTGATCGGCTTGAAAAGCGCCTCCAAGCGGGAGCGCAGCTCTTTGAGCGCCTGCTCGGGAGCGTAGGTCTTCACGAGGCCTTCGAGCTTGGCGATCAGGTTCTGGACGTTCTTGAAGAATAGCTTGCCGTCGCGGTCGCTGTGCAGATACCAGGCGGCGGTCGCCAGCTTCTCGAGCACGTCGGACTTGAGCCGCGAGAGGTCGCGGCCCGGCTCGCAAAGGTAGGCCACCAATTCAGGAATCGACAAGCCGAGCACGGCGTTCGGCACGTTGGCCAAAGACGACATCAACAGCAACTTGCAGGCGTCGCCGGCGTCCTTGCTTCCCAGGTTGGCGCCGCCCAGGTTGGCGTCCATGATTTCGGCGACGGCGGCGCCTTCGGCGGCGATGTCGTGAGCGATGGCGTTCTCGAGCGTGTTGTTGATTTGGCCGACTTCGGAGCGCGTTTCCTGGTCGTTCAGGTCAAGGTCGTGGGCTGCGATCAGGTAGCTTTCTTTGGCCGCTCCGGAAGTCCACATTCGGGCCGCCATGATCCGCATCAGCCGAATCAGGCCGCGTGTTTGCTGAAAGCCTTGGTTTTCACGAAAGCGCGCGTAGAGGTCGCGAATGCCCGGATGGAACGGGTAGGAGGCGTTGATCCTGGTGGCGAACTCCTCCGGCGACTCGGTGGTGATCGACATCTGTTTGGCCGCGCGGATGGCCTTGGCGTAGCCTTGCGCGACTTCGTTGATATCGGTTTCGCCCGCGGTTTTTTCGAACAGCCGCTTGCGGAGGATCTGGTACAGTTCATCCGAATTCAGGCGTACCGGTTCGAGCGACATGGCCGCGCGGCGCGTCTCTTTTTCGAGGTCCGACAGCGACGTCGAAATGTAGTTACTGCCCCGGGCGTAGGCCCCCGCCAGATCGGTGATCACGAGGCAGACTTTCGAGCAGGCCGGCCGGCCGACGGCGACCAGGAGGTTGGACAGCGCCGTGGCGGTTACCTGGGCCAGGTCGGAATTGCCGATCGACTTCGCCCGCGCGTTCTCGAAATAGGGCGGCAGCTCGTCGAGCAGAACCAGGACGGTTTCGCCGGCAAAGAGGTTTTCCCAGGCCTTTTGGCCCGGCGCTTGGAGGGGGCTGTGGCAGTCGCTGAAATGCTCCTTCTTCCCCATTTGCTCGGCCAGCGCTCCCCAGATGCCGAACGGCGTATTCGATTCGCGCCCGGAGAACGCGACGACCTTGACGCCGCCCAGCGCCTTGTCGGCCGTATGAAACTTGCCCATCACGGCATCGCGAAATTCGGGGTGCCGCGCGAGCAGCCCCAGCGCCAGCAGGTTGTGCGTCTTGCCGCCGCCCATCGCCTGTCTGAGCTTGTAAACGCCTTGTTCCGACTTTCCTTCCAATCGCTGAAAGCCATTTTTCAGCAGCGATTCCATCCCTTCGGTAATGTAGTTCTCGGCGAAGAACTCCGCGGGATCAATTTTTCCTTCGACCAGGTCGGCCAGGTCGAGCACCGTGTCGCGCTTTTGCGGATCGAAGACGCTTTCGCGCAGTTGGCAAAGTTCGTGCAGAGACTTCATCGTGATGCTTCGCCGCGATCGTCGACCGGGAGGGGGGGAACGCCACTTGCACCCGACGTCGAGTTCATACTTCACGCGGCCAACGATAAGACATTCACGGTGGCTGGGGCAGAGCGTCAGCGATGCCCCGGTCGTTCCAGCCGGGGCATCGCTGACGCTCTGCCGCCAGCCACCACTTTCTCGTGACAAAATGTCTCATTGTTGGCCGCGTAAAGTATAATGCAGGCTGGCCCCGTTGGCAACGGGCAAGCGGTACGACCCGGCGGGGTGATCGCTAACACCTCGGGATGCTCTACCGGAAGCGATCGACCATCGGCCAGATGGATATCGAATGCCTGGAACGGCCGAACCTGGTGCATTCTTCGTAGTTGTTGGATCGTCATGATGTCACCACCAGGCTGCCGGCTTCGATGGTGGCCTTTGCGGCTGGCGATGCGCGTCCTGCGGAATCGGTCGCGGCATCCTCTATTCCGGCTTCTCCGGCACGGTGCCGCCGGCGGCCACCAGCCAAGACTCCGCTTCGGCAACGTAATACTCCGCGGAAATCTCATCAAACTCAGCGGCCTGCCTGCCGGCAACCAATCTGCTGACCTGGAGGTGCAATTCCTCCATGCGCTTCCAATGTTGGGTCAGGGCGGCAATCTGGTCGTTCTTGCTCTCCGCCGTGCTGTTGTAGAGCACGGCGTAGCGGAACGGGGCCATCAGGGCGGCAATCTGGTCGTTCTTGCTCTCCGCCAGAGCACGCTCGGCATCCAACCAGCGCCGCGACCAAGGGTACACGTCGGAAAACGGGAAGAGGCCCTTTGAGTACGATTCCATGGCGATTTTGTGTGCTTTCTTGGCGCTGTCGAGCATCGACCTCGCGGCATCCACCTTCGCGGCGGCCGCCCGTAGGGGATCCTCGGCCCTACTGAGCTGGGCCTGGTTCCGCTTCGCTTCTTCGCGGGCGACCAACCGCACGCGCAGCCCGCCGGCCAGCAGCAGGGTCAGCCCAATTGCAATCACCAGCGTCTTTTTCATGATAGAGTCCTCCCGAAGGTTCGTGGTCAACAATCTTTTGATTCGCAACACAAGCCCGCGGCCCTGCGCCGCGGAATTCAACATGCCATGCGCCGCCTTGCCCGCGCCAAGCAACAGCAAGGCACGGCCATAGGCCGGAGTGTTTTCGGGCGCCGCGCGGCGCACCGCTTCGTCGCAGGCCCATTCAGCCGCCTCGTCGAAGTTCCACACGGCCCACCAGGCGAACGGGTTGAACCATTGCGGCAGCGCCAGTAGCCGCGCCGCGAGCGATTTCCAGACGTCGCCGCGCTCGTAGTGCGCCGACTCGTGAAGCAGGACCGCCATCCTGGCCTCGGCCGGCAACTCTTGCCACGCCGCGCGCGGCAGGAGCAGCCGATAGCCGCCCGTAGCTCGTCAGCCATCGCCCCACCGCGACGATCATTCCCAGCAACCAGCCCGCCACAACGATCCGTCGCCAATGCCATCCTTCCGTCGGCTCAACGCGCGGTGCGCGCGGCTGATCCATTGTTCCCGCTCCCGGCAGGTCTCCCGGCGGCATGCTCGCCGCGACGGCAAAATCCCAGGCCGCCGGCCGCGGCAATGGAGACGGCGGTTCGTACCAGGGGACATTCAGTCCCCAACGAACGAAGAGCCAGCCTTGCAAGAGCACCACGATCCAGGCCGCGCGGTGAATGGCTGGTGACGCGCTCCGCGCCAGCCGCAGCAAACACCATACGACCAGCGCCGTGGCCGCGAGCGCGACCGTGGTTCGCAGCAATTCGTCCAGCAGGTTGGCCGCCGTGAGGTCACTCATGGCTGTTTCCCCTTCTTCTCGACCCGAAGGCGCCGCTCGGCTTCGGCCAGCAGGCTCCTTAATTCGACGATCTGGGCCTCGGTCAGCGACTTGTCTCGCACCAGATGGGCGACCAACGGCACGACGTTTCCGCCGCTGACCCGTTCGATCAGCGTGTTCAGGTCTTTGCCGCTCACGTCGTCCTGGGCGACCGCCGCCCGGTAGCGCGCCGGCCGCTCGTCGCTCCGCGCCGCGACACCCTTCTTCACCAGTCGATTGAGCCGGGTTTGCACCGTGGTGTAGCCGATCGGCAGGCCCAGCGCCTTGTGCGCCTCCGAGAGCGTCACCTCTCCCTCGCGCCAGAGCATCTGCAAGAATTCGATTTCCCCGGCGGACAATCGGGGCACATTCCGCTTTTTGGACATTTCCGCCTCGTGGATGACCGTTGTCGTCTAGGCATTATACGACACCTGTCATAGATTGCAAGCCCTTACGGCTCGAAGATTCCGCGGGCAATCGTAACATGGCTTCGCCGCGACCAAAGAGGCGATAGGCGTTGGGCGTTAGGCGTTCAGGCTGCGACGAAGCCGCAGGAATCGGGCGGGCGGCATGTGACGTCGGTGCATGCGATTCGAGCCAACACGCTCAGCGCTTCCGCCGCCGGTTCTTGGGGATCGGGATCGGCGGATCGACATCGTGCATCGTCGTGACATAGCAGTGCGGCGAGAGGTAGCCCACGTCCTTGGCTGTAATTCGTCGTCCCGGCATCAACTCCTTACTCGCCTTCATTGGCTTGTTAGGATTGCGGCTCGACTTCGTTCCCTTGGGTTTCTTCTTCATCCGCGTCCTCCGCGTCATAGAACTGACGCTCAATTTCCTGACCGTTCGCTAACAGCACCAAATCGTAACGCCCGAAATGCGGCAGGGGCACGGACACGTCGGGAATGATGAAATCCATTCTAGCAGGACGCTCCGAAAAAAACAATTCGACGATGTCCGCCATTGCCACGACTTCGCCATCCAAGAGGTCATGAATTTCCAGAGAAACAGCATAGACGCCAATTCCATCCACGAGCTGGGAGAAAACAGTGAATGGCGGAGAGCGGGTCGGAAAGTCGTTGACGCGAAACGATTCGAGGATGTCGATGACACTGACTCTCGCGGTGCGCGGATCTTCCCGGCAATGGTCGCAAATCAGAAGCGCCTTGCATTTGGGCGGCGGCTTGCGGCCACTTGGCCCGCTCGCGAGGTCGTCTTGAGCCATCGTCGCTTCGTCACGTTGCTCGATTTGTCGTCAAAATGCCCGCCTCATGCTATACTGCACGCGGCCTGCTTCGACACTAACCCGCAGCGCAAGCAAGGCGCGTAACTACTTGCCTTGCTTGCGCCGCGGGTTGGTGTGCAGACTTCCGAATGTCTCATTCTCGGCCGCGTGCAGTATAGCTGCTCATTCGGCCGAGGCAAGCCCTGCAACCGCGCCGCGGCGCGTCAGTCTGGAAAGCCGGACCTACGGCCCCTTGGAACCCTGCCCCACATGCCACATACTGATGGCAACTGGGAGACTGGGAGGAGTATCGATGCCAAGACATTCCACGCGCCGCGCTTGCTCGCGCCGCGCTTTCTTGAAGCGTTCGACGACCGCGTTCGCGGTCGCAGGGCTGCTCGGCGCCGAACACGACGGCCCGATTTCCTCGGCGCTCGCGGATGACAAGGGCGCCGACGCGGCACGGCTCGTACCGGGCAAGGACCGGCGATTGGTCGTCCATAACGCCAAAACGCTCGAATTTGAAACACCACTGGCCCTGCTGCGGGATCACCAGATCACGCCCAAGTCGTTGCTCTTCGTGCGCAACAACCAGGAACTGGCCGACATGCGATCGCTCGAACCGCCGCGTGTCGCCGATTGGTCGATCGAGTTCGCCGGCCAGGTCGAAAGCCCGCGCCAGGTTACGCTCGAAGCACTGGCGCGGCGGGAGCAGGCGGAGGTCGAGATGGTGCTGCAATGCTCCGGCAATGGGCGGGCACTCTTCGCAGAGGCCGCGAAGGTCAAAGGCTCGCCATGGCAACAGGGAGCCCTGGGTCATGTGCGTTTCCGTGGCGTGCCGCTGGCCAAGTTGCTGGAAAGCCTCGATTTGGGCATCGCTCCCCACGCGACGTTCCTCACGGCCGAAGGACGCGACGGTTCGGCGGAGGTGGGCGCCGCCGATTTTGAACATAGCATTCCGCTGGCCGACGCGCTGGCCCGTTCTCTGTTGGCGCTGGAAATGAACGGCGGGCCGATTCCGGCGATCCACGGCGGGCCCGTGCGGCTGGTCACGCCCGGCTACTACGGCACGATGCACATCAAGTGGCTCAGTCGGCTGCGGTTCGAACCGCGCGAGACGTTCAACCACCACCAGCGCCGTCGCTACCGCACACCCAGCACACCCATCGAGCCGGGTAGCGACTTCGTCTACGATTTTGACAACAGCGATCCCAATTGGCGGATGCGGATCAAGAGCGTGATCTTCGCGCCGCTCGAGGGCGAAATGCCCAAAGCGGGCGAGATCGAAGCTCGCGGCGTGGCCTTCAACGACGGCGCGGCGCGGATCGAGTCCGTCGAGCTTTCACTCGACGAAGCGCGAACGTGGCGGCGGGCCGAGTTGAAGACGCCGTCGAGTCCGTATGCCTGGTATCCCTGGAGGAGCCGAATCACGTTGGCCAGGGGGCGGTGCCGCATCCTGGCCCGCGCCGTCGACGCGCTGGGCCGCAGCCAGCCGCTCGACGGCGCCATCGACTGGAACCCAGCCGGTTACGGTTGGCACGGTGTCCACTCGGTTGAAGTCACCGCGGTCTGACGTAGTCTATCTGCAGTCCCGCCAGATGTCGTCGGAGTACGAGCGCTCGACGATCCGGCCGTACTCGTCCAACGAGCGGCGTTGGCCGACCGAGTGCCAGGGGTTGATCCCCTTCAGTTCCGGCATGATCTCGACGAGCTGATCGACCAGCGTCTGAGCCAGCCGCTGAATCGAAGTATTCTGCGACTTTTCCATGATCGCGGCCACCGTTTTCATCACGCGCACCAGCCGGGCGCGTTCCATCACCGGCGCCGATAACGGCGCCTCCGAATCGACCAGCAAGTCGGCCACGGGCACTTCCAGCGCCCGTTGCCATTGATAAAGGCGGCTCAGCGGCAGGTCACTGGTTTCCTCTTCCTCGCGGCGCAGTTCGCGCACCTCGGTCCCCAGGAGCTGCGCCACTCGGCGCAGCGAGACACCCTGCTGCCGGCGGACCTCCTTGATACGGTGGAAAGGGCGATCGATATCGTCATCGATCCACTGCGAGGGATCGCCCGAATCGTGATCCTGATCCTGTTCATAGTCGAGTTCCGAAATACTCATCTCCTGCTCTCCTCAATTCCGGGCATGCCGGAAACAGTACGCTCTGTGCTGAAAAAACGAAAAACATGGGCCGGTACGCTACCACGGCGTACGGCTAGCGGGACGGAAGCCAGGCAATTCCATTCGCGGCCGGCACCCAATGTGCGCAGCGCGACGATGCCGTGATTGGCGGACGAAAAAGGTACGCTCTCCACCGGTTGGGCCGACGTCGTGCGTCGCCGCGAATGCCCGTCAGGACATCCACCGCGACGTTGCTTGCCCGCAACGTCGGCGGCCTCTCTTCAGACTGACCCGCTGGTGCGTTCCTGTGCTGGAGGGTGACAGACAGGGTTTTCAATACCCCTCACCTATTCATCATAGGCACGGTCCAGCGCTTGGGCAAGGGGTGGGCCGCGTAATAATCAGGCGTCAGGTGGCCGCTTTCTCGTGGCAAAACGTCTCATTCTCGACCGCGTGAGGTATAGCGGCCTATTCGCCCCACGCGAAGGCATTGACTCGCGAAACGTAATTCGGCCTTCGAGCGCCCGAGCGTACCGGGGCCAGCGGCCGCGGCACAACGCTCGACGATCGCCAGCTCGCTGGACCCTGGCCCCAAACCGCCAGCCGGGTGGGCTGGTCGAGGGCCAATTCGAGGCAGTCGTAGTCGTGGCCGACGATGTAGGCCAGCCAGTCCTCATCATCGGCGTCGCGGCGCCAGGCATCGAGCGCTCGGCGACGGATCATCTGCAAGTCGGGTTCCGGCGTCGCGGCGGACGACTTGCCGCCGGGCGCCGCCGGCACGCGGCCGAGCGATCCGTAGCCGGATTCGCCGGAATTCGGGCCGCGATCCGCCACGCGGGCGACGGCCAGGTCGTGCGTCCGCACGGCTTGCCAAAGCTGGGCGAGGCAGCCCAATCCCAAGCGGCAGCCTTCGCTCCGATAGAGCACGATGTCGGCCGAACTATGCGACAAGCCGGTTCGCATCGCCGCCGCCCGCCCCCATCGCGCGCGGTGAGCGACCCAATGGACCTGCGGATAGACCAAGGCCAACTGGTGGGCGATGTCGCCGGTGGCGTCGTGCGAGCCGTCGTCAATCAGCACGAGCTGAAAGCGGGGGGTGAGGTCGGGCAAGACCTCGAGCAAGTGAGAGACCAGCGACGACACGGTGTCCTGCCGATTCCAGACCGGCAAAAAGACGCTAAGCGATGGCTTCAAGAAAAGATCCTTTGTTCAAACGGCCTCGCGCGCCAACCCGCCAGCACATGGCCGCGGCGCGGGGCATACAACGTAGCATCGGAACAGCGCGCCCGACGACTGGAGAACTGCCGCAGTTTGGCATGAAACGCAATCTATTCCGTAACCGACGATGGTGCCGGATATAGCCGAGCTCGCGGAAATTCGGGTTCTGGCGTAGGGTATTTCGCATGGCTTTTAGGTATACTAACCCGAATCATCATGGTTCCGTAGCTGGCTTCGCAAGCAAGGTCAGTTTCATGTTGCCACAACCGCCCGCCGCCGTTCCCGATTTTTCCAAAGGGGACGGACTGCTGCCAGCCATCGCCCAGGACGCCGAAACGGGCGAAGTCCTGATGCTGGCCTACATGAACGCCGAAAGCTACGCCGAAACCTTGGCCCACGGCCGGGCGGTCTATTTCAGCCGCGGTCGCAACCAACTCTGGCGCAAGGGCGAAGAGAGCGGACATGTCCAGGAAGTCCTCGCCGTGCTGCTCGACTGCGACGGCGATACGATCCTGCTCAAGGTAAACCAGCACGGCGGCGCCGCCTGCCACCAGGGCTACCGGAGTTGCTTCTTCCGGCAAGTCACGCCGGCCGGGCTCGAAGTCATCGCCGAGCGGGTCTTCGACCCGGAGCAGGTCTACTCGCGGAAGTGACGGATACACGCCGTGTGCCGTCGCTTTTCGCTTGCCGATGTCCACTCGCCGAAGGTTACGGCACACGGAGTGTGCCTACTACTTTGTTTCATTTCCCGCCGCCTTGTTTCGCCCTCTGTTGCATATGCGCCGCGGCGCGGCGAAGCTCCTTCATGTCGGCGAAGCCGTCGCCGTTGGCGTCGATCTTGTCGAATCGCGATCGTAAGAACGGCGGCATTTCGTCCTGCTTCAGCTTACCGTCGCCATCCTTGTCCATGCGTTCGATGAGCCGCGCCGGATTGAAGCCAACCAGGCCAGCGGGTCTTCCAGGGCCCTTGCCCGGCGGCGCTCCGGCGACTTTGCCCGCCGCCGGCTGGCCGCCGTGTGCCAACTCGCGGCGAGACAGCGCGCCATCGCCGTCCTGGTCGAGCTTCTGAAGCGACTGCGGCGCCTTGGCGATTTCCTCGGCCGACAACGCGCCGTCGCCATTGAGATCCAACGCTCGATAGAGCCTTTGGCCCGCGTTTCCCGGCCGTTGCTCGGCCTGCCCCGCCTTCCCCTGGCCTGGCGCGGGAGTGCCGAAGTATTGCCGCACCTGCTCGTGTCCTTTGCGAAATTCATCGAGCGTGAGCGACTTGTCGCGGTCGATGTCGGATCGCTCGAAGAACGGGCCAAGCCGCGGGCGAGCTTGCTCGGGCGCCTCGTCGAGTACCAGCTTGCCGTCACCGTTGGCGTCGAGTTGCTTGAATAGTTTCTCCGGGTCGGCCCGCAGGAATTCGGCAAGCTGCTCGTCCATTTCCGCTCCTGGCGGTTCGTCGGCCGGTATTTCAGGAGGAGCTTCCTTGAGGCCGGCCGTGAACTCGGCCAGGCTCAGCGTACCGTTGCCGTCGGCATCGTGGCGGCGGAGCAATCGCTGGAACAAGCGGCGGTGCTGGTCGCCCACTTCGTCCCCGGCCAGTTGCCCGTCGCCGTTGGCGTCCAACTGCTTGAAGAGCGTTGCGGGGTTTGGTTCCCCAGACTGGTCTTCATCGGCTCGGACGAAACACGCGAGAACCACGGCCGCCAAGGCGGCCAACCCCACGGCAAGCGGTCTGGCCATGATGAACTCTCCTGATGTTGAAAGACTCGACAACTATTGAACCACGCCGGAACCCCAAAGTTTCGCTGGGGCCGGCTATCCCAGGCGGGCGAAGCCCGCCTGGGCCTTAGTTTGTAAACATGCGATGGCTTGGGAAGCGGGCGGTTGGCACTCGCCAGATCCAAAAAGAAGACGCTCGCACCCCGTTTGGCGCAGAGCGACGCGCTCGGCGATGAAAAAGCTGGCAAAACCATACCTTTACCCGACGAAAGCAGCTTTGCGTGTGGCACAGACGAACGCTGCGGGGGAGGAAGTCTTAACGCGTCTAAAGCCGGGCAATCCGCCGAGACGGATTTCCTTGTCGGTACAGGTACGGTTTTGCCAGCTTTTTCTGCGGCATTTTGGGCTGCGCCGAAACCGCCGTGCTGCGCCGCATCATACCGCCTCAGCGCTCCACCAGCCAGATGTTGCGGAATCGCACCGGGTTACCATGGTCTTGCAAGAACAGCGGCCCCTTGTCGGGGCCTTCGGCCACCGGCGCCGCCGTGGTGGCGTGCGGCAACTCCACTTGCTCGTGAATCACGACGCCATTGTGCCGCACGGTCATCGTGGCGTTTTTCGCCTTCTTGCCGGCGGCGTCGAAACGGGCCGCGGTGTAGTCGATGTCGTAGGTCTGCCAGGCCAGCGGTGGGAAACACATGTTCTGGTCCGGAACGCGGATCGAATAGATCCCGCCGCACTCATTGTCTTTCCCCGCCAGACCGAACGAATCAAGAATCTGCACTTCGTATCGGCCCTGTAAATAGCAGCCGCTGTTGCCGCGCCCCTGGCCGGCCGCCGTGGGCATGTACGGCGTGCGGAACTCGATGTGCAGCGAGCAGTCGCCGAACTTCCGCTTGCTGGTCACTCCTTGCGGCAACAGTCCGGCGTCGTCGATGCGGCCGTGGTCGAACGCCTCCGCGCTCGTGCCGTCGAAGAGCACCACGGCCCCCTTGGGCGGCTTCTTGCCCAAGGTCGGACTCCGCCGCTCGACGCGTTTCAGTTCGGTCACCGGATGGCTCTCGGCGTCCAATAGCGTCAGCTTGCCGCCTTTGATCTGAATCGCCCCCTTCTCATGGCCAAGCCCCTTCTCATTGGCAAGCAGCGTCACGCCGTCCTTGGTTTCACCATCGACTTCGGATTTGTGTTTCTTGTCCCAGCCGTCGCCGGGCAGACCGCCCATGTAAAACGCGGCGTGGAACTTGCCATTGCCTTGCGCGATCACCTGCACGCCGACCGCCCCGTCCCCTGGGATCACGTTCCCTGGGATCACGGCCGTGTATTCGCCCTGCGCGGCGAAATCGGCGTCGGTATTGGCCGGATCGGTATAGGTTGTGCTGGGCGACTTGTCGTCGGCCGTGGCGGCCGAGAAACAAGCCGAGAAACAAAACGCCAGGGGGACGATCAGGATCAACAGCGGGCGACGGCATGACATCTTCTTCGTTCTCCACAAATGCGGTGTGCTTGGTGTGCCAAGCCATTTTGACTGCCCGCGAAATTCCTTGCAAGCCATGTGCTTCCCTAGCGGCCCCCCTCCCGCGTAGAATGAGTCGCATCATGCGGGCAGTTCTTGAGGACGAAACCAAAGCCATGTCCGAAACAAACCCTAAATTGCCGATGGAAACGACCTGTCAAGCGGTGAAGGCCAAGCTCGACGCGGGCGACGAGTTCCTGCTGCTCGACTGCCGCGAGCAGGATGAGCACGAGCTGGTGCATATCGAGGGATCGCGGCTATTGCCGATGAGCGAGTTGATGGTCCGGGCGAGCGAATTGGAGCCGTACCGCACGCGCGACATCGTCGTACATTGCCACCACGGAGGGCGCAGCCTGCAGGTGACCCAGTGGTTGCGGCAGCAAGGATATGCGCGCACGCAGAGCATGGCCGGCGGCATCGACCGCTGGGCCAGCGAGATCGAACCGAACCTGCCGCGCTACTGAGTCGCCGGATTCGCAACGTCTAACGCCTTTGACCTGTTAAACCACGTCGGTCCTTGCGGTTTCAGGCGTGGGCGGTAAGGAGTCCAACATGCGGGCCTTGATTACCGGTGCGAGCGGGTTCCTCGGACGCCGATTGCTCGCGCGGATCAGCGATCCGGTCGTGCTCACCCGCGACCCGGCGCGCACGCGAGGCTCGCTGGCCCGCGCCGAGTTGTTCGCCTGGGATCCTCTGGCCGGCGCCGCGCCGGCGGCGGCCTTTCGCGACGTACAGGCCGTGTTTCACCTGGCGGGCGAATCGGTGGCCCAAGGGCGCTGGTCGGCCGCCAAGAAAGAGCGCATCCGCGCCAGCCGCGAGGCCGGCACGTCGAACCTGGTCAAGACACTGGCGGAATTGCCCGTGCGCCCACGAGTGCTCGTCTCCGCCTCGGCGATCGGCTTCTACGGCGCGCGCGGCGACGATCCACTTGATGAAACGTCCGCCCCCGGCCACGATTTCCTGGCCGGCGTCTGTCGGGCCTGGGAATCGGCGTCGGCCGCCGCCACGCCGTTGGGCGTGCGGGTCGTCAACCCGCGGATCGGCATCGTGCTGGGTCGCGGCGGCGGGGCGTTATCGAAGATGCTCATTCCGTTCAAGCTCGGCGCCGGCGGTCCGTTGGGCAACGGCCGACAATGGATGTCGTGGATTCACGTCGACGACCTCGTGGGATTGCTGCTGCACGCGGCCGAGCAGGCGGAGATCTCCGGCCCGCTCAACGCCGTCGCGCCCAACCCCGTGACCAACGGCGAGTTCACTCGCCTGCTTGGCAAGGCCTTGCACCGCCCCGCCTTCATGCCGCTGCCGGGCTTCATGCTCAAGCTGGTCGTCGGCGAGTTTGGCGGGGTACTGCTCGATTCGCAGCGCGTGGTTCCCAGCGTGGCGTTGCGCACGGGCTACGATTTTCGCTTCCCGGAATTGGCAGGCGCGCTCGACGACATTCTGGATGCCGACGCCGATCCGCCGCGGCCGGTGGGAGCGCACGGCCCATGAGGCGCGGCTTTCAACTGGAGCGGACGCAGTTCATCGCTTGCCCGCGCAGCGAGGTCTTTGCCTTTTTCCGCGACGCCACGAACCTGCGACGAATCACGCCCCCCTCCTTGCATTTCCGCATCCTCCAGCCGCAAGGGGTCGCGGTTCACGAAGGGATGCTCATCGACTACCAGCTCCGTTTGTGCGGCGTACCCTTTCACTGGCGATCGCGGATCGAGTCGTTCGAGCCAGGCGTGCGTTTCGTCGACGTGCAACTGCGCGGGCCGTACCGCGCCTGGCGGCACCTGCACGAATTCCGCGATGTATCCGGCGGCACCGAGATGCGTGACCAAGTCGACTACTGCTTGCCGCTGGGTTCCCTGGGATCGTTCGCGCATTGGGCCTTCGTCCGGCGGATGCTGGGCCGTATCTTTGATTATCGGCGCGGGGTGATCGAAGGTATTTTCAACGACCACGCGAAAATGCGGGCATGACGCTTCCTTGAATCCGTAGGACGGCCTTCCCAGGCCGTCTTCGAGACCGGGCTGAGCGTTTCCTCACCGCGAATACGGCTGCGCCACGATCAGATCGTTTACGACGCCGTAATGCTTCACGTTGAACGTGCCCACGCTGGATGTCGATCAGGATGTCGGTGTCAAGAGCTCCATCGGCTACAAGCGCTCCCGCTTCTCGGATTGCCGCCGCAAAGCGCGAACGTGAGCCGGCGCGTCCTCAATGTCGGGCCGAGTGCCGACAAGCCCAGCACCCTGCCAGTAGGCAAGCAATTCCGCGCCGCTACGCGGTGTGGGTACTTGAATTCGCCCCACCGCGAGCAAGCGCAGGGCATATTCTGAAATTGGTAGCCGAAGCTGAGCGGCCTCAGCGGCGAGCTGGGTTTCAAGTTCTGGCGGCAACTCAAGAATGAGGTTCACGAGTCAGGTCTCCTTTCTCCACATTCTAGCACGGGCTCTAACCCGGATTATTCATGGTCCCGTAGCTGGCTTCGCAAGAAGTCAGGCCGTGGACACGAGTTACGCCAGAATTCTTGCGAATTCTGCTACAGCACAGTGCGCGAGTTCCTCCCCGGACCATGAATAATCCGGGCTAGCCATGCGCCCGGGCCTCACCGATGATCGCCTGCAACACGGCGAGAATGGCCCCCACATGATCGATGTAGTAGCGCGCGCGGTCGATCGACACAGCGGCGGGTTCCAGCCTCAAAAACTGCCAGTCCTCGCCTGTCGTCACGCAGCCGAAGATCTGGAAAGACGCCTTGCCGGCCTTCTCGTTGAAAAGCCGCGCGGCGATCATTTGCGCCACACATTGCCCCAAGCCGGCCTCGATGTCGTTTTTCTTGGCTTCGACGATCGTAACCAAGGGCGCGCGCAACAACGGCACCGGCGCGGTGGCGGCCAGAATGAAATCGCATTCACCGACCAATCCTAGGTCTGGGTTGACGTCCAATCGCTGGCCCGAGTAGATGGCGACCGCGTCGTGGCTCAACTCCCGGCTGGCCAGGAGAATGGGGACGACGATGAACTCGCTGCGCGCCTTCTCGCTGAGCAGCGACAGTTGCATGCCCTTGGAGAGCACATCCCGCAACCACAACGGCACGGGCAGAGGCGCGAGTGCGGGGAACAGGTCGGCCGGTTGCGGCGTCACTCCGAAGATTCGATCCACGGATTCCAGAGTGAAGTTGGTATACGACATCGAATTTCGCTTGGCGATCCTCGCAATGGTGGCTGGCGCCCCAGCCACCGTGAATGTGTCATTCTCGACCGCGTGAGGTTTATGCGCCGGCGCGGTCCAGGTGGACGGCCTATCGAGGCGTTGCGAACATGGCCAGCCGGCGGACTCACCGGTTACCGTTGCGGCTGCGGCTGCGCTGCCTTGTTGGGTAGTCGATGCCCCAGTAACCCACGGGCTTTCCCGCCGGATCACGAATGATGCCGTGGCGGTCGACCTTAAGCTCAAGGAACCCCGGCTTGCCCCCCAGCCCGGCGACGCGTTGTTCGAGCCGATCGACGCGGTCGCGCAACTGGACCAGTTCGGCGGCCAGTTCCTTGATGCTCGGTAAGGGGTCGGCCTTCGGCTCCGCCGCCGAAGGCCGCAACGACAAGAGACCCAAAATGGCCGCCCCAGCCACGCCCCACAGCACCACGCCACGAGTTCGCACAAGAGCCTCCTTGGTCCCAAGGGACCAATCGATCGTCAGACATGCCGGAACAACATGATAGTGTAACGCGCTCGCACGGGCTGGGGAAGGCCACGGGTTCTACGCATGGCCTTGATCGGATCGTTGCGCATTTCTGGCGATGCTAGCATCCAACACACTAACCCGCAGCGCAAGCTGCGGGGGTCCGCCGAGCGGCCCACGAAACGGTAGGGATCATTTTCGGTAACAAGCACGCTCGTTGCGCAGCAACGAACGTGCAAAAAACAAAACGGCAGCGAAGCGAAAAAAAACGACTTCCGAACACCCCATGACGTCTGAGCGAGCCGCGTAAGCGGCATCCAATTGCCGCGCCACACTTCGCCTTACCCCACGCTCTTTTGGATCTCTTTGGGAGGGGTTTCGGAATCGTTTTTTTTCGCGCAGCGACGACGCTCGGAGCGGGGTCAGTCTTCGTACCGAGGACGCTCGCCCGCCGCAGCACGTTCGCGCTCTAACGCGCGGTTTAGCGACGAAATCGTCGCGTATCCGGCGACGGCATCAGCGCGCCCGAGATCCTCAATCGCGCTATCCGCCCCCAGAACGTTTGCGATCCATTCGCGCGCCCGCGGGTCGCCGCACCGCGCCTGGGACATCGCGGCCTCGACGAGACGCTCCCACGCGGCGGGAGTGACCACATCGAAGACGACGGACCAATAATTCGGCTTGTCAGTGTCCCGCGGTTCCGGCGCGCGCACCGGAGGAGCGATCTCCCCTACACCGGCGCGTTTGGCGCGCGCTTGTGCCACCGCGTCGAGCATTTCGGTGAAGACAACGTGCGATTCGACGGCGCGAACTGCACGCTCGATGCGCGCGGCGTCGGCAAGCCCAATCGTTCGCTGAATCCAAACACGCGCCCTGTCGTCGCCCAGTAGAGCCTCCTCGTACGCGACCTCGACGATCTCGCGCCACGACTCGAGCGTGATAGACGAAAAAATGCTGACCGACTCACGTCGGCGTAAGGTACATTGACAAACTCCCTTAGGTGAACAGCAACGCCGTCAACAAAGATTCGTCGAAGAACGCGGCGCCACACCCAACAGCCGATAATGCTTCGGCGGTCGGTGGAGGAAAGCAAGTCTTTCAAGTTGACTTCCGCCCGGCGCCTCGCGGATAATGACACCCAACGATGACGAGAGTTCAATCTGGTGGGCGGTGCCCACCCTACGCGAATTCAACGGTGTTCCGGTTTCATCCTTCCCGCCTTCGGCGGATTTCGCCCCAGGCTCAACATCCATCCTTCCCATGGCCGTTGGCATCACCATCCTCTCCGGCACTCGCCAGGGCGAACGGCTGGAGTTCGACTTGCCGGAGTTTCGCGCGGGCGATACCCGCGCGTGCGAGCTGTTCTTCGACCCAATGCGCGACCGCGCCGCGCGGGGCTGCCAGACCTTGTTTCGGCTCGACAACGAGGGCTGGAGCGTGAAGAACGTCGGCGGCGGACAGGTGCTGGTGAACGACCGTCCGGTGCAAGCCGGCACGCGCTTGCGCTCCGGCGATGTGGTGAGGCTATCGCCCGCCGGGCCCGATTTCATGTTCCACCTGCTGGCGCGCGTGTCGGCGCCAGCGATTCGTGGCCGGGCGGCGGGGGATTCGACGGCCCCGCACCCGCCCGCGGCAGCGAAACCTCCTGAACCCAGCGAGCCGGCCCCAGGGCCAGGCGATGGCTGGGACAACCGTCGGACAGCGTTCGCCGAGTACCCACACGGCCAGGGCGGCCCTGAAATACCTGAGCCAAATCCGCAGGACGCCTGCTGGGACAGCCTTGGCACGCTGGAGACGCAGCGGCAGGATGGCTGCGTCAGACACGACGACACACCTGCGACAGGGGATCTCGCCTGGGAGAACCCCGGCGCGCCGGCGACCGACGAAGTACCTGGTTCGGAGAACCACGACACAACCAGTCCAAGCATCACGCAATTAGCCCTGGTGGTCGTCGCCAGCGCCCTGGTGGTGCTGGGATTGCTACTTGTCAGCCGGCGCTGACTTTCGGGATGACTGGCGTAAGCCCCAGGGACGTCTTACACCGGTGGCATAAAGGGCTGGTGAACATCGCTTGGCTGATCCCGATTTTCCCCAACCGACCTCCGTGCCCGGTCGGTCGGTTACAATGTACGCTTCCGTCGGATGAACCACTTTAGTTGAGTTGGTGGGCAGTGCCCATCCTACGTAGCACAACACGAACAATCGCCATGAACCAAACCTCGCCAAACAGCTCTTCGGCCGCCGAAAACCAACTCCCGATTGGGATCGACCTGGGCACGACCTACTCACTGGTGGCCTACGTCGACGCCGGCGGCCGGCCGACGACGGTGCTCAACCAGTCGGGCGACCTGCTGACGCCCAGCGCCGTGGCCTTCGAGGATGGACTGGTGATCGTGGGCAAGGAGGCCGTCAAGGGTTCGGTGCTCGAACCCGACGCCTACGCCGATTGCTTCAAACGCGACATGGGGCGCGGGCATTTCCACCGCCAGGTCGGCGGACATGAGGTGCCGCCCGAGGTGCTCAACGGCTTCCTGCTCGAACGGCTGAAACAGGATGCGGAGCGGCGGTTGGGTTCGATTCGCCGGGTGGTGATCACCGTGCCGGCCTTTTTCGACGAAGGGCGCCGCAAGGCGACCCAAGAGGCGGGCAAGCTGGCAGGGCTCGAAGTGCTCGACATCATCAACGAGCCGACCGCCGCCGCCGTCGCCTTCGGCTACCACCAAGCCACGCTCCGCGGTCCGAACGCCCCGGCGGCCGAAGGCGAGCGGGTGCTGGTCTTCGACCTGGGGGGCGGCACGTTCGATGTGACCATCCTCGAGGTCCAGGGCCGTTCGTTCCGCACGCTGGCCACCGACGGCGACGTGCAGCTCGGCGGCAAGGATTTCGACGAGCGTTTGGTTCAGCATTTCGCCGCGCGGTTCCTGGCGGCGCACGGCGTCGATCCCCGCGGCGACGCGAGCGACGCGGCCCAACTGTGGCTCGACGCGCAAGAAGCCAAGCACGCGCTCTCCGAGCGACAGAGAACCACGGTGGTCATGTACCACGCCGGCGTCCGCATGCGGCTGGACGTCACGCGGGCCGAGTTCCAGGAGCTGACCCGCGACTTGCTCGAACGCACGCAGAGCACGACGGCGCAGGTGGTCAAACAGGCCCATCTCGATTGGCCGCAAATCGACCGGTTGCTGCTGGTCGGCGGCTCGACGCGGATGCCGATGGTCGGCGAGATGCTCAAGCAGCTCGCCGGCCGCGAGCCCGACCGCTCGCAATCGGCCGACGAGGTCGTGGCCCACGGCGCCGCGCTCTACGCCGCCATGCTTTTGGGCGAGGAGGGCGAAGAGGCCAAAAAGGGCGACGCGGAGCGGCCGAAGTTCGATCTGGTCAACGTGAATTCGCACAGCCTGGGCGTGGTGGGACTCGACCAGCGCACGCGGCAGAAGGTGAACGTGGTATTGATCCCCAAGAACACGCCCTTGCCTTGCCGCAAGGTGAAACGGTTCCGGACGGCCCGACCGAATCAGGATACGGTCAAGGTGGCCGTGGTCGAGGGCGAGAGTCAGCGACCGGAATACTGCATTGCATTGGGCGAATGCGTGGTCCGCGATCTGCCGGCGGGCTTGCCGGCCGGAGCCTCGGTCGACGTGGAGTACGCCTATGCCGCCAATGGTACGCTTACCGTCCGTGCCCGTGTCACCAACGCGCGCCAGTCGTCCACGGTCGAAATCCATCGCCCCAACGCGCGGGAGATGGGAGACCTCGACATTTGGCGCCGGCGGCTGTGCGGGGTAGCCATTCCGATCGCCGCGCCGAGCGCGCCGCCGGAGGCGGGCGCGCCGCCGGCCGACCGGTCGGCCGTGCTGCGTGAGATCGACGAATTGTTTCTGCGGATGGGCCAGGCCCTTTGGGAGCGCAAGGTGCCCAGCGCGTGGGAGCGCGGCCAGCAAGCGGCGCTGGCGGCGGCCGAGGAGTTGCGGAACGCCGAGCACGAGGCCTCCCTGCTCGAAGCCGCGCGGCGATCGGCGGCCAGCCCGAGCGAGGCGGCGCGCTGCGATGTACCCTTGGCCCAAGCGCGGCGGACGGTGCAAGAAATCCAAACTCGCCTGCGCTTCGCCCAGATCGCGCTGGGGCGCGAGTGCGCTCGCTCGGGGTTCGTGCCGGCCGATTTGAAACGCGACGAGGCGCTCATCAAGAAGCTGGAAGCCCAACTGCGAGGCGGTTCGTAGGCGCCGCCCTCCGTTGCGAGTCGGTGGGATCGTCAGCCGTAGCGTTCCATCCAGCGGTCGACCCAGCGCGGGGCGAGGCGATTGAGCCAGATCAACAGCCGGCCGCGGCGGTTGGGGATGATTTCGCGCAGGCCGAGCCGCATGGCCCGCACGGTTTGCGCGGCGACGACGGCGGCGGGCACGGCGGGTTGCTCGGGCCACGCCATCTCGCTCTTGCGCTCGATCAGGCCGGCCACGAATTCGCTCTCGGTCGTGCCGGGACTGACAACCAAAACGCCAATACCCTGGCCAGCCAACTCCGCCCGCAACGACTCGCTGAACCCCCGCACGGCGAACTTGCTGGCGCAATACTCGCTCGAACGCGGAATGGCGCGATGGCCCAGGATCGAGGCGACGTTGACCACGATCGGATCGCGACCCCGCCGAAGCATGGGCAACGCCTCGCGCGTCATCTCGACGGTGGCGAAGAAGTTGACTTCCATGATGCGGCGGAGCCGATCGGGCGCCGCCTCCTCGAAGCGTCCCCAGGCGCCGATGCCGGCGTTGTTCACCAGCGCGTCGAGACCTCCGAAACGCGCCTGGGCCGCTTCGAGCGCCGCGTGGCGGACGCCGGCGAGCGTCACGTCGCCCGCCAGCGGCGCCGCTTCGGTCCCCAGCGTGGCGATTTCGGCGGCCAATTCATCGAGCCGGTCAAGACGCCGCGCGTTGAGCACGAGCTTCGCCCCCTGCCGCGCCAACTCCAACGCCAACGCCCGTCCGATGCCGCTCGAAGCGCCGGTGATCAGAACGCGCGAACCGTGGATGGAGCGTTTCGACATGGTGCCGGACGTCAGACTGGAATGCGTGGCCTGCAGCACCAACCTTGCGCAGCAACGGCGGTGCAAAAAGGAAACGAGCGAAGCGAAGAAAACCGACCTCCGATAACCCCATGCCGGAGAGCAAGCCCGGATTATTCATGGTCCGGGGAGGAACTCGCGCACTGTGCTGTAGCAGAATTCGCAAGAATTCTGGCGTAACTCGCGTCCACGGCCTGACTTCTTGCGAAGCCAGCTACGGGACCATGAATAATCCGGGCAAGCCGGGTTCAGTCGGATTGGTGGGCTACATCAGTCGGAATGGTGGGCGGTGCCCACCCTACGGCGAGGCCGTTGGCCTGGTGCTCGCGGATGACGGTCTGCTCGTCGTGGACGTGGCAGAGGTGCTCCCGCGGAATTCGGCAATGGACGACAACCCGCGTTTCGGAAAACTGCTTCGAGAGCACCTCGCCGTGCGCCGACAAGTAGGCCAACAGGCGGCCGTTGGCCACGCCGGTCTCGATGTCGACGTCGAGAAAGTTGCGGCTGAGCGCCTCGCTCACGGCGGCCAACAGCCGCGGCAGGCCTTGCCCGCCGCGGGCGCTCACCGCCAACGCGTTGGGATATCGGTTCAACAGGCCGTCGAGACGCATGCGGTCGGTCAGCGCGTCGATCTTGTTGAGCACCAACAGCGCGTCCTTGGCCTCGATTCCCAACTCCTCGAACACCTTGTAGACGGCCGCGATCTGCTCGTACACGGCCGGGCTGCTGGCGTCGGCCACATGCAGCAGCAAGTCGGCCCGCCGAGTCTCTTCGAGCGTGGCCTTGAAGCTGGCGATCAGATGGTGCGGCAGGTCGCGGATGAAACCGACCGTGTCACTCAAGAGCACCGGGCCCCAGCCCGGCAATTGCCAGCGGCGGGTACGCGTGTCGAGCGTGGCGAACAGCTTGTCCTCAGTCAAGACGTTCGACCCCGTGAGCACGTTCAAGAGCGTGCTCTTGCCCGCGTTCGTGTAACCGGCCAGCGAAACGGTGCGGTGGTCCCCGCGCGCGGCCACCTGCCGCTCCTTGCGCCGCTGGATCTCGGCCAACTCGGTCTGCAAGTCGTGAATCCGCTTCTCGACCAGCCGGCGGTCGACCTCCAACTGCTTTTCGCCCGGCCCGCGCATGCCGATGCCCATCTTCAACCGCGACAAGTGGGTCCACATCCGCTTCAGACGCGGCAGGGAATACTGAAGCTGGGCCAGTTCGACCGCCAATCGCGATTCGTGGGTCTGGGCGCGGCCGGCGAAGATGTCGAGGATCAGTTCGGAGCGGTCGAGCACCTTGAGGTTCGTCGCCGTTTCGAGGTTGCGGGTCTGGGCCGGCGAGAGATCGTTGTCGAAGAGGATCACGTCGGCGTCCCGCGCTTCGCCCAGCACGCGGAGTTCCTCGACCTTGCCCTTGCCCAAATAGGTCGTCTTGTCGGGCGCCTCGCGGCGTTGGGTCAACTGGCCCACCACCCGGGCGCCGGCCGTCGTGGCCAGTCCGTCCAGTTCTTCGAGTGCGACGCCGGATTCGTGCTTTCCCGGCAACAGAACGCCAACCAACACCGCCGCTTCACTGGCGACGCTTTCGGAACGGTTCATTTCGGTCATGCGGTTTTGGTTCTCAGTGGTAAGGGGTGAGGTGCATCGTGAAGGGATGAAACGGCTGCTTGTCGTACAGATCGCGGACTTTGTCGATGGTCATGTTGTCACTCCATATCTCCTTGGAACAATTGACAATAACTTTCGTAGCGCCGCGCGTCGAGCCAACCGTCGGCCACCGCGTCCTTGACGGCGCAGCCGGCTTCGTGCGTGTGGGTGCAGTCGGGAAAACCGCAACGGCTGACCAGCGGCCGAAGGTCGCGGTAAGCGCCGGCGACCTCCTCGGGCGCCACGTCCCAAAGCTGGAACTGGCGGATGCCCGGCGTATCGACCACGTAGCCGCGGCCGGCCAGCGGCAGCAGCCGGCCCGTGGTCGTGGTGTGCTTTCCCTTTTGCGTTTCGGAGCTGACCTCCGCCACCAACAGACCGAGCCCCGGCTCGACGGCGTTCAACAGCGACGATTTGCCCACGCCGCTCTGGCCGGCGACCACGCTCTGGCGGCCGGCCAAGGCGCGGCGGAGCCGCTCGACGCCAAATCCGGTTCGCGCGCTGACCAGCAGCACGCGATAGCCCATCCGGCTGTAAACCCCCACCAACGGCGCCAGCGACGCCGGCTCGACGAGATCGATCTTGTTGATCGCGATCACGGCCTTCAAACCGCCTTGCTCGGCGCTGACCAGGAAACGGTCGATCAGGTTGGGCTTGAGATAAGGTTCGGCGGCGCTGGCCACGATGAGCAGTTGATCGACGTTGGCGACGATCACATGCTGCCGGCCGCGCGTGGCGCGGCGGAGGACGCCGTAACGCGGCTCGATCCGCTCGATGATTCCCGCCTGGTCGTCGGCCGGGCGGAACCAGACCCGGTCGCCCGCCGCCACGACGTGCCGCTGATCGGTGGAAAGCGTCTTCAACAACCGCCGCGTGGCGCATTGGTAACGGGCGCCGCCCTCGGCTTCGACGCTGCTGGTCAGGCCGTGGACCGCGATCACGCGCCCACGCAGGCAGGTCGTTTCGTCGATGTCCAAGTGTACGGAAAGTCCCTGGCCGCCGTCCGCGGCGCCGACGCCGCGAACCGTCCGCTTGCGGGTCAACTCGCCCTTGCCGCTGATTCGCTCGTCGCGCGGGTCGTCGTCTTCGGCTTCGGGATCGTGAAACTTGCGAGTCAGATCGCCCTGACGCGCGCGGGCGGCGCGGTTCTTGCGGAAATCGGCGCGTAACTGCTTTTTCTTCGGCTTGGCCAAACGAAAAGCTATAGGGGCTTGAAGGGATCTTTGATCTGACCAGGACGATTGCTCTGCGCGTCGTAACGTTTCGGAGCGCCGCGCTCCGGCTCGAATTCTTTCGACAGGCCGGCCCGTTCGAGCAGCGATTTGCTGAACACCTCGGCCATCGCGGCGCCGGTTTCGGCGGGCGGAGGCCCGATCGCGCCCAGGTCGGCCGGCGAGTACTGCAGTTCGTAGCGGTGCTTGGCGACGGCCAGCGCATCGCCCGGGTCCAGCCGCTTTTCGGTGACCTTGACGTTGTTCACCTTGACGCCGTTGCGGCTCTGCAAGTCGCGAACGTACCAATAGCCGCTCATCAAGGTGAGTTGGCAATGATGGGCCGACACGTTGGGAAAGCGCAACACGATGTCGCAGCTTTCCCGCCGTCCCACCAGCAAGCTTTTCTTCAACAAGGGGATCGGATCGCCTCCACCGATCGGAATGAGTTCGCCGAACATCGCGCTGGTGTCTCTTGTTCCGAAGTCCAAAACCACTTAGGATTCACCCTGGCGGCGGCAACCTGTCCCGCGTCACCCCTCTTTGAGTCTAGACCCGCGCGTCGTCGGCGTCAACAATTTCGAGCCATGCCGGACTGCACGACACCTGCCTGGCGTGCCGCGGGACTCCGCTACCACGCCTATCATTTTTACCTGCGCGGCCGATTTGGCCGGCGGGTCCACAAGGTCAGCCTCGACGCCGGCTTGACCTGCCCCAACGTCGACGGCACCGTGGCGGTGGGGGGGTGCGTGTTTTGCGACAACCGAAGCTTCAGCCCCAGCCGCCGGCTGCCCCGCGACTCGATCGCCGGGCAACTCGAAGAGGGCATTCGGCGGGTCCGGCGCCGCTACAAGGCTGAACGCTTTCTGGCCTATTTCCAGCCCGCCACGAACACCTACGCGCCCGTCGCTCGGCTGCGCCCCCTCTACGAACAAGCGTTGGCCGATCGGCGGGTGGTCGGGCTGGCCGTCGGCACGCGCCCCGACTGCGTCCCCGACGACGTGCTCGATCTGCTGTCCGAGTTGGCCGCCCGGACCTACCTTTCGGTCGAGTACGGAATGCAGACGATGCACGACCGGTCGCTCGATTGGATGAACCGCGGTCACCACCACGACGCCTTCCTCGACGCCATCGCGCGCAGCCGCGGGCGTGGCTTTGAAATCTGCGCTCATGTGATCCTGGGACTGCCGGGCGAATCGCACGGCGACATGCTGGCCACCGCCCGCGAGTTGGCCCGCTTATCGGTCGATTCGGTGAAGCTTCACAATCTTTACGCGGTTCGCGACACACCGTTGGCCGAATGGGTCCGCTCTGGACAAGTGACGTTGATCGAACGCGACGAATACGTGCGCACGGTCGTCGATTTCCTCGAGTTGCTGCCCATGGAATGCATCGTCGAACGCGTGGGTGGCGACGCCCCGCCCGACTTTCTCGTTGGTCCGAGCTGGTGCCTCGACAAGCCGGGCCTGCGCGCCGCGCTCGACGCGGAGTTCCGCCGCCGAGATACGTGGCAGGGGAGGGGACGGTAGGCGGCGGAGCCCGCCTGCTCAACGGCGTTATACTTCACGCGGCCCGCAGTGAGACCTTTGTTGTCAGGCACAGACCCCATCCCGCCTTGCGCGGGTGGTGAATAAGATGGCGTGCTAGCACGTCTCCCTCAAAATCCTCACTTCCCGTGAATCGCCCCGGCCTGAAGCCGCCGAAGGCGGCTTCAGGCCGGGGCGAACATCTGCACTCGGTTGTCCCGACGAGACGCTCATGTGGACGACGGTCGGGGGCGCTCACCCGGGCTCCGAAAAAACTGGCAAAACCGTACCTTTACCCGACGAAAGCTTCGGCGCGAGCGGCACCGATGGGCGTTGCGGGTGAAGAAGTCTTAACGCATCCATAGCCGGGCAATCCGCCGAGACGGATTTCCTTGTCGGTACAGGTACGGTTTTGCCAGTTTTTTCTTGGGCATTTTCGGCTGCGCCGAAACCGCCGTGCCGCGCCGCATGTGCCGCGACGCCTTATTTTGGATCTGGCGAGTGCCAACCGCCCGCTATACAAGCCGTATCTCATTGAGCATTCTAGGCCCCAGGCGGGCGAAGCCCACCTGGGATACGCTCTAAAACCCGCCCCTCAGGACGAGCGACGTGTTATGGCCGCCGAACCCGAACGCGTTGGAAACGGCGATTCGCACGGCGCCCTCGCGCGCCGTGTTGGCCACATGATGCAGGTCGCACTCCGGATCAGCATGGTCCAAGTTGATGGTCGGCGGAATGGCGCCGTATCGGATCGCGGTCAGACAAGCGAGGGCTTCGATGGCGGCGGCCGCGCCCAATAAATGGCCCGTCATGCTCTTCGTCGAGCTGACGGGTACACGTCGGACGTGCGGTCCCAGCACCGCCTGCAAAACGCGCGATTCGCAGGGATCGCCCACCGGCGTCCCCGTCGCATGCGCGTTGACGTAGTCGATTTCCTCAGGCGCGACACGCGCCGCTTCAAGAGCCTGGCGCACCGCGGCGGTCGCGTGGGTCGTGTCGGGGCTTGGCGTCACCAGGTGATGGGCGTCGCTGGTCATGCCCACGGAAGCGACTTCAGCGTAGACCTCGCGGCCCTCGGCCCGCGCCCGATCAGCTCGCTGCAGGACGAACATGGCGCCTCCTTCGCCCAGGACCATGCCGTCCCGGTCACAATCGAAAGGACGCACGGCCGCGCAGGGCTGCTCGTTGCGCCGCGAAAGCGCCCGCAGATTGCCGAAACTCGCCAGCGAGTACGGTGTGACCCCCATGTCACAGGCGCCCGCCAGACAGAAATCGACCCACCCCATCCGCAGCCAATGGCCGGCGTGGGCCAAGGCATGGTTGCCGGAAGCGCATGCCGCCGCCACCGAGAGCGACGGCCCGGTCAGATCAAGGGCTTCCCTGGTCGTGTCGATCGTCGCGCGCCGCGGTGGCGTCGCATCGCGCAACAGGCTGACGCCGCGGCGCGCGTCGAAATCCCAGTGCGACATCCACTCCGCCGCCATCCCGAGCACGAGGCCAATTCGCGGGTCTTGCCGCCGGCCCCAGATGCCGGCGTCGAGTAGTGCCTGGACGCAGCATGAAAGCACGCAGCGATCGAGCGGAAACAGTCGATCGTAGGATGCCGCGTCGTACTGCGGTGGACACGCCGGCAGGGTGAGTTGGCCGGCGATTCGGCAGGGGTGCTCGGCGACGTCCAGATCCTCCACGGCCCGAATTCCGCTCCGGCCGGCCAGGAGATTCTCGGAGATTTCCGCGAAACCTGTCCCTAGAGCGCTCAAGGCCCCAATTCCGGTGATCACGATGGCTTGATCGTCAACCATGATGGAGCTCGACGAACGAACTGCGAATGGGAAAGGGTGTTGTCCAATCGATGGCGATCCGAATTCCGCCGCTGGTCAGGCCAAGGCGCTCGCCTTGGCCTCCCTGGGCCACCAGGTACTCCGTGAGGCCGGCCGACTTGGGCCTTTCGGGCGCCGCCGGTTTGCCGGGCGTTCGATGGATGGGGGGCATGCCGAGTTCGATCCGGCCCACGGCGCGGGCGGACAGACGCCGGGCTTGCCGACCGTCGACGACCGCCAACACGGCGGCCACGCACGTCGCCTCGGAGACGGGCCGCGCGGCGCCGTCGAACGCGATTTCGGGCGACCAGGCACTGAATACGACCCACGCGCCGGGACACTCGGGAACTTGCAGCAGGTTGGCCGCGGCGCAGAGGGCATGCGCCTCGTCGTCGGTCCCGGTACCGGCGCCGGCGCAAGGCCCGTGGCTGTCGAGCGCAAGACTGAGCGTGCTGGCGATCGCATGAGGCGTCGCGTTGGGGATCACCTGGACCGACACGCCCCACGGTCCGTCCACCTGGTACTTTGCGACCACGCCGGCGAAGGCGGCGCGTCCCAGGTGGCGCGATGAGGAGACGATCGCCCAGCGGCTGAAGTCGCGCGCCAGGGGGAAGTCGTCGAGGGCCTGCGACAGGGCCACCAACGACGCCAGCGTTTGCTCGTCGCTGTGCTTGAGCAATTGGGGCCGCAGGGCGGGGAACTTTTCGATCGAGCGCCGGCGCACGTCGCTCAGCTCGGGCAACGCCATGCAGGCGGTGCCTTGGGCCACGATCGCAAGCTCGATGGTTTCGCCGGCCGGGGGGGCCGAGGGGCGCGTGTTCGTCATGCTTCCACCCAGGATCGCGTCAACGCGTCGCGGTTCGCGCCGCGCTCCGGCTGACTCGTACCAATCGCAGTTCCGTGGGATACCCGTCCTCGATCGTCTTCCGGCCCACGATGCGGTCCTGGTCGTCGAACCACAAATCGGCTTCGATTTCACCGCTCACGCGAAGGTGCGCGCAGTCGATTCGCCGCCGATCCACCATGACCCGCTCCGCTCCCATCGCACGAATTTCGACGGAATGGAGCGTGCCCTGGTCGGCATTCATGAACGACTGCTTTGAACGTCGGGACATGTCGGGAGCGCGCCAGTAATTGGTCGTCATATCGAACCGGGGCGCGGCGCGGGCCTTGCCGTTGGTTTCGATCGTCGAGCCGCCGGCGCCGAGCCGGGCACGGACGATCAACTTCTTGCCGTCGTCGGTGGCACGGTTCTCGGTCGATACCAATCGTCCTTCTCGCCAGGTCTCTCGCCCATGAAACTCGTAGCGATAAACGTAGACGAAATAATCGAGCTTGACGCTCGCCTCGGTGTCCACCCGCGTCGCGCCGTCGGCGGTTTCCGTGATCCGGATCGTGCTCTTGCCGGCGGGCTTGTCTTTGACGAACACTTCGAATTCGCGGAACTCCTCGGCCACCACGGGCGACGTCGGGCCGTCCGCCGCCTGGGCGACGAAGCAGATCAAGCAAAACAAGGGCCCCGCGGCAATGAATCCGGCTGCGGCAATGGACATGGTTACGGAGAGAACCTTCATGGTGCTTCCCGGCGATGAAGGTGGAGTTGGATGAATTCGCGGCCGGAGTATAAACGGTTTTAGTCGATCGCCACAATCTCAACTCTGCGAAGAAGCCCGTTCCCGCACCCAGAGGCGTGGGGGCCGCTGAAACTGCAATTGCCAAGACCGGCGAAAAATGGTCAACTCCGCTTTCGTTCCGGGCCATCTCTTGAAACTTGACGGCGACCCTCACCATGAATCGTGAAACCATTCGCGGCGTTCTCAAGCAGATTTTCGAGCAAGAAACCGGCGAGAGCCTGGAGTCGTTGCAAGACGACGCCGTGCTGGCGAAGGATTTCGCGCTGGATTCAGTCGACATGGTCAGCCTGTTGATGCGCCTGGAGGGGCACTTCCATGTGCGCTTGACGAACGACGAACTGGCCGAAAGCCCCACGGTCGGCGCCCTGATCGATCTGGTCGGAATGAAGCTCGCCGAACCCGCATGCCAGGCTTCGTGACTTTCGTGACGACCGCATGCCGTGATGGACCCTGTCTGTCGCCTTTCGCTCCGCGAAAGGGCGTCCTTTCGCGGAGCGAAAGGCGACATGACAATAGAACCAAGAAATCAGCGCGCTTGGCGGATGTCGCGGATGGCGCGTTTCGCCGCCCTGCGGACGTCGGGCTGCTTCAAAGGGTCGGCGGCGACCGACGTCAAGGCGTCCAAGGCCCAGTCGGCCGCGGGTTCCATATCACTCAGCGTGCCGGCGGCCTGCATCGCCGTCTTGGGGCCGCCGTCCCGCAAGGCGGCGATGATCGTCTCCATGGCGCTCGTTTCGCCCGTGATTTCAAAAACGGCCAATGCGGCCGGCACGCAGACCGGCCCGCCGCGGATGTCCATCAACTCGCGCAGGATGGGCAAGACCGGCTGGGCCAACGCGCCCAACGCGCCAAAAGCCCGCACGGCCGCCCGCCGAGTATCGGCGTTTTCATCGCCCAGCGCCTTGGCGAGCGCGGGAAGCGCGGGAATCGCCCCCGCGCCAAACGACCCCAAAGCGCCGATCACCGTTATGCGCGCCAGTACGTCGGGATCGTCCATGAGGCGCATCAATTCGGCCACGACCGACGAGGCGGGCAGGCCAATCTCGCGCAGCGCGCGCACGGCGCGGCCGCGGACGTCGGCGACCGTATCGCGCAGGGCGTCGACCAACATGGGGACCGCGAGCTCGTGCTGGGCGATGTTCCAAATCGCTTCGGCCACGATCAGTCGGTAATAGCCCGGCTGGCCGCCTAACTGCGGGCGGCGCTTCTTTGCCGCCTGGTCGCACTGGGCTTGCGCCTCGGCGAAGAATGCCTCGTCGGCCAACGAGGCCAGCAGTGCCGGCAGGGCGGGCTTCGACGCCCGGCCGATCGAGCCCAAGGCCCGCGCCACCGCGGCGCGCGTCGCCGCGTCGCGTTGGTCAAGGCGGGCTTGCAAAGCGGGCACGGCCGCCGCCGCGGCCGGCCCCATAGGGTCCAGGGATCTGGCCACCGCCTCGACGTGGCGGCGCGAATTCAGTTCGTCGATCAGCCGCGGCACGGCCGCCGCCGCCGCCGAGCCGATGGGCCCCAAAGCCAGGATCGCGTCCTCGGCGACGGCTTCGTCGTCGATCAAAGCGACCAAAGGCGCCACCGCCTCGGCGGAATCGGCGTCCAGAAGACAGAGCGACTCGGCGGCGGCGCGCCGCACGTTCGGCCGCGGGTCCGCCAGGGCTTCGATCAGCGCCGACACCATCGGCTCGGAGGCCGGCCACAGTTGTCCCAGCCCGCCCGCCGCCGCTTCCCGCACCACCTCGTCGGCGTCTCCCAGCGCGCCGATCAACGCCTCCGCCGCCGCAGGGTGGTCGTCCGGGTCATCCAGATTCATCAATCCCTCGATCGCGTCGCAGCGAACCTTGGGATTGCGATGGCCCAGCAAGGTCAGGCATTGTCGTAGTGATTCCGGGTCGGTCATGGCGAGTATACTTCACGCGTGAATATAAAATTCGAGGAACTCTTGGGAGTAATGCGACAGATCCAGCTTCTCCTCGTCCGGCACCGGGCGGATGCCCCAACACCCATTCTACGACGCCGGATACCCCATTGGCAACAGAGCGTGCAACGCCGCTGGCGGGACAAGGAATGACCGGATCGGCTTTACAGCTTCGCGACGATTCCACATACTGGCGAGCTCAGCGAAGGCAAGGGCGATGGAAGGAGCGGCAAGCATGGCACGGCTGTCGATGAACGAGATGACGACCTTTCGTTGGTCGTTCGAGGAGGATGTGTCGCAGTACGCCGCGGCTGGAATACCGGCGATCGGCGTCTGGCGGCGCAAGCTGTCGGACTTCGGCGAAGACAAAGCGGTCGAGTTGCTCGCCGAAAGCGGCCTGGAAGTCTCGAACCTGCTGTGGGCCGGCGGCTTCACCGGCAGTGATGGCCGGAGCGTACGCGACAGCATCGAGGACGGTGCGGAGGCGATCCGACTGGCCGCCGAGTTGCGTGCCGGCTGCCTGGTGGTCTATAGCGGCAGCCGGCATGGGCACACCCACAACCACGCGCGACGGCTGCTGACCGACGCCCTGGCCGAACTTTTGCCCCTGGCCGTCGAGCGCGCGGTGACGCTGGCCATCGAACCGATGCACTTGGGTTGCGCCGCCGAATGGACCTTCTTGACCAGCCTCGATGACGCCTTGGCGCTGATCGATCATTTCGATAATCCGCGTCTGCGACTGGCGTTCGACACGTACCATCTCGGCGGCGACCAGTTCACCGTCGAGCGGCTCGGCGACGTGGCCGGTCGGATCGCGGTGGTCCATCTCGGCGACGGCAAGTCGCCCCCGGACCACGAGCAAAATCGAACGCGCCTTGGGGAGGGCGCCATTCCGCTCAAGGAGATCGTCACGGCCCTCACGTCGGCCGGCTACGATGGCTTCTACGACGTCGAACTGATGGGCGAGGACATCGAGAGTTCCGACTACGGCGAGCTGTTGGAGCACTCGAAGCAAGCCTTCGCCCAGTTGTTGGGCTGCCCCGGCTAGCCCGGATTATTCATGGTCCGGGGAGGAACTCGCGCACTGTGCTGTAGCAGAATTCGCAAGAATTCTGGCGTAACTCGCGTCCACGGCCTGACTTCTTGCGAAGCCAGCTACGGGACCATGAATAATCCGGGCTAGAAAGGAACCGGGGCATCGCTTAGGCTCTGCCCCAGCCACCATTCTCGACCGCTTGAAGGATCGCTCATTCCAACGTCATGAATTTCGCGCAGACGGGCATCGGCACTTCGATCTGGTGCCCGGCCGGCGACAGCTTGCCGGTCTTGGGGTCGATGTGAAACACGACGATCGTGCCCGAGTCCTGGTTTTCGGCCAGCAGGTAGGCGCCGCTGGGGTCGATGCCGAAATTCCGCGGCGTCTTGCCTCCGGTCGGTTGCTGTCCCAGCGACGTCAGCTTGCCCGTCGCCTGGTCGATCGAAAACATGGCAATCGAGTCGTGGCCCCGGTTCGAGCCGTACAGGAATTTGCCCGACGGATGCACCTGCACCTCGGCCGTGCTGAATCCGTCGGTCTTGATTCCGGCCGGCACGGTGCTGATCGTCTGCAACTCCTTCAGCACGCCCTTGCGCGGATCGTAGGCGAAAGCGGTCACGGTCAGCTTCATTTCGTTGATCACATACGCGAACTTGCCGCTGGGATGAAAGGCGAAATGCCGCGGACCCGAACCGGGGGCCACGGAGGCAAATGGCGGATCGTTGGGCGTCAGCAAGCCCTTGACGGCGTCGAAATGGTAAACGAGCACCTGGTCGAGCCCCAGGTCGGCGCAGAAGGCGAAGCGGTTGGCCGGGTCGAGGTTGATCGAATGAGCGTGCGGCGCCTCCTGCCGCACCTTGTCGACGCTCGTGCCCTTGTGCCGCATGAACGACGACGCCTCGTCGAGCTTTCCGTCGTCGCCGATCGGCAGCACGCAGCAGCTTCCGCCGCCGTAGTTCGCCACGAGCGCGTTCTTGCCCGTCTTGTCGACCACCAGGTAACATGGTCCCGAGCCCATGGACGATTGCCGGTTCAAAAGCGTCAAACCGCCGGACTCGGGGTCGATGGCCAGCGCGCTGACGCCGCCCCCCTTCTTGCCGTCGACTTCGCTTACTTCACACACCGCGTAGAGGAATTTCCGGGAGGGGTGGATCGCCAGGAATGAGGGATTGTCGACGCCCGAAGTCGCACCCACCTTCGTCAGTTCGCCGCTGGCGTGGTCGAGATTCAAGAGGTAAATCCCCTCACTCTTGCCGCCGTCGGTGTAGGTGCCGATGTAGACGCGCGTCGAACCGGCGGCTTTTTCGTCGGCGGCGCGGGCGGTAGCCAAGCCAAGGGGGAAAAGCAGGGTGGCGATCAAGCAGGTCCAGTGGTGCGGTTTCATGGTGTCCTCGAAGGTGTGGGGCAGGTCGGCAAAAACAGTTCGTCGAGTATAGCTTCTGCCGGCGTTCAATACAGCGCCCCCGGTGGCTGGGACAGAGCTGTAGCGGAATTCGCAAGAATTCTGGCGTAACTCGCGCCCACGGCCTGACTTCTACTAGGATCATTTTCAAACCACCCCAAAACAGCTACCAACCGTACAGTAACGTACTCGGACCCACGTACCAACCGTGCACGTGTACGGCGGTTCGTTATGAACACGCGAATAGGACCCGCTACGTTCGGCGCACGAAGCGCGGCTTCGGCGCAGCCGAAACTGCCCAAGAAAAAACTGCAAAACCGTACCTGTACCGACCAGGAAATCCGTCTCGGCGGATTGCCCGGCTTTAGACGCGTTAAGACTTCTTCTTCCGCATCGTCCATTTGTGCCCCACGCGCCGAAGCTTTCGTCGGGTAAAGGTACGGTTTTGCCAGTTTTGACGATTTCGACATTGAACCGCGCGCTGGAGCGCGAACGCGCCGCGGCGGGCCGGCCGCGGTACGAAGACTAATCGCCCTCCAAGCATCGGCGCAGCGCGAAAAAAAACGATTCCAAAACCCCTCCCCAAGCGATCCAAAAAAGCGTGGGGTGAGGCGAAGTGTGGCGCGGCAATTGGATGCCGCTTTCGCGGCTCGCTCAGACGTCATGGGGTATTCGGAAGTCGTTTTTTTTCGCTTCGCTGCCGTTTTGTTTTTTGCACGTTCGTTGCTGCGCAACGAGCGTGCTTTTTTCGGGAAAATGATCCCTTCCGTTTCGTGGGCCGGCCCCCGGACCCGCCGAGCTTGCGCCGCGGGTTAGTGTGTCGGCAGGCTACGCTCGTATCCCCTGGACCATGAATAATCCGGGCCAGGATACGGCAATACGGCCGGGGACGTCAACATCAGCCCCTCAGAACCTATCCCAAAACCGCCAAGCAGGCGGGACGCCCGCACCACAAGGCGGTTTTGGGATAGGCTCTTACCGCTCTTACCCCAGCAACATGCCCGCGTAACCCACGACTCGGCCGCGGTCGCCGCCGGCGTCGGCGCTGGTGGCGTAGCCCACGCGCTGGACGCGCGAAAGCGTGCCCAGCCGCTGCAACGTCTCCATCACGATCACCGCCGGCAAGAGGCCGCACATGCTGATCTGACGGCGCGTGACCGTATCGTACAGCGCCGCCGGATCGAGCCGCTCCATGGCCGCCAACGCGATGGCGTCCAAGCGGCGGTTTTCCTCGTCGTCGGCGAAATGGTTCATGTCGCTCGAAATCACCAACAGCGGACGATCCGGCCGCCCCATCAAGACGCGCGCCAGCCCCTCGGCGAACTGCCTCGCGCGCTGAAGGTTGCCCGCCCCAATGACGATGCCCAGCACCTTCGTCCGCGGCGCGAGCCGGGCGATGAACGGAAGCTCGACCTCGATCGCGTGCTCATGCTGGTGCGCCGCGGCGTCGAACTGCAAGCCGGGGATCGCCAGCGTAAGCTGCCGCGCCAACTCCGGATCGGCGGCCAGCGTGCCGCCGGGCAGCGACCAGGTGTGGTGCGGCGCGACCGACCAATCGACCCCGTGCGGCGTGTGTTTGGGACCGATCACGATCACCGTTTCGGGAATCTTCACCCGCTTGAACGTGTCGGCGGCGATCCGTCCCGAATAAACCAGCCCGGCATGGGGCACCATCACGGCCGGCCACACCTCGGACTCGACCGGCTCGCCCGCCAGCAGGCCATCGACCAGCGCCGCCAGCGCCGCCGGATCGGCCGGATAAAACGTGCCCGCCACGGCCGCGGATCGCACCGCCGGACCCGCCTGGGGCCGGGGCGCGTGCGAGGTGGCCAGCCGCTGCGCGGTACACACCGCCGCCAGCGAGAAAACGGCGGCCGTCTCGGGAACGAGCACCTGGGCCGCCTTCGACGTTTTGCGCAGAATCGACTCGGGCTGCAAACCCGGAGCGAACGTGATGGCCGACTTGCCGCCTTCGACGACCAGCAAGGCGCGGCGTGCCGGGTCGAAGCCGGCCAGGTCCGCGCCTTGCACCGCGCCATGCGCCGCCGGATCGAAAAGCACGAGAAGATCAACCTGCGCCGCGGACACTAAGGCGGGCTCGACGCCGGCGCCGCGCAACGATTGCCCCATGCCCTCGGCCAGGCCGAAAAGGGTGGCCTGCAAGGGCATGGCTTGCCGCAGCGCGTGCCGGCTGGCCTGTAGCCACGGGTCGCCCTCCGACGACGTGAGCACCACCGCCAGGCCGCTGACGTTGGCGTCGGCCACACCCAAGGCGTAGCAATTCGGGGTGGCGCCGGCGGCCACCGCCAGAATGTTGCTCCGGCAAAACTCGGCCAGCGCCGCCACGTCGGCCGGCGAGAGGGGCGAGGGAAAATTCGGCCCAGCGACTTGCGATCCAGTGCCGTCCGTCAACGCCGCCGGCAAGACGTCGGCCAACGATCCGGCGAGTACCACGGCCTCGAAGGTCGAGACGGTCGCGTCGTCGTCTTTCCACGTCGATGCCGGCAGGCCGGCCTTGAGCGCGACGTGCCGAAGGAACGCTTCGGCGTCGAGCGACTGCTCCACCGCCACCGACGGCAAGAGCAGCCCCCGCGATTCGCCCTTGACGATCTGGACCCCGTGCTTGCCAATGGCCACCGCCTTCACGCGCTCGTCGCCCCGCTCGGCCACCGGCCGGCTGCCGTGGAGCAGCCAGACTTCCAGATCGACGTGCGCCAACTCGCAGAGCGAAAGCGGAGGGAATCGAGGGTCGTCGTTGGCGGCGCGGCCGGCGGCGTGCGCCAGCGCCTCGCTCAGCGGAACCGACGGCCCCAGAAAACCGCAGCAACTCCGCAGACGCCCGGCGCGTTTCAGACTCACGAAAACGCCCATCACCGGCGTTTGCGCCACGCCGGCCAGCGTGGCGTCGGTCAAGGGCGCGACTCGGGCGCCGGCCGCCGCGGCCAGCCAGTTTCCAGCCGCCCGCAGGATCGCTTGCCGCTTCTCGGCGTTCAATTCCGGCGGATCGCAGACCGCCGGCCCGGTTCGCCCGGACGTTGGGGCTTGTTGTGTGCTCATCATGGTCCCTTGGTTCGGTTCCGCGGCCGGCGGCGCCGCGTACGACGCGATCCGCACGGGTACGCGTTTCTGGCCCCAGTTGCCGGGCGAACGGTCGAAGTGTCCGGCGATGCGCGTGCCGCAATGGGGGCAACAGTCGAGTCGCATCGCGTAGCGGGGCAACTCGTACCAATCGCGCTCGATCAGCAGTTGGCCGCACTGGGGGCAATAAGTGCTTTGTTGCCGCGGCGCGTGGATGTTGCCCACGTAGACGTAATGGAGTCCCTGCGCGCGGGCGATCTCGTGGGCCGCCAGCAGTGTTTCGGGCGGCGTGGGGCCGCGATCGGTGAGCCGGAAGTCGGGATGAAAGGCGGTAAAGTGTACGGGCACGTCGGGTCCGACGTTGGCGAGCACCCAGTCGCACATTTGGCGGATCTCGTCGAGCGAGTCGTTGGCCCGCGGAATCAGCAGGTTCGTGATCTCGAACCAGACGTCGGTTTCGTGCTTGAGCCAGCGGAGCGTGTCGAGCACCGGTTCCAGGTGCGAGAGGGTGAGGTGCTGATAGAACCCCTCGGTAAAGCCCTTGAGATCGACATTGGCCGCGTCCATCACGGCGTAAAACGGCCCGCGGGCGGCCGGCGTGATGTACCCGGCTGTCACCGCCACGGCCTTGACGCCGACCGCGCGGCAAGCCCGCGCCGTGTCGATCGCGTACTCGGCCCAGATCACCGGATCGTTATACGTGAAGGCCACGCTACGGCAGCCAAGCTGGCGGGCGGCCTCGGCCACCGCCTCCGGAGTCGCCGCCTCGCTCAAAAGTTCGATCTCGCGCGACTTGGAAATCGACCAGTTCTGGCAGAACTTGCAGCCCAAGTTGCAGCCGGCGGTGCCGAACGACAGCACGCTCGTGCCGGGGTAGAAATGGTTCAGCGGCTTCTTTTCGATCGGGTCAATGCAAAAGCCGGTGCTCCGTCCGTAGGTCGAGAGCACCATCTCGCCTGCGCGGTTCTCGCGGACGAAGCAAAAGCCCCGGTCGCCCGGCCGCAGGGCGCACGCGCGGGGACACAGGTCGCAAATTACGCGACCGGGCTCATCCGTTTCGTGCCACCACCCGCCCGGCATCGCCCCATCGGGACGCAGGCCCGTGGTGGGCGGCAGTTCGACGATCTTAGACATGTCTTTCAGTTTACCATGCGTGAGAACGCAAGGCGAATGGATTGGGCCTTGTCAGAAAACCATCCTCATCCCACAATGAGGGGGGCGGAGTGGCGGCCCTCGATTGAGGCCTGATTTGATCCGCTATCCGCTGTTGAACCGTCAAAAGGAGCAAGCCGAAATGGCGCAAGGTCTTTCATTGAGCGAACGTGAAGCGACGATTCAGGACCGGTTGCGGCACGCGGTGGAGATGCTGACGGACAGTGTCGAAATCGCTCCTGAAATGCGAGGCGGGGTGCCCGTCCTCAAAGGCACCCGCATTCCGATCGCGCGCATCGTCGCCGAACTCTCCGACGATTTGACCGTGTCGGAGATCGCGGACGATTTTGAGATTGATGTCGCGGTAATCAAAAAATTGCTTGAAGGGATCGCCCTCTATTGGGAGTCTCCCATGAATAAGTGAGTCGCTGGATGGCTGGTTACCAACTTGACGAGTGCATGGATTACAAACGATTAGCCCTCGCTTGTCAGAGGCAGGGGCTCACCACCGTCTACCGGTTTCCTCGGTCGCTAAAGACGCGGATTGGTACGAAGGATCCGGAGGTTGTTGAACGATTGCTGCCCAAGGGACGCGCGCTTTTGACGAGCGATCGAACATTCGCGGACGACAACGCTGGTGTTATCGACGAGGGCCATCCGGGGATTGTCATTGTCGCCAACTTCGCGAAAAAACCGCTACGCTCCAAAGATGTTGAGCGAACCCTCGCCACATTCAAGGGGAGATTCCCCGACTGGCCCAATATCGACCCTTCCAACTCCGTGATCGAGATTTCTGAGATAGGCGTTCAGGTATCCCGTGTTTTGGACCACAAGGTCGAGATCTGCGCGCTCTTGACGCTTGACATGCCGGATTGGATCGAGCGGTTTCGACGCGCCCTGACATTCAATATAAACTTGGGGAATCCATCGTCTCCCTCCATTGACTGAGCGCGGTGTCTCCGTCGGATCACGGCTATCGAGTCGGGCCTCCTTGGGGCGGAAACTGGCATCTTCCGCGGCCCTGCGACGACCGAAAGACGCTGGGCGTGGGAACGCGGCGCGTCCGCAGGGACGTTCACGCCGAACAAACAGGGGGCTAACGCCCCCCGCTCGCCCGCGGCGAGCGGTTCCTTGTTCGGGGCACCCGCGCAGCGGGTCGGCTCCGCGGATGCCATCGCCGCTGCGCGGCGGACACAGGGCCAAACCGGCACTCATTTTCACTCGAATTCGGTCCCAATCGCTTCAAAATCGTTCGATTCGACACCATTTCAACGACAACCGCTTGTCCCGCGCCCAGGTGTCCCATCAAAATCGCCGCAAATTACGCATGTCGGCCGCTGCCTGCATTTGATTTGTTGCTAATATGGAGTTGCTAAACCTCAAAAATCGCGCGCCGATTTACAACCTGTTGGGGGGTGCTGGGCTGGGTGGTTCGTGGTCGTCCGCGGTGTGTTCAATTGCCACGCTGGAATGCCGAGTCAGCGAGTGGCCTTCTGCCGACGACCGATTCGACCCGCGTGGCACAGTGGGGGCTTTACGGCGGCAAATCACCCACGCGACACGTAAACCCCGGCAACACGTCCTCGCCGGTGGCCGTAGCCGATTCGTGCAGCACACGCCCCTCGTCCGCGGAGCGGCCCACGAATCGGTAGGGGTCATTTTCCCGAAAAAAGCACGCTCGTTGCGCAGCAACGAACGTGCAAAAAACAAAACGGCGGCGAAGCGAAAAAAAAAAACGACTTCCGAATACCCCATGACGTCTGAGCGAGCCGCGAAAGCGGCATCCAATTGCCGCGCCACCCTTCGCCCTACCCCACGCCCGTTTGGATCTCTTTGGGAGGGGTTTCGGAATCGGTTTTTTTTCGCGCGGCGCCGATGCTCGGAGGGCGATTAGTCTTCGCGCCCCGGACGATCCGCCCGGGCGCGCGGGAGCGCGCGCGCCGTGGACGCGAGTTACGCCAGAATTCTTGCGAATTCTGCCACAGCACAGTGCGCGAGTTCCTCCCCGGACCATGAATAATCCCGGTTAGATAGCGACCGGGGCTTAATGGTCCCTTTCGGCGTCAGGCTACACGATGTCACATTCCGGCGCGCCCGAGGTATAACCATGGGAAGGTCTGCCTTCGGCGAAGCGCATCCTGCGGAATCTGCCGCGGCATGTGCGTGGGTTGCCTGTCATGTCGCCTTTCGCTCCGCGAAAGGACGCCCTTTCGCGGAGCGAAAGGCGACAGGCGCCGCTGACACCCGAAGTCCCGACGGCGCGATTCGCGTGGCGCGTTTCGCCCCGTTGAGCGGAAAGCGAAATCCGCCGAAGGAGGGTTGCCCAACGCCTATCGCCCAACGCCTATCGCCCACCGCCTATCGCCCAACGCCTAAAGCCCAGCGCCTATCGCCCAGCGCCTATCGCCTATCGCCTCGGCCGCCAAAATTATTTTCCAATAAAGTGCTTGCAATCCCCAAATCGCCACGTTAGCATATCGCTTTCGCCTGAATGGAAATCCCTGGCGCGCTTCGCGCCCCGGTTGAAAAGCCGGACGCGGAACAGAACCACGATGCGGAGATCAACACCATGATGCAGTTCTCGTTGCGGCAGTTCTCGTTGCGGCAGTGGCTTGGCGGTGTACGTCTCGATCGCAAAGCCCGCGGCCGTCGTCGCCCTCTCGCGACACGCACCGCCGCCCGTCACAGTGCCGCCCGCCGCGGCGCCGCCCATCACCTGGCGGCACGCCCGGCGCGCGGCTTTGAAGGGCTGGAAGAGCGCCGGATGCTCGCCATCGACACCTGGACCAATGCCGCCGGCGGCAACTGGGACGTGGCCACCAACTGGAGCACCGGCGCCGTCCCAGGGGCGACCGACAACGCCGTCATCAATACGGCCGCCACGATCACCATCCAATCCGGCGATAACGAGTCGGTCCTTAGCCTCACCACGGCCAGCGGTGATACGTTGTCCATCACCGGCGGTTCGTTGACGGTGGCCTCGGGCACGTCCGCCCTCAGCGGCCCACTCGACATGACCGGCGGAACGCTGACGGCGACAGGCGCGGGGGTCACGCTCTCGGCGACCGGTACGACGACCATTTCCGGGGCCAATTTATCCGCCCGAGCGGGGGCGACGCTGAGCCTGCCGAATCTGACGAGTTACGTTTCCAACCTAAGCACCTTCTCAGCCGATGGCACGGGGAGCGTGCTCGACGTTTCCGCCCTGACCACGCTGACGCAGCAAAGGTACTGGAGCATCAACGCCACCAACGGCGGCGAGATCAAGCTGGGCGGCCTGACCAGCCTCGCGACCACTCACCGTATCTTCATCACCGACACCGGCGGCAGCACCCTGCTGCTGAGCGGCGTGACCAGCCTCAATGGAAGCAATGCCGGCATCTCGATCACCGACACCGGCGGGAGCAGGCTCGCGCTGAACAGC
>DATKSN010000237.1:0-29592 GCA_035531595.1 Pirellulales bacterium | reverse complement strand
CAAGCAAGGGGCGGGGTCTCATTTTCGGACAACGGGGCGGGGTTTCAAGCCCCCCAGGGCTGCCCAAGCGGCGGGGTATCGTCTCACCGAAATCGGGACTCAACCACCTCTTTCCGTCTCAAATAATGTGGGACGTAGCAGATCGCCCCACCAAGGCCCCTTGGACCATCGCCCTTGCCCACGGCGCGGGGGCCGGCATGGACACGTTGTTCATGCGCTGGTTTGCTTCGGGTTTGGCGAGGCGTGGCTTTCGCGTCGCACGGTTCGAGTTTCCCTATATGGCCGAACGCCGAGAAACGGGCAAGAAGCGGCCACCTGATCGTGAACCCGTATTGCTGGAAACCTGGCGTGAGGTGATCGACTCGTTCCGGCGGAAACGGCTGGTGATCGGCGGCAAGTCGATGGGCGGCCGGATGGCCAGCCTGGTAGCAGACGAATGCCAGGTGGCGGGCTTGGTCTGCCTCGGCTACCCGTTTCACCCGACCGGAAAGCCTGAGCGGCCGCGCGTCGATCACCTGGCGGCCCTCAAGACGCCGGCGCTCATCCTCCAAGGCACTCGCGATCCGTTTGGGAGCCAGGAAGAAGTCGCCAGCTACGACCTCTCGCTGGCGATCCAGGTCCATTGGCTTGCGGACGGCAATCACGACTTCAAGCCGCGCCGGGCCTCCGGCCGGACCGAACAGGACAATTGGACCGAGGCCATTGACGCGATCGAGCAGTTTGTCAGGGGGCTGCAGTCGGAAAGCTAAGCGTGAAAACAGGCGCACGCGCCCGATTTGATCGCCTGTAGTTTCGTTAGACTTCCCACCCTTTGCGGTACTCTTTGCTCAGCAGTTGGTTGGCTTCCGGCGCGTCGGTGATCCGCGCCGCTTGCGGGTCGTAGGTGATGGCCCTCCCGGCGCGATACGCGACGTTGCCCAACAGCACCGCCTCGGTGAAAGGCCCGGCGTACTGGAAATTACTCGCTCCGGGCCAACAGTCGTAGCCGGTCGAACGCCAAGCCCACCAGTTCCGGTCCTGCCAACTGCTCGCCGGACAGCAGCCGGTCGAGGCTCTGTTGCAATTCCGCCGTTTCATGGTTCGCGGCCATGTTGATTGCCCAGTTCAAGGCGACGTTAATCAGCCGCCTACTCCTATCGCCCCGGGATCCCTTCATTTGGATCGTCGAAGAAGTCCACCGAAGAGGAGGCATACCCGGAACGCGAGTTTCAACGGCCGCTGTTCGGCCATGAGGGGAGCAACTCCTGGCAAAACTACGACCCGGTGGAGGCCGGCCGCGTCGATGAATTCCGGCAAGGCGGAATCCGGCAGGCCCGCCATATCCAGCCGCAGCTCGACCAACATCTCGCTTTCGACGCTCTCCACCTCGCGCCTGAAGGCTTCGAAGCACTGCTTCATGGCCAACTGCAAGTCGGTGTCGCCGAAAATGTGTTCTTGGAACTTCTCGCGCAGGAACGTCGCGTGCCGCTCGTGGCTCGTCCAGGGGACGTAATCGACTCCCAGATACCATTTGCTCCGCCAGCCCAGTGCTTCGTCGGCGAAGGTCGGCAGGCCCTGTTTGGCGTTCTGGAAGAACCGCGCCAACGGTTGGAGGCACTCATCAGCGCGTTTTTGGCACTCGGCATCGGCCCAGGCCAAGGTCTTCTTCGCGCGCCGCCGCGCCTCGTCCCGCGTCAGCCGCCGCTGTTCTTGCCGCCGCCGCGCGGCGTCCGGCTGGGCCTCGCCCGTCGACACTCCTGCCTTGCCGTTCCCCGGCGCTTCCGTGGTGGCGGGCGGCGGATTGCCATCGAACTCGCGTTGGACGACGACGAAGATCCGCTCACAAGCAGCGCGGAGGCGCCGCAGTTGAGGATTGCCGTCGAACTGGCCTACGATGACGACGGCGGCGATAATCGAGACCAGGGCGGCGAGAGCGAAGCGTTTCATGGTAAACTCCTTGAGCAAGTTGCTTGAAAAAGGTTTGTGTTGGATTTCGCAATCCAGTTGCAAGCCGTGTGCCGAAGAGAAACAGCGGGCGCCGGCCGCTTAGGGACGGGCTGGCTTCGCCGACCGGCGAAGCGATGGAGGCGCCGCATCGCCCCGCGACGAACAGGGAGGCCGCGAATAGGCTTTGGACCAAAGGAGAAGCGGTGTCAGGCGTTAGGCACTAGAAAGCGAGCGCCAACGGGGCGTCCGAAGTGAGACCGGCGACATAAACGGAGAAAGCGGCGCCCCCTCGCTCGCAGCGCAAGCGTTCTCCGCCGAAAACAAGAAAAGCCGCGTGACACGCCCGAACATGGTATAATGTCGTAATGAGCCCCTCAACAATCGAAGACGCTGAATCGACCATCCTCGCCCGCGTCATCGCGCCCGACGCGCCCACGTTACCCTCGGCCGTGGCGTCGGAGTTGCTCAAGTGGGGTTTCCCAGAGGTCGACAAGCAGCGGATGGCGGAACTGGCCGCCAAAGCGCGGCAGGGCACATTGACGGCTGAAGAGCATGTGGAAACGGAAGGCTATGAACGGGTCAGCAGCTTCCTGGGGCTGGTGAAGTCCAAAGCGCGCCGTTCACTGTGTTCAGGCGGTTAGCCGATGGATCGCCTTCTTCGTGATCAGGTGTGGCTGCGCGCGGCATCTCTTTGCGAGTATTGCCTGATGCCACAGTCTTTCGCTGACGCTGGCCACGAGGTCGATCACGTCATTGCCGAAAAACACCGCGGCGCCACCACGCCCGAAAACCTGGCCTTGGCCTGCTTCCACTGCAACAACCACAAGGGACCGAACATCGCGGGAGTTGATCCCGAAACGGGACAAGTGATCCGCCTCTATCATCCCCGGCAGGACCGTTGGAGCGAGCACTTCATCTGGCAGGGACCGGTGCTGAAGGGGATCACACCGATCGGCCGGGCGACCGTGGAGGTGCTCGAAATCAACCTGCGGCACCGCCTGATCCACCGTCAGGCGCTGATCGATGAAGGGGTGTTCCCGCCATCGGCTGCCGGTGCGTAGGAAGCGGCGGCGAGAGCGATGCGTTTCATGGTGACACGCCCGAACGCGGACGCGCAATCATGATCGGCGGACTGCTGCCGGCGCCTGACGAGCCCCGTTGCTGCCGCGGATTTGCGACAGGATCAAGGTGGCGTAGTCGTTGGTCTCGGTGTGATGCAAGTGAAAGGGCCGAGCACCGTGAAGTCATACGCGGCATTTCAGCATCTCGCCGAACAATTCGTCATCCGGTTTGACTGGGTACAAGACCGAGCCAAGGCTCACCACGGGGATATCCAACAGGCGGTGGGATTGCCCAACGAGGTTCGGCTGCGATGGCACGAGCACCGTCACTCCCTGGCCCTCCGGAAGGCGAACGCCATCGTCGATGACCACGACGCCATTCCTCACACGACCATAGGCAACCATGAAACCTCTCCTGACCAGTAATTTGCGTTTCAGCACTCTCAGCTGCGCCGATCTCGCCAGCCGATCTCGCCAGCCGTTCCCGCCGGCCGCCCGTGGGCCCTACCCGATGGTGATCCCCTGGTATCGGTGTACGGATACGCGGAACCAACAGGGGGCTGACGCCCCCCGCTCGCCTACTCCAGCACGAGCCGCCAGCCGCCGGCGCCGGCCACGCGATGCGTGCCCACGTGCAACCGCCCGCCCGAGTAAAGCCACGGAACGAGCGCCGGCGGCACGTCGGCGAACACGGCCCCGCCGTCGCACCCGCGCAGCGCATAGCGATCCTTCGCGCGGCTCGACCACTTGACCTGTTCGAAGGGCGCGAAGCAATCGTCGACGCGCCGCACCTCTTCGGCGGCCTGCTTGAGCGCGGCGAAGTCGGCCGGCAGTTCGCTGGCGTAGAGCGCGAAACGCCTTCCCACAGTGCGCAGCGCGGCGCGAAACAAGTCGCCGAACTCGGGCCGCTCGATCGGCCGGCGGCGGCCGCGGTCGTCGCGCTGGTTCAAGAACAGCGGCGACGTCAAGCCGACCCCCACGCGCGGCAACGTGCCCGGCAGTGCGTCCGGCGTGGCCGGCAAATCAGCCGTGGTCAATATGCCCTGCTGGCAATCATCCGGACCAGCCGGCGGCAACTCGAACGTGACGCGGTCGGGACCAATGCCCGGAGCCCGGCCCACGTCGGCCAATGCCGCCAGCAGCGCGTCGGCGTGCTGCCCGGCGCGCTCGCCGACGGCCACAAGCTTGACGGGCAGTTCCCCACCCGCTTCGGCGCGCCCGGCCAGCGGGTAGTACGGCGCCAACACGACGGGCCGCGCCACGTCGAGCTGGCCGCGGAACACGCGGGCCGCCTCGGCCGGCGGATCGGGTTCAAAGGTCTGGCCATAGGCGCATTCGGTCATGTAGGGGCAGCCGCCGCAATACTGCCAGCGGCTCGCGCGTTCGGCGGGCGAATGACGGCAGACCCTCGCCTTGAGCCGTCCCGCCACAAGTCCGCGTAAGGCAGGGCCAAGCCACGGCGCCAGCTCGCCGGGCGAGGCTAGCCGGAGATGGACGGTGCGGAGTTGCCAAGAAAGCGCGGAAATGTTCGGCGGTGCAAGTGCGTTGATCGGTGTCGCGACAAGTGGCGCTGACGTGAGGGGCGACATATTCCTTCTTTTTCGCGTCCACGGAGATGGCCCCCGGCTCGTGGGGCAGGTTTCCAACCTGCCATACAGCTTACTGGCAGTTGGCTATAGAGCGGGGACGCCTCGAGAGCGGTTAGAGTGGAGTTTTGTTAAATTCCCCCAAACCCCGTTTTAGGAGGTCCTCCCCGTGAGTAAGAGCAAAGCGTATCGTTCGACGGATGTCAAGAATGTGGTGTTGGATGAAGTTCTGAGCAAGGCGGCGCCGGGCCGCGTGACGGTGGGAACCGATATTGGGAAGTTCGAGATTTTCGCGGTCCTCCGCTTCAGCGACGGAACCTTCCTGCGCCCCTGGAAGGTGAAGAACCCGTCGGAGCTTGAATACTTCGTGTGGTTGCTGCAGAGGCTGTGGAAGGAGCATGACGTGACCGTGGCGATGGAATCGACGGGAACCTATGGCGATGCGTTGCGGTCGGAACTGACCGAGGTGGGCTTGCCCGTGGCGCTGGTGAGCGGCAAGGCGGCGCGCGATTACGCCGAGATTTTCGACGGCGTGCCCTCGCAGCACGACCGCAAGGATGCGGCGGTGGTGGCGGAATTGTGCGCTCTGGGCAAGTCGCGCCCCTGGCCCTATCAAACGCCGAAGGAGGAGGACGCGGAGATGGCCTACTGGGTCGAGAAGCTGGATGCGCAGCAGCGCGTGCAGAACCTTTGGACGGGCCATTTGGAGGCGCATTTGGCGCGGCATTGGCCCGAGCTGACGCCGACTGATCGAGCTGGCTTCGGTGACCTTGCTGAGCGCGGTGGCGCATTACGGTGGCCCCGCCGCGATGGCGGCCGATCCGGAGGCGCGCCGGCAGTTGCGTCGTTGGAGCCGCAACGGGCTCAAAGAGGCGACCATCGAGGCGATTGTTTCTTCTGAGCCAGGAGTACCGCGACGATCTGGTCGGTGGCTGGTACGAACAATTCCTGGACCGCCCGGCCGACGGCGGCGGCTTGACCGCGTTCACCGGCCAACTGGCTTCCGGCGCGGCCGATTCGCGGGCGATGGCCGAGATCATCGCGTCGCAGGAGTACTTCCAGAGGATCGCCGGGTAGGCATGTAGGGGGGAAAAGTCCAAACATGGTCGTCTTTCGCTCCGCGAAAGGGCGTCCTTTCGCGGAGCGAAAGGCGACCATATTGCCACATGTGGCAGGCAAACAGGCGCGAAAATGTGTAGCGGGTCCGGCGTCAGCTTAGCAACCCGTCATACTCGGCGTGCGTGCCTATCCAAAACCACACGAGGCTGTCGGGCTTCTCGACACCCAGCGCCCGGTAGTGCTCGCCCACGCGCACCGACCCCAAATGCTTCGTCCCGCCGATCTTCTTGAAGTGCAACGACGGGTGGTGCGGATCGGCCGTAAGCATTTCGTAGTTCTTGTCCGCTAACCGTCGCACTTTCGCGGGCAGCCGCCGATAACACCGCCAGAAGCGGGGCAGGGCAAGATGCCTCATAGAGGCTTTCCCAACCCCGCCTCATACTCCTTGGACGGCGCCACAATAAGAAAGATCGCGGGCGTCGTGCCGTTGCAAAGCCTTGAACCCGGCATCGATCGCCCCAGCGATGACGCGATCACGCTTTTTAACATCCTCCGCCGCCAACTCAAGGAAGCGCAGGCGAGCTTTGGCGACTTGCGCGAAAAGTTTCAAGGGCGACCGATTGAACACCCGATCATCGACGTCCCGCTTCAGCGGATCGAACGAATTTTAGCCTCGATGCACGAGACCGATTGACTAGCCAGAGTCAAATCGCCGCATCCGATTGGGATTCCAGAGTTTCCACGCTGGGAGTGTAGCGCAGCTTGGCACTCGCGCTATAGTGCTCAAAGATGTACTACGTCTCGGTCATCGACGGCCCACGGTTCGGCGACCAGATCCAGGTCAAGCAGTTCGGCAACCTTTTTTGAGTCTGGCATGGCCTCGAATGAATCCCGCCCCCGCCGGTATACTGGCGCGATGAGCGAAGTGACCCGTATCCTCGAAGCGATCCAGGCCGGCCAACCGCAGGCGGCCAGCGAATTACTCCCTCTCGTCTATGATGAGCTGAGGCAATTGGCGGCGGCGAAGCTGGCCCAAGAGAAGCCCGGCCATACCCTCGATGCGACCGTCCTGGTGCATGAGGCCTACGTGCGCCTGGTTGGCGATCACGCGTTCGCCGATCGCAGCCACTTCTTCCGTGTGGCGGCCGAGGCGATGCGGCGGATCTTGATCGATCACGCCCGACAAAAGCGGCGTATCAGGCACGGCGGGCATCGTACACGGGTGGCGCTTTCCGACGTGGAGCTTGCGGCCGAGGCGCCCGCCGACGAACTCCTGACGCTGGACGAAGCGCTTGACCGATTCGCCGCCAAGGCCCCGGTCAAGGCGGAACTGGTCAAACTGCGATACTTTGTCGGCTTCTCCGAGGAGGAAGCGGCAACCGCCCTCGGCATTTCGCGCGCTACCGCCAGCCGGTACTGGTCTTACGCCCGCGCCTGGTTGATTAACGCCCTCGATGAAAAAAGGGAATAATCTCAGCGCCCGGTGAGGCGCGCGGCTGCGAAACGACGCTTATCTAAGGCCACCGTAGACCTTGCAAGGATCGAACCATGACTGAGACCCCCGACCGCACCGAGTCCATTTTCGCCGCCGCCGTGGCCCTGGCAGACGCCGCGGGGCGAGCCGCATATCTCGATCAAGCCTGCGCAGACGACGCTGCTCTCCGTGGCCACGTCGAGGCGCTGCTGCGGGCCCACGAGCGCGCCGGGCACCTGCTGGATCGGCCAGTGCCGGGCAACCCGGGGCGGATCGGAGACCCCGACCAGACTGGGGCCTACATGCCCGGCGAGCAACCGGGCGCCGTGATCGCGGGCCGCTACAAACTGCTCGAATCGATCGGCGAAGGGGGCATGGGCGCGGTTTGGGTCGCCGAGCAGACGCAGCCCGTCCGGCGCAAGGTCGCGCTGAAGCTCATCAAGGCGGGCATGGACTCGAAGTCGGTTCTCGCCCGCTTCGAGGCTGAACGCCAGGCGCTGGCCGTGATGGACCACCCCAACATCGCCAAGGTGCTCGATGGCGGCTTGACCGAATCGGGCCGCCCCTTCTTCGTCATGGAGTACGTCAAGGGCGTGCCGATCACCGACTATTGCGACGCCACACGGCTCAGCGTACCAGAGCGGTTGAGCCTGTTCGTCCAGGTGTGCGCGGCCGTGCAGCACGCGCACCAGAAGGGCATCATTCACCGCGATCTGAAACCCTCGAACATTCTCGTCGCCCCCTACGACGACAAGCCGGTGCCCAAAGTCATCGACTTCGGCCTGGCCAAGGCGATGCACCAGTCGCTCACCGAGCGCACGCTGCACACCGCCCACGAGACGGTGCTGGGCACGCCGCTCTACATGTCGCCCGAGCAGGCGCAGCTCAACAACCTCGACGTCGACACGCGCTCCGACATTTACTCGCTGGGGGTGCTGCTCTACGAGCTACTGACCGGAACCACGCCGCTGGAAAAGAAGCGGTTCAAAGAGGCGGCCTGGGATGAGATCAAGCGGATCATCCGCGAGGAAGAGCCCCCCCGGCCGAGCACGCGGCTGAGCTCGAGCGAGGCCCTGCCGTCCCTGCCCGCCGGCCGCCACACCGAGCCGGTGCGGTTGACGAAGCTGGTGCGCGGCGAGCTCGACTGGATCGTGATGAGGTCACTCGAGAAGGACCGCACCCGCCGCTACGAGACGGCCAACGGCTTCGCCATGGACGTCGAGCGCTACCTGGCCGGCGAGCCGGTGCTGGCGGCGCCGCCCAGCGCGCGCTACCGGCTGCGGAAGTTCGCGCGGAAGCACCGGGCGGCCTTGACGACCGGGGCGGCGCTGGCGGCGCTGCTGGTGGCGGGCGTGGCCGTTAGCGCCTGGCAAGCGGTGCGCGCCACGCGGGCCGAGACGGCCGCGCGGACTGCGGAACATGATGCCTTGCGAGCGCAGAAGGCCGAAGCCGCGCGGGCCGAGGGGGAGCGCCTGGCCAAACTCGACGCCGAAGCCAAACAAGCCGAGGCCGAGACGCAGAAGACGCGGGCCGAGGCGGGCGAAAAACTGGCGAGCGACCGGCTAACGCAGGTCGAGGCCGAGAAGAAGAAAGCCGACGAGGAGAAGGCGATCGCGCAAACGGTGCGCGACTTCCTGCAGAACAAGCTGCTGGCGCAAACCGACACGGGCATGCAGGCCGATGCTCTACTGCGGGCCGGCGAGTCGTCGTCCGGGGCGACCCTGAACCCGACCATTCGCGAACTGCTCGACCGGGCCGCCAAGGAACTGGCGCCGGACAAGATCGAAGACAGCTTCCCGAAGCAGCCCCTGATTCAGGCGGAGATTCTGCAAACGATTGGCAATACCTATCGCGGGATCGGCGTTCATCAAGCGGCGATGGACCTCCTGAAACGGTCCGAAGCACTTCGCCGGCAACACCTCGGCCCCGAACACCCCGAAACACTCGCCGGCATGAACAACCTCGCCTTGGCGTATCAGGCAGCCGGGCTGGACCTGGCGGTGCCGCTCTTGGAGGAGACGCTGAAGCTCATGCAAGCCAAGCTCGGCCCCGAAAATCCCAACACGCTCGCCAGCATGAACAACCTCGCCTTGGCGTACAAGGATGTCGGGAAGCTGGACCTGGCGGTGCCCCTCATGGAAGAGACGCTAAAGCTCTGCAAAGCCAAGCTCGGCCCCGAACACCCCACCACGCTTACCATCATGAACAACCTCGCCACGACGTATCAGGCAGCCGGAAAGCTGGACCTGGCGGTGCCGCTCATGGAAGAGACGCTCAAGCACATGCAAGCCAAGCTCGGCCCCGAACATCCCAACACGCTCGCCAGCATGAACAACCTCGCCACGACGTATCAGGATATCGGGAAGCTGGACCTGGCGGTACCGCTCATGGAGGAGACGCTGAAGCTCGTCAAAGCCAAGCTCGGCCCCGAACATCCCGACACGCTTGCCAGCATAGCCAACCTCGCCGTGGCGTACCTGACTGTCGGGAAGCTGGACCTGGCGGTGCCGTTGTTCGAGGAGTCGCTCACACTCCACAAAGCGAAGCTCGGCCCGGAGCATCCCCACACGCTCCTCAGCATGAACAACCTCGCCATGGCGTATCAGGCTGACGGGAAGCTGGACCTGGCGGTGCCGCTCTTGACGGAGCTTCTTGTCACGTCTCGAAAATCGCTGCCCAATGACAGCCCCCAACTGGCTGGCCAGTTGGCTCAGGTCGGCTTGTCGCTGCTTCAGGCCAAAGCCTTTTCCGAGGCCGAGCCGCTGCTGCGCGAGTGCCTGGCCATCCGCGAGAAGACGCAGCCCGACGACTGGACGACGTTCAACACGAAGTCGCTGCTCGGCGGAGCGCTGCTGGGCGAGAAAAGGTACGCCGAGGCCGAGTCACTACTGCTGGCCGGCTACGAGGGGATGAACGAGCGAGAGGCGAAGATTCCCCAACAAGGCAAGGTCCGCATCCCGGAAGCCCTTCAGCGGCTTGTAGACTTCTACACTGCCACCGACCAGGCGGAGAAAGCCGACGAGTGGCGAGCGAAGCTCGAAGCGGCAGAACCGAAAGAGCCGGCGACTGAGCGATAGGCGAGCAGGGTTGTCCGATTTAACCACACTTTTTGACACAGCGGCCGGCCGACGTTTAGCGGAAGAAATCGCGACGACCCACCACGAGCGTTGGGACGGCGGCGGATACCCTGCAGGCCTAGCCGGCCCGGACTCCCGGAATCCGGCCGGATCTTGTTCGACGAGGGGGCGGTTCGGAAGGCGATGACGCGGCTGTCCGATCTGAGCTATGGGGAGGTCGTCAGCGATTACCGCTTGGCGACCACATTCGTCAAGAACTGCGTGGCCAAAGAATCAGGCTAACATTTTGCCGAGCGCTTCCGCCGCGAATCCGCGAACGCGAGGATCACGATGACGAGGCGACTTGGATCTGCCGCCGTTCCCCAATTCGTTGACTTGCTTCAGCCACGCCAGTTCCGCAAATGTTCCGTGACCGTTGGGGGAAAGCTCGATCAAGGTTGGCATCACGGTGTCGGCCGGTTCGCCGCAAAACGTGAGGGTTCGAGCCGCGACCAGCCGTTCAACGGGTCGATCGTCGCCGAGCACGGATTTCAAATGCGCACGGCCTTTCGCGTCGAGCATGCCAATTGTGGCGTCCCGTCTGGCTCCAGCGCCGATAAACGATCAAGCGTCCTCGCCAGGGTGCTGATCCGGCACACCCCGAGGACAAATTGCTCCCAATCAAGTACCCCGCCGAGGAATCGAACCTCGTCTTGCGGTTCCGAAGACCGCCGTGCTCGCCTGCACACTCGCAGGGCAAAACCCAAGTATCCCGACCTGGAGTCGAACCAGGACCACGACCTTCGGAGGGTCTCGTGCGATCCGCTACACCATCGGGACAGATCGTTCAACAAGAGCCGACGACTGCCTGACTTTCCCCAAACAGCTAACGCTGGGCACCAGCATTGACCGGCTTACAAGACCGGCGCCTCGCTGTTCGGCCACGTCGGCAATACGAGCAGGACCGCGAGGATTCGAACCCCGTCGAGCGGTTTTGGAGGCCGCTTGCTCTCCCAGGAGCACGATCCTGTTAGCCCGGCCGGAGCCAATCCAGGCCCGGCCGGGAATCAAACCAACTTCTACTTCTCCAACGCGACGTTCCAGTACGCCTCGCTGACGAACTTCGACCAGCTCTCGATCCGCTCGCGGTGAGCGGCGTAGAGCGGCTTCCAGACCGGCCGCACCGGCGGCTTGCGCAGCCGCACGCCCGCCTGCTCCGGCGTTCGGTCGGCCTTCTTCTTGTTGCAGTCGATGCACGACAGCACGCAGTTTTCCCAGGTCGAGGTTCCGCCCTGTGACCGCGGCAAGACGTGGTCGATGGTCAGTTCCTCGGGGCCCGGCTGCACCGCGCAATACTGGCACATGAAGTGGTCGCGCTTGAAGATGTTTCGCCGGCTGAACGTCACGGCCGCCGTGGGAAGGCGGTCGTAGGCGGTCAGGGCGATCACCTCCGGCACGCGCAGCCGCTGCCGAATCGTCCGGATGGCCGGCTCGTCGGCACGCGGGGCCAGCCGCGACCAGTCAGCCCAGGTGTAGAGCTGGTAGTCGGCCGGATCAACCACGCGGACCGACTCGTTCCAGAGCAGCACCAGTGCGCGGGCCACCGTGGCGACGTTGACCGGCTGCCAGTTGCGGTTGAGCACCAGGGCCGGCCGCTGAAGTACCTTCGAGACCACGAGAAACTCTCCTTTCAACAGGGTGTACGAGGGGAGTCGAACCCCTACCCTCCGGTTCACAGCCGGGCGTGCAGAAACCGCTACACCACGAACACCATAAACACCCCCAACACCCCGACCAGGAGTCGAACCTGGACCGCCTCGTTAGGACCGAGGTATGATCGTCCCTTTCACCATCGGGGCACACAGCAAACCAGCGGAAGGCAAGGGAGTCGAACCCTCATCCCATGTTTCAGGGAACCGCTTTAGCAAAGCGGCCCGGCCAACCGTATCCGGCTACCTTCCGTATCGCTTTTCGAGTGGACCCGTACCGCGCCATTTGCGTGAAGGCGTCCCCGGCGGGATTTGAACCCGCGATCTCGACCGTGACAGGGTCGCGAGCACTCCAGGCTGCTCCACGAGGACGTAATTACCAAGTCAGTAGCTCACTCGCACCGTCGATCGTCACCTGGTAAGGGAGCTGCCTTCGCTGCTAGGCCACGGGACCGTGAATCAAGGCGGAAGCCGTGGGACTCGAACCCACAAGCGGCTTTTAGCCGCCACCTGTTTTCAAGACAGGCTCCTCATCCGGCCGGATGACTTCCGTCGCCAACGTCGTCAAAAAGTTCCGGGGGTTGGAATCGAACCAACGGCCTCCTGGTTCAGAGCTAGGCGTCAACCGTCTCAGCTACCGATCCGAAAAAAACCAACGAAAAAGGCCCGGGCGTCGTTGTGACACCGGGCCTTGAAGAGCCTTGCTTTGCCTTGGGGGCCGAGCGTCACAAGCGCAACGGATGCGCGGGGAGCGAATTCGCCGGTTGACCTGTCACCGACAGTTGACCGGCGAAATAGCACGTCCCTCTGCGTTTGTTTGTGATACTTGGCCGTAAGGACATCATGGTCGGGAGCCTTGAAAGGCGGTTGATCTTCTGGGAAAACCGGCACGATCGGACCACGGGATGGGTCGTCCCTGCCAGGCTATACCTGTTTGGACGCGGCAAGGTTCCAATTGGTTCGCGCTTTTCTTAGGGATCGGCGAAATGCACATGGAAACGAGTGGGCCGGACCAGGCTGTACGGCTTGCCAGGAGCCAGTGGTTACCCGGCATCTACGTCGGGATCCTGCTGCTCGCCGGTTGTGGAACCGACCTGCGGCCGGTGCCAACGACGGCGCCACGGGAACCACGCGCCGACACGACCGAATTCGAAGCCGTCGTCGACGAGTTGCTCGGTTTGATGCGGTCCAGCAGGCCGACTTCGAGCGCTGGAGAGCGGAAAGCCAGGGGGAATTTGCTGACGCGCGCGACCTGGCAACCGACTTGAGGCTGGCGATCGACAACGTGACCCGTGCGCTGCTCCGTCGCCTTGCCGAATTGGCGCCGCTCGTCGATCAAGCCGAGGCGGCTGTTCGGGACCGCGCGGCGGTGATTCTTCAAGGGGAAGGTATCGACGAATCCGCGGCGAGGGTAGTTTGACGCTGGTTAGTTCCAGCGCCAGAGGAAATCCGACCCACGAATTCCCCAGACGAACCCTTCAAAGAAGGAGTCGCTGTTGATATACTCGGTTCTTGGCCAGCGCTGCCATCGCGCTGCCCAAAAATCGCAAAAGCTCTCGGCATCCCAGTGCCAACGATTGACCCAAACGCGTCGGGAGAAATCGACTCGTAAGAGTCGCCGAGTGGAACTTTTCGACACGCACGCCCATCTCGATCAGCCGGAGTTCGACGACGATCGGACGGAAGTGATCGCGCGCGCGCGGGCCGCGGGTGTCACCACGCTGGTGGCGGTCGGCACGACGGCGGCCACGAGCGAAGCTTGCGTCGAACTGGCCGCGGCGCATGAGGGGTTGCTGGCGGCGGTGGGCATCCAGCCGAACTATTGCGCCGAAGCCAAACCGGATGACTGGGACCGCGTGCTTTCGCTCGTTCGCCGCCCCGGCGTGGTGGCCATTGGCGAAACGGGGCTCGACCGCCACTGGGATTACACGCCGTTCGACGTGCAATGCGACTATTTCGACCGTCACCTGCGGCTTTCACAGCAGCGGGCCTTGCCGGTGGTCGTCCACACCCGCGACAGCGACGCTGACGTGCTGGCCATGCTCCGCGAGGCACGGCGGCGCGGGCCGCTGGCCGGCGTGATGCACTCGTTCACCGGCACTGCCGAAACCGCGGCCGAATGCGTCGAATTGGGACTTTACATCAGCTTCGCCGGAATGGTCACGTACAAGAAGTCCGACGCGCCGCGGGCGGTCGCGAGGCAGGTGCCCGAAGGTCGGATCCTGATCGAAACCGACAGTCCGTACCTTTCGCCGCACCCGTTGCGCGGCCGTCGGAACGAACCGGCCCACTTGGTCCACACGGCCGCCTGCCTGGCCGACGAGCGAGGGCAGACGTTGGACGTGTTCGCCTCGCTCACGAACACCAACGCCTGGCGATTGTTCGGCGGGGACGGATCAGGGCATCCTCATGGGTGATGTCAGCCAGTCGTCGGGAAGGCGGGGGTCAAAACAATATCCTGGCCGGCGAGGGGGCGAGCGGTCATCAGACTCGGGCCGTCGCGCGTCGGCCGGAACTTTGGAAAGATCGCTTGCGTCGCACGCTCCGGCCGGCCAAAATATGTAGAGATGGAGAAGGCCATGACCCAATTGACGCCGGAACAAAGTTCGGCGATCCGTGCCGCGCGGGAAGCGCCGTCGCGGATCATCGACCCGGAAACGAAAACCGAATACGTCGTGCTTCGGGCCGATGTTTATGACCGGGTGCGCAATCTATTTGACGATCCCGCCGCCGATGCGTTCACGGCTCAAATCATGTCGGCCGCGGCGGCCGGCTGGGACGATCCGGCCCTGGACGTCTACAACGACCTCGACCCGCGCCGGCCATGATTTGGGCCAGCGCCGGACGGCAAAGGCCGAACCAATGTTCCCACGCGGAGCGTGGGAACGAGGAACCGTGGGACGTCGGAGGTGGCGCGCGGAACGCCACGGAGGGCGTTTCCTACAGACAAGAGGGATCTCCATGCCACGCACGGCCGCTCCACTTCGCGACGACGCTTTGGAAATCTGGCGGGCGGGACTGTCGGCCGTCGATTCCGCGCGCTTGGTGCGCGATACGGTGCGCGTCGAAGGGAACCAACTTCTCGTGGCGGGCGAGCGATGGGATCTGAAACGCATCGGCCGGATCGTCGTGGTCGGAGCAGGCAAAGCCGGCGCCGGTATGGCGGCCGGCTTGCTCGAAGCGCTGGGGGTGGGTGTCGTCGCCGAAAAGCAACTTACCGGCTGGCTCAACGTGCCGGCCGACTGTGTCCGCTCGACGGGGCCGATCACGCTGCACCCGGCGCGGGCGGCCGGCTCGAACGAGCCGACGGCCGCGGGCGTCGCCGGGGCCGAGCAGATCCTGCGGCGGGTGCGATCGTTGCGGCCGGACGATCTGTGTGTGTGCCTGATCTCGGGAGGCGCCAGCGCCTTGTTGCCCGCCCCCGTCGAGGGGATCACCCTGGCCGATAAACTGGCCGTTACGCGGCACCTGAGCGCCGCGGGGGCCGATATCGTCGACTTGAATACGGTTCGCAAACACTTGAGCCAAGTCAAAGGGGGGGGCCTGGCGCGCGCCTGCCGCGCCGGGCGCCTGATCACGCTCGTGATCTCCGACGTGATCGGCGACCCGCTCGACGTGATCGCTTCCGGGCCGACGGTCGCCGACACGACGACGGCCGAGCAGGCGCTGGCCGTGCTCGAAAAGTACGGGGCACGCGAGGCCGGCGTCGCACAGGCCGTATTCGACCATCTCGAAAGGGCCCGGCAGCCTGTTTCAGGCCCCGCGGCTCGATCGCCGGAGAACCCCGATCTCGTTTGCGCCAATGTGGTGATCGGCAATAACGCGACGGCGGTCGACGCGGCGCGCAAAGAGGCCGAACGACGCGGTTATTCACACGCCCCGCACGCCGACGGCGAGCCGGAAGGATTCGCCGAGGACGTTGGCGGCCGCCTGGCCGAAAGGGCCCTGCGGATGCGCCGTTCCGGCGGCCCCGACTGCCTTGTTAGCGGAGGCGAACCGGTTGTGCGGCTCGTTTCCGCCCAGCGCCGGGGACGGGGAGGCCGCAACCAGCAGTTGGCGTTGGCCGCGCTCGTGGCGTTTGAGAAACAGGGTTGCGATGGGATCGCATTGGTGGCGGGCGGCACCGACGGCGAGGACGGTCCGACCGACGCCGCCGGCGCGATGGTTAATGCCGACATTCTGAACGCCGCGCGCCGGCTCAAACTTGACGCCGCCGACTATCTCGGGCGCAACGACGCGTATCATTTCTTCGAGCCGCTTGGAGGGCTGCTGAAAACCGGCCCCACCCACACGAATGTTTGCGACGTGCGCGTGGTCGTGGTGGAATGTTAGCGATCAACCGTTCGCGGCTTGCTCAACGACATCCGGCCGAATCGAGTTTGTCCTGCTTTGCCCTTTCATCATCCTCCAACCCCAACCGCTTCATCTTCTTGTAGAGTGTCGTGCGGTTGATGCCCAGCGCCTCGGCGGTGGCGTGACGGTTCCAGGCGTGAGTTTCGAGCACTTCGAGAATGATCTGCCGCTCCGGGCCTACCATGGCCTGCTTCAGCGTGCGGCCCTCGACCGGCTCGAGCGATACGCCGCGCGCGGCCACGAGCGCCGGCGGCAGGTCTTCGACGCGGATCACATCCCCCTTGCCCAACAGCACCGCCCGCTCGACGACGTTTTGCAGTTCGCGGACGTTACCCGGCCAGCGGTGACGCTGCAAAGTGGCCATCGCCTCGTCGGTGAAGCCCCGCACCGGCTTGCCCGACTCTTCGCGGATCTGTTCCAGAAAATGCCGCGCCAAAAGCACGATGTCGCTCAGCCGGTCGCGGAGGCTGGGCAACTCGACCGCGATCACGTTGATTCGGTAGTAAAGATCCTGGCGGAAACGCCCCTCCTGGACCAGCTTCTCCAGGTTTTCATTGGTGGCCAGCACGACGCGGGCGTCGATGCGGTGGGTCTTGTTGCCTCCGACCGGCTCGAATTCGAATTCCTGCAGCACCCGCAGCAGCTTGACCTGCATGCTCGGGCTGGCGGTGCCGATCTCGTCGAGGAAGATCGTCCCCTCGTCGGCCAGCATGAACTTGCCGAGCTTGTCGTAGTTGGCGCCGGTGAAGGCGCCCGCCACATGGCCGAATAGTTCGCTTTCCAGCAGAGTCTCTGGCAGCGCGCCGCAGGCAACCTCGACGAAGGGCTTGTCGCGCCGGCCGCTGCGGCGATGGATCGCGCGGGCGATCAGCGACTTGCCCGTCCCGCTCTCTCCCGTCACCAGCACGGTGGCCCGCGTGTCGGCCACACTGTCGACGATGTCGAACACCTTGCGCATGCGGGCGTCGTGGCCCACGATGTTCTCCATGCCGAAGCGCAAATCGAGTTGGGCCTTGAGTTGCTTGTTTTCCTCGATCACCTGCCGTTGGTTCAAAGCCCGCTCGATCGACATTTCCAGCTCTTCGTCAATCAGCGGCTTGGTCAACAGATCGAAGGCGCCGGCGCGGATCGCCTCGATGGCGGTCTCCACGGTGCCGTAGCCTGTAAGCAGGATCACCGTGGTTTGCGGGCGGTTCCGGCGGCAATGGGCGAGGATGTCGAAGCCGTCGCCGTCACCCAAACGGATGTCGGCCAAGACCAGGTCGTAGGCTTTCTTGTCGATCGTCTGGATCGCCGTGGCGAAGCTGGTGGCCGTGTCGAGCACATAGCCTTGTTCCCGAAGCCAGTCGGACATGGCTTCGAGGATGTGTCGATCGTCGTCAACCAGCAGAATCGAATGACGTTTCATGGGATTCTCTACGTCATGGGTTGCCGCGAGTCAACGCGGGGGGGGCCGCGGGTATCGATACTCTCGCTGTATTCGTCACGAGCGGTAGCCGGAAATCGCCCGAGTTTAGTGGCCCTCGCCCCCTTGGGCGCGAATTCGGTTCCACCGTCAAAGGTGGCCTTTGGCGGTCAAAAGGGTTGTCGCCGCCGTAGTGGGTAGTTAAAATTGCGATATACTTCACGCGGTCGCGAATGAGACATTCACGGTGGCTGGGGCAGAGCCTAAGCGATGCCCCGGTCGCTATCCAGCCGGGACATCGCTTACGCTCTGCCACCAGCCACCACTTTCTCGTGACAAAACGTCTCATTGTCGACCATGTGAAGCATAACATGGCAACCGTGAGGGAGGTTTTCGGATGGCAAAAATACGATTGATGATCGTCGACGACCACGAGGTCGTGCGAACCGGGTTGCAGAGCCTGGTCGAGGGGACGGAAATCGAGGTGGTGGCCACGACCGCCGGCGGTAACGAGGCCGTGAAGCTGGCGAAGCAAAGCAAGCCGGACGTGGTGCTGTTGGACATCCGCATGGCCGACGGTGACGGGCTGACGACCCTCGAAGAGCTGCGCCTCAAGCTGCCCGATGTGAAGGTGGCGATGCTCTCCACCTACGACAACCCGACCTACGTGGCGCGGGCCAGTGCGATGGGTGCGAGCGACTACATTCTCAAAGGCTCGACGCGCGCTCAATTGCTGGGCGCGATCAAGGCCGTCGCCGCCGGCGATGCGCCTTCCCAATACGGCGAGATGAAGCGCGTGGCCGGCACCATGGCGACGCGAGAGAAGGAAAAGGATCCTGAGATCGCGCTCACGCAGCGCGAAACGCAAGTCTTACGGCACTTGGCCTTGGGCCTGAGCAACAAGGAAATAGGCCGTTCACTGCGGATCAGCATCGAGACCGTCAAGGAGCACGTCCAGCACCTGTTGCGCAAGATCAGCGCGACCGACCGCACCCAGGCCGCCGTCTGGGCCGTGCGGAAGGGGTTGGTTTGACTGGCCATACGACCAGTTGGTCGTCGAGAGGGTTACGGCGACCAATCGGCTCGCGGGAGGTCGTGGATCTTGGGTTGGGCGGCAAGTTGCCACTCGGCGATCGCTTCGCGGGCCTGTCGCACCGCGCTTTGGCTGTCATGGATTTCCATTTCGATCTCGAACCGGCGTGTCTCGCCCGGCGCGAGCGTCGCCACACGCCCCCGCGCCTTCTCGAACGACTTGACGTTCGGGAAGTTGATGCACGGTTCCAGGCCCGTGCAGTAGCCGTCGGCCGGCGCCTGCGGGTTCTTCCAGAGCGTGAAGTAGGGAAACTGCCGGCGATTGAACTTCAAACCCACGCCGCGACCTCCGTTTGGCTCCGCCAGCAACACGCCGGTGCGGCCCTCGGCGTCGGCGGCCAATTCGAAGAAGAACACGGTTTCTCGCACGCCGGCCTGCCCTGGGGGGTACGTGTGCCAAATGCCCAGCTCGCTCGCCGAATGGGCGTCTTTCGGGGCCAAGGTCGCGATCGGCGCGTCCAACCGGGAACCGGCCGCCGCCAACGGCGGGCCGATGTTGATGTGGTAGAGTAACTCCAACTCCGCCGGCCGGGCGGAGATATTCTCGATTTCGTCGACGATCGTCAGGCTCGGCTTGCCCAATCGTGCGCGGTAGGTCGAAGTGAGCCGCAGGTTGTTGCCGAACAGGCGTGCTTCGTCGACCATTCCCCGTACCGCGATCTCCTCGATCGTCGGGTCGAACGTGGCCACGACCCGGTGGGCGGGCAGGTTGGCGATCCGGCCGTGTAGCGGATGCTTCAGCTTGCCGTCGGGGCACCACTCGGGCGCACCGTTCGACTCCAGCCCGCACCGGCAGAGCAACTCGTCGAACCCCGAAAGCCAACCGATTCCGCTGGGGTCGGCGACGGGTACGAACATGGGATGCACCGGTCCCTTGACGGGCGATGGCCAGCCTACCTCAAGATCGCCTCGCCACACGCGCCACAGCCCCATACCTCGCGTTGGCAGGATGGTAAAACGCAGGCAGCCGTTGTCGACTTCGACCACCCGCACCCCTTCACGCAGGCCGCCACGCAACGTCCGCGCGCCCAGCGAGAAGTCGCTGCCGGTTTCGAGATCGAATTCGACTTGATGCACGTCAATGTCGACGTCGGTCAAGGTCCAGGTTTGCAGCGAGGTAGGGAGCGGCATGGCGCGGAAGGCGTTGAGCGTTAGGCGTTGGGCTGGGCTGCGCAAAATACGCCCGTGAAAATGGGAATTGCGATTCGCTGATTAGGCCGGCATTGTTCCGCGCCGAGGGTTTAAGTTCAAGTGGCCGAGGCCAGGACGGTCTTGCCTACCTTTCTGAACGATTGCTTCGGATTGCCCTGCGCCGTTCCGACGGCGTATACTGTAACTGTCGTCTTAGCGACGCGGCAACGTCGATTCAGATTCAGGAGGCAACCATGATTGTCAAAGTGACCGAGCTTCCCGACAATGATAAACGCTGGCTCGAGGGACTCCTTGGGCAGTCGTTGGAGTGCGGCCAACAGGTGGCGATCGTGGTCATCAAGCCGGACGTCGTTCCCGACGAAGCGACACGCCGTCGCGCGGCCGCGGCGATCAATCAAGTCATCGCAAAAGCCGAACGGAATGCCAACGCGCAAGGTGTTAGCGACGAAGAAATCGATGCCGCCATTGAGGAAGCCATGCGGCACGTCCGTCCTCGAGGACGGTAATGCGCGTGGTCCTTGACACCAACGTCTTGGCTCGGGCAACGCCTGGGCGAAAAAGCCCCGCGGAGGAAGTGGTGGCCCGCGCGGTCGTGCCGCCAAACGAGCTTGCCCTTTCCGCGTTTCTGCTCGCCGAATTAGAGCGAGTGCTGCGTTATGACCGCGTGAGGCGCATCCATCAACTCGACGAGGAAGATCTCGACCTGTTCGTAAAAGGGCTGTGTGCGAACGCGTTGCACGTCGAATTGACAAAAAAGGGCGCCGTCGCCATCGTTCCCAATGATCCCCAGGACGACCCGGTCGTGGCAACCGCAGTTGAAGGGAAGGCCGAGGTGATCTGCACCCTCGACCGCCACCTGCACCATCCCGACGTCGTCGCCTACTGTGCCAAGCGTGGCATCCGCGTCATGACCGACGTTGAGTTGCTTCAGGTTCTGCGCGCGCAGGATGGCTAACCGGCGGGCGGCTGTTAAGATGGCCGCTGGCTTGCGGTCGTCTTTCAGGGCTAACCGGCAGCGCTTTCAGGGCTGATCGGCAGCGCGGAATCGCACCCCCACCGAGACATGGCAGTTCGTTCCATGGCCAGCCGGGTTCTCGAAATCGACCGCCTTTCGCCGACGCGCCGGCCGCCGGGCCGGGCGATCGGCTACCACCGTTGGACGGATTTGCTCTTCATCCATTGGCGCCTACCGGCCGAACGGATCGCGGCGCTGTTGCCGCCGGAGTTGACGCTCGACACCTGGGAAGGGGATCTCGCGTTCTGCGACGGCGTCGCCGTCGAAATCTTTCCGTTGCGTCCCGTAGACAGTGCGGCACGTCAGTGGCGATCGTGTCGTCGCGGTCATTGAAGTGATCTCGCCCGGCAACAAGGAAAGCAAGAACGTCTTCAACGCCCTGATCGACGAGGCCGGCGAATTGCTGGAACGCAAAATCCACTTGCTCTTGCTCGATTTGTTGCCGCCCACGAGGCGCGATCCCAACGGTATTCATGCCGCTGTTTGGGAGGAAATCGCCGACGACGTGTTCACGCCCTCGTTCCTCGCATTGCTGCACCGGAGCGGGATGGTAGAATGAGGGAGCTTCGCCCGCCTTCCTACCGCAACGCCTGGGTCGCCCGCCATGCTCGCCTTCCACGATCGCCCCTTGCAGCTTTGTGACGGTATCAACCGCCGCGAATGGCTGCGGCTGGGTGGGCTGGGGGCCTTCGGCCTTTCGTTGCCGGCCCTTTGGCAAGCCCGGCGATCCGTGGCCGCGCCCCTGGCCATTGAGGGCAACCCGCACAAGGCGAAGTCGTGTATCGTACTGTTTCTGATGGGCGGGCCGCCGCAACACGAAACCTGGGATCCCAAGCCCGACGCGCCTCAGGAAATCCGCGGCGAACTCAAGCCCATCGACACGCGAACGCCCGGCCTGATGGTGGGCGAACTCATGCCGCGCACGGCCACGCTGACCGACAAAATTGCCGTCATCCGCTCGCTGGCCACCAACGACAACGCCCACTCGTCGAGCGGATACTGGATGCTCACCGGCACGCCGCACCTGCCGACGAACTCCGAGAACTCCACGCCAGGGGCGCCCAACGATTGGCCCTCCCTGGGCGCGGTGGTCAAGCACCTGCGATCGCGCGACGCCGGCTTGCCCGCCACCGTGGTCTTGCCGGAACATATCTGGAATACCGGCGGCATCCCTTGGCCAGGGCAAAACGCCGGTTGGCTGGGACGCAAAGCCGACCCTTGGCTCTTGAATTGCGACCCCTCGGCCGCCGATTTCCAGGTGCCGGGCCTGACCCTGCCAGGCGAAGTGTCGCCGGAACGCTTCGCCTCGCGGCAGTCGCTGTTGGACTCGCTGGCGCGCCACCTCGACGCCGCGCAAGGCGCCGGCGGCGGACGCTACGATTTGCAGCGCCGGCAGGCGATCGAGCTCTTGGCCTCGCCCCCGGCCCGGCAGGCATTCGAGCTGAGTCGCGAGCCGGCCGAGGTGCGCGAGCGCTACGGCATGAACCGTTTTGGCCAAAGTGTGCTGTTGGCGCGAAGGATGGTCGAAGCGGGCGTGTCGCTGGTGCAGGTGAACTGGACGCGGTTCAAGGAAGACACCGCCCTCAACCCGGCCTGGGACACGCACGCGGCGAACGCCGCGCGGCTCAAATCGCCCCTGATGCCGGTGATGGACCTGGCCTATTCGGCGCTGTTGGAAGATCTCGCCGAGCGCGGGCTGTTGGACGAAACACTGGTCGTGTGGATGGGCGAGTTCGGCCGCTCGCCGAAAATCAATCCGTCAGGTGGGCGCGACCACTGGGGCTACGTCTTCTCCGCGGCGCTGGCCGGCGGCGGCATCCGCGGCGGGCAGGTCTACGGCGCTTCCGACTCGATCGGCGCGTACCCCAAGGACAACCGGGTGGGCGCCCACGATTTCGCGGCCACCATCTTCCACTGCCTCGGTATTTCGGCCGGCACCGAACTGACCGATCAGCTCGGCCGACCGCTCGTGGTCAGCCGAGGCGAGGTGCTGAGGGCATTGCTTTAGACGCTCCCGCCAGGTATGATGTTCTATCATACCAGGAGTTTCCATGCGCACCGTCAAGATCGCCGTCACCATCGACGAAGATTTGCCGACCCGTCTCGACCAACTCGTCGAGAAAAACCAGTTTCCCAACCGCAGTCGGGCCGTGCAAGAGGCCATCCGCGACAAGCTGCAACGGCTGCAAAGGAGTCGCCTCGCTCGCGAGAGCGCGAAGCTGGATCCCGCCTTCGAGCAGGCGATCGCGGAGGAAGGGCTTACCGAAGACTACGAACAATGGCCCGCATATTGGGTGAAGATCAGCCAGGTACGCACCTTGTCGGCGCAACGCCTTGGCAAGAAGATCGGCCAGGTATCCCCCGAGGAACTCAACCAGCTTATTGAGGGGGCTGAACGAAATCGTCGGGGCCTAGTCCGGGCCAACGAAGAATCCGCTGATGAAACTCTCGCTGATGATCACCTGCCTGGGCGACGTGTTGCGGCCGTCGGCGGGCCACGCGACGGTTCGATTGCTGCGCCGCCTGGGTCATGAAATCGACTTTCCCGACGCCCAAACCTGCTGCGGCCAGCCGTTCTTCAACAGCGGCTTCGCCGAACTGGCCCGCCAGCAGGCGAAGCACACGATTCGCGTCTTTGCCGGCGAGCGCACCGTGGTCGTTCCATCGGGTTCGTGCGCCGCGATGGTCAAGGTCGAATATCCGCACTTGCTCGAACACGACCCGCTCTGGCACCCTCGCGCGCTGGAGTTGGCCGCGCGCACGTTCGAGTTGGGCGATTTCCTCGTCAACCGGCTGGGCGTGCTCGACGTCGGAGCGAGGTACGACGGGAAGGTGACGCACCACTACGCCTGCCACCTGCGCGGACTGGGGCTGGCCGGCGAAGTCGAGAAGCTGCTGGCGCATGTCGCCGGGGCGACGTTCGTGCCGCTGGCGCACCTCGACCAGTGTTGCGGGTTCGGCGGTTCGTTCTCGGTTCGTTACCCGCAGGTTTCGACGGCTATGGTCAACGACAAAATGAACTGTATCCTGGCGACTGGGGCCGATGCCGTGGTCTCGACCGACGCCGGATGCCTGATGAACATCGGCGGACGGTTGCACCGCGAGGGGAAGACCGTCGAGGTGCTGCACCTGGCGGAATTGCTGGTGAGACAATGACGAATATGAGCGACCACGCGACATCGCCCTCCAAGACGGCGGGCCAGGGTAAAGACGACGTGGGCACCCGTCTGGCGGCGGAGCGAACGCTGTTGGCCTGGATCAGAACGGGCTTGGCGCTGATGGGCTTTGGCTTCGTCGTCGCGCGTTTCGGGTTGTTCCTGCATGAGATCGCGACCGTCAGCCACACCAAGCCCGCCCACTCGACGGGGTTGTCGCTTTGGATCGGCATCGCACTGGTCGTGCTCGGGGTCGCCGCGAACCTGCTCGCCGCCCGGCAGCACGCGACGTTTCTCCGCCGCATGCGGATGGGAGTGCCTCACCCCGTCGGCCGCTGGCCGCTGGCCATCGTCGTTTCGCTCCTGCTGGCGACCTTGGGACTGGGGATCGTCGGGTACTTGCTCTCGATGCACCTTTGACGGCACGGCGGTTCATGGTTCATTCTCCAAATGGCGATGACCGACCGGATTGAAGACATCCACGATTCGCAGGCAAACGGGGGGATTTAGGAAATTTTCTGTGGCCGTTGACCAGCTACGCCCGCATCGACATAACTCCATGTTAGCAACAAATCAAGCGTGCGAGTCCGCCGACATGCGAAATTCCCGTGGATTTTGATGGGACACCTGGGCTGCGGGACGAGCGGTTCTTGCTGGAAGGGGGTGAATTGAGCGAATTTGAAGCGTTTTGGACCGAATTCGAGTGAAAATGAGCGGCGGTTTGGCCGTCGATGCCATCGCTCCAAATGGCCGCCGCGATCATTCCGCAAGCCAAACCGTTCAGCCGCTCGAGAACCTCACGATCTCGATTGCGAATACCCATAGAAACCTCCTTTCAGAATACCCCACCGGCAGGGTATAGCCAGGGTATAGCCGGATACCTCCGACCTTAACCGGTCGGACATATGTCTGGAAGGGAGGGGCGGATCCCCTCGGAAGTTTGGCGAAGGTGGGGAACCCGCTCGACTTGACCTTGGGAGTTGTCCCTTGCTATCCTGCACGAGGTGCCACTTGCCTTGTCATTTCGGGAGCGCTCGACCATGCCTTCCTCCAATCCGTCGCCCCCATCCGGCGGATCGCCGCCCGAAGTGGTCTTGCCATTGGAACCCGGCGACCGGCTGAGCCGCGACGAATTTGAGCGGCGCTACGACGCCATGCCGCGATTGAAGAAGGCCGAGTTGATTGAAGGAGTGGTCTACATGCCCTCGCCCGTACGTCATCGGCGTCATGGCCGACCGCACTTCCGCCTGATTGGCTGGTTGAACGTGTATGAAGCCGCCACAGCGGGAGTGGAAGGGGGCGACAACGGGACGATCCGCCTCGATCTGGACAACGATCCGCAGCCCGACGCCTACTTGCTCATCGACCCGGACCGGGGCGGTCAGGCCCGGATCAGCGCCGACGATTACGTCGAACTCGCCCCTGAGTTGGTTGCGGAGGTGGCCGCCAGCAGCGCCGGATTCGACCTGCACACGAAGCTGCAGGTCTATCGCCGTCATGGCGTGCGCGAGTACATCGTCTGGCGCGTGCTCGAAAAACAGGTGGATTGGTTCGTCCTCCGTTCGGGACAGTTCGAACGGTTGGCGCCCAACGCCGATGGAGTGCTGTCGAGCACAGTCTTCCCCGGTTTGTGGCTGGATGCGCCCGCGCTGGTGCGCGGCGACATGCCGCGCGTGCTCGCGATCGCACAGCAAGGCGCGTCCAGCCCCGAGCACGCCGCCTTCGCCCAGGGCCTGCAGAACCCGCCTCGCGCGCGGTAAAACGGCCGGATGAACTGCGGCGAAAACCCTTCGGCTGGCTCGCGCGGACGCAATGTGAACGGTATCAGGCGGGCCAGCGCCACTACAAACGGCGCTGGATCAAGGTCGCGGAAGATGCGAAGCTGCGGGCCGACGTTGAGCACGGGTGGGACATCGTCACGGGGCACTACCAGGTGCGCACGAACCACAGCCTCGAAGAAGGCGTCCGGTTTGCCACACGGCTGGAGCGGCTCCACCAGGTCTGGCGGCAACTGTTCCTACCGAGCACAAGGCGACGTCGCCAGGACTGGCCTGCAAGAATCGCTGCACGAGCTTCAGGTTCTTTTGCCGCCGATAGGCAATCCAGGCATTTGAATCCAGCAGATAGATCACGGAAGTTCGTCTCGCCGCTCGTATTCGCCCTGTTCGGGACGCACCAAGTCACCTTGCCACGCACCGGCGGTTTCCAGCGCGAACTGCTGCCATTCCTGCTCCTCTAGGCTCGAGCGTTCTTTCGGCTCGGCAGGCTCGATAGTCACTTCCACCTCGCGCTGGGCGTCAGCCACGCCGATCGGCACGGAAAGTTGCAGAGTACCGTCCGCGCCGACCCGCGAATGGAGCACAATGCGGTTCATGGTTCATTCTCCAAATGGCGTTCAAGTCGCAGGTATCCTTGCTCACGCATACGTCCCGACGACGTTCTGATCGAAGTCGATGATCGAGCCGGTCATCAAGCCGGACCGTTGGGAGAGCAGGAATGCGACCACCTGCGCGACTTCTTGCGGTTTGACCAGCCGCCCGAACGGCTGCGCCTGTTCGGCGGTCTTGAGCCAGTCGGGCGCCGCGTCGTGGAACCGCTTCTGAATCGCATCCTCGCCTGGCGTGTCCATCCAGCCCAGGTTCAGACCGTTGACGCGAATGCGGTGCTTGAGCACGGATTGGGCGACGTTCTTGGTCAAGGTCGCCAAGGCGCCCTTGGACATTGAATACGGCGAAAGAAACGGCTGCCCGCCGTGGCTCGAGATGCTGATGATGTTCACGATCGAGCCGCGGATGCCCTTTTCGAGCATCAGCCGCAGCGCCCCTTGCATCAGAAAAAAGGGGGCACGCACGTTCAGCGCGATGATGCGGTCGAAAAGGTCGGGCGTCGAGTCGAGAATCGTGCCGCGCTCGGACGTCGCGGCGCTGTTGACCAGAAAATCGACGCGGTCGAAAGATCGCCGAGCGGCCTCGATGACGTCGCGGCAGTCTTCGACCCGGGTCAGGTCGGCGGCGACGAACTGAGTGCGGCAGCCCCTTTCGGTGAACTCGCCCGCCAGCCGGCGCCCGTTCTCGGCGTTTCGCCCGCAGATAACGAGACCACCGATCATTCGTTCGGCGATCAATTGCCGTGCAATCGCTTCACCCAGCCCCTGCGTGCTCCCGGTGACGATCGCGACATTTGTCAGGGGGCCAGGCGTCGGGGGTTCGGCCATCGTAGGCATTCCTTTCACGAGTGGAGCCGGTCACCAGCGGAGCCGGCCGGGCAGGTACTTATCGACGAGCGCCGTGTAGTACGGCGCGAGCCGGTCCCAATCGGGCTTCTGGGCGCTCTTGGAATACAGGTCGTAGGCGTTGAACTTCCGTACCCAGGGGAGCATCTCGCGATCGCGCTCGTCCAACAGATGCCCGTACTCCTCCTCGCGGTGCCAAGGGTAGAAGGAATGGTAACGAATCATGTACAGCGCCGGTTCCGGCAACGCGCAGCCGGTCTGGGTGACGACGTGGTACAGGTACTCGTCGTGGCCCCACGAGAGCTGGACGTTGGCCAACCCGCGGCCAGCTTCGTAAACGCCAAGCGACGAGCGGAAGCGCGGATCGGCGCGGTCGGGGTTGTCCGCCAGGAATTCCGGGTAGACGATGCGGTCACTGAAGGCGCAGCCGACGGGGAACGTGTCGCCGACCACCGCCCACTGGGGCTCGCCGAACAGACACAGGATCTTGCCCAGATCGTGAATCAAGCCGGTCAGCACGAACCAGTCGTCGTGCCCGTCGGCGCGGATCGCCTCGGAGGTCTGCAAGAGGTGCTCGCGCTGCGAGAGATCGATGTCGGGGTCGGAATCGTCGACCAGCGTGTTTAGGTATTCCATCGCTTCGAGCACCGTCATCTCGCGATGGTCCAGCGCGAGGAACTGCTGTTTTTTCCGGAGCACGAAATCGTACGTCTGGTGCCGGTGATTCAGGCGGTAGAACTCTCGCACGGTATCGCGGGCCGGCTTATCGTAGTCGCGATAGTCGTCCTTCGCCTTTTGCCCCGGCAGCGGGTAGCGCGCTTCGACGAAGTCCTCCCAGTCGTCGAGACTGCGAAGCGGGTTGTTGAATGGTGCGCGGTCGTTCATCAGATCGCCTTTCGTCGGTTCATGCCGGAACTCCCCGGCGGTTTTCCTCTTTCTTCCAAGTACTCGCGAAGGAGATCGTCGCCGTCAAACTTGATTCCGTGCGCCTCGCAAATCCGCTTCGATTCCCGCAGGGTCGAAAGGGCATGCTCTAATTCGCCGGCGTCGTGATACAACGTTGCCAACAGGTCCAAGCGGTCGCTCAGGTCTTCGTGGCCATAGTCCTTGAGCACGAGATCTCGCTGGCGGACGTTGCGCGCAAGCTCGTGGAGACGGCGAATCAAACGAACTTCGTTTTTCCGGTGTTCGATCGCGTTCGGGAGATCCCCTCTCGATTCGTAGACCAACGACCAACATTCCTCGCCGAAGATCGTCTCACCGCCCGGAGCCGCCCGTGGCAGCAGCGATCCAAGTCGCTCGGCATAGGGGCGCGCTTTCCCCACGTTCTCTCGCTGGTAGAGCCAGTAGAGCAACTTATCGTAGAGATACTCGATCTCGTCCCATTCGTTGGCGAACTTGCGCCGGTCGCGGGGAGCGTCAACTTTCATTTTTCGGCCTTGGCCCTTTGGGCCTCAGGTTTGGCCGCAACTTGCGAACGTCAGGCGGCAGCGAATCCCAGTCGTCCCATTGCCTTTGCAGATCGCGTTGCCGTGCCTGGCGCTTTTTCGCGGCTTGCTTTTGAAATCGCCTCTTTTTCCGCGGGCCGCTCTTGCGCGTGTGGCCGCGGCCCGGCCCATGCTTGACGCCGCCTTTCGGTCCCTTTTTCATTTGCGTTTACCATCTCGCCTCCACGCTGGGCTCGTCTGGCACAATCCTGGATCAACTGACGTTGTGCTGACGTCGGTTCGCCTGGCCGGGCTAGTTGATCGGTTGTTTAGTTCGTATCGCTCGCAGAAGATTGTTACGATCCCTCGCTTCAGTATATCGTCAACCCAGTGCTCGCGCATAGATCCCCACGGCGTTCTGAGCCCGTGGAGCGGAGATTTGTACACCAACCCGCAGCGCAAGCAAGTAGTTACGTGCCTTGCTACTAGGATCATTTTCAAACCACCCTAAACCAGCTACCAACCGTACAGATGCGTGTCGTGACGCAAGTCGTTGCGCAGCAACCACATGCGCACACTTGAAACGCCACCGTGGACGGTTGCTCGCTACTGACCAACCGTATTACGATGCTAGCAGATTTTACCCGGTCTCGCCGAAATATAGCAACCAACCGTATACCGACCAACCGATCAGTTGTGTATGCATGTATCGAGCACGAAGGAACACCGAGGCGCGCCGCGCGAACCGTGGCCGCGCGAAACGCGGCTTCGGCGCAGCCGAAACTGCGCAAGAAAAAACTGGCAAAACCGTACCTGTACCGACCAGGAAATCCGTCTCGGCGGATTGCCCGGCGTTAGACGCGTTAAGACTTCTTCACCACGCGGCGTTC
>DATKSN010000236.1:0-16060 GCA_035531595.1 Pirellulales bacterium | reverse complement strand
GGTGAGCGATTTTGGGACATGAGTGACGATCCGTGACGATGAAGCGACGGTGAAGTGACGGTGAAGTGACGCTGAGCGGCCTGTTTTTAGCCGTTTGTGACGCTGCCGACGCTTGTGACGATGAATTCCCAACAACTTTTTATTAGTCTGTCTGGGGCGATGAGGAGGGATGGGCGGTTTGCCACAACGACGTGATGTTGAGGGATCACGAACTTAGGAGTTATTTATACTGCACGCGGCCTGCTTCGACACTAACCCGCGGCGCAAGCAAGGCGTGTAACTACTTGCCTTGCTTGCGCCGCGGGTTGGTGTGCGGACTTCCGAATGTCTCCGCGCACAGTATAGAAACCACCGTGAAACTCCAGGGGGCAAGCCGGGCAAGCCCCGGGCCTCTTACGAAGAAGCCCGTGATTGCCCAACATTCCCATTTCACCACCTGCGATCAAAAGATGTGTAGAACAACGAAGGCGCCGCCCTGGGAGGCTCCATTTCCGCCGGCACTTCCACCGGCGCCGGCAGCGGCGCGCACGCCGAGGGCTACGCCACCGCCAACGGCACGATCGGCGCCCTCGAAAACGGCGCCCACGCCGGCGGCAGCGCCAACGGCGCCAACAGCTACGTCCTGGCCAAGGGGGTCGGGGCCCTGGGCCACGGCAGCGCCGTCAACGGCGGCATCATCAACGCCAAGGACGAAGGCTGCGTCGCGTTCGGCTACGCCAACGGCGGCACGCTCTTCAGCGGCGACGTCGCCCCCGCCCCGGGCGCCGCCGCCGACCAGTCCGCCGACGCCTCCGTCGCTTGCCGGCGGCCCCTTTGGACCCGGCACGGTTCCTCCCGCCCCCGTCGTACCAGCGGCCGATCCCTCACGGCGGAGGGGTCGACGTCCATGAAACGTCCTCACGAGCCGTGTCCCGCGAAGCGTGGGAACAAGGCACTACCCGCGCAAGCGATTGCGGTATCGGGCACTCACGCGGTCCAACAGCGCGCGGTCCTCGTCGGAGAGGGTGTGCAACCCCGATTCGTGCAGCCGCGCGAGCACCTCGTCCACGCGGCGCTCTTCCTCGGCTTCGATTTGCTGTTGTCGCAGGAGCCTCGCCGCCCGGCGCTCATCGAGCCAATTCCTGACCAGGCCCGGCGACGGCTTGTGCGCCGTTGGGGCGCGTTCGAGGCTGGTGTAGCCCCGCGAAAAGTCGTAACCCAACAGCGCGTCGTCGAGATCGCTGTCGCGAAGTCGATCGGCCTCCTGCTTGGCGCTGAAAAACAGCAGCAATCCCAACAACAAGAGGGGTAACGCGGCGAAGTCGTAGTCCTTACTGCCGCTGGTCGACCAGGCCGCCATCCCCAGGCCGACGGCCATGAATTTCGCCAGCAGGGATACGACCAACGCACTTTTCTTGAATCCCCACATTGGCCAAAGCAGGCAGCGCAATGCCCGGCCGCCGTCCAAGGGAAACGCCGGCAGCAGATTGACCGACAATAAAAGCCAGTTGATCCAGAACGTCCAACGCAATACGTCCACCCAGCCGAAACCGGAAACCGCGGCGGGCGGCACGAACCTGAGCAGGGCATGCAACGGTTTGACCCCGTCCTCGCCGGATGCCCAAACCAAGGGGGCCGTCAACGCGCACAATAGAAAATTCAGCGACGGTCCCGCCAGCGCCGTGGCCAACTCGTGCTGCGGCTCGTGCGAAACATTGACCTGGGCCAGCCCGCCCAACGGCCAGATCAGAATCTGGTCGGCCGTGCCACCCACGTACCAGGCCATGCCACAATGCGCGAACTCATGGGCCAGCACGCAAAAAAACAACACGCCGAGCACCGCCAGGGTCTCGGTAAGGTGATCCCGAGCGCTCAAATGCACCGCGACCACGGCGAAAAGCACGAAGAACACGTGCAGTCGAACCTGCACGCCGGCCCACCGCCCTAGCGAAAGGTTCCAGCTCAGCAAATCTCGCATGACGCCTACCTGACCGCGCCCGCGGTGAACGGCATGCCGCTTGGAGGAAAACACCGATCTTGTTATCTTAACATCCGCGGTCCCGGCGGGCAATCAGCAACATCGGAATGTAACGATAAATACCATGCCCGAACCAGAAATCCTGCTGACCACGTCGCGTTTCAACGTCGTCCGGCAATGGCACCCAACGCCCGATGGAGCCCTCCATGCGAGGGAAACGATCATCCATCCGGGGGCCGTGACGATTGTGCCACTCCTGCCCGACGGCCGAGTCGTGCTGATCCGCAATTTTCGCCCCGCGGTCGGCCGCGCACTGATCGAGTTGCCGGCCGGCACTCTGGAGGCCGGTGAGGATCCACGCCACGCGGCCCAACGCGAATTGGAGGAAGAAACCGGCTATCGCCCAGGCAGGATCGAGCCTTTGTGCCAGTTCTTCATGTCGCCGGGCATCCTGCGCGAACGAATGCATCTCTTCGTTGCCACGGAACTGGTTCCCGGCCCCACTCGGCTCGACGAGGGCGAACAGATCGAACCCTTGCTGGTCAGCGGCGACGAGGCCCTGGCCATGACCAGCGACGGGCAAATCGAGGATGCCAAGACGCTCGTGGGTCTACTCTGGTATCAGTGCTGGCGCAAATCGTAGCGTGGGCACCGCCCACCCATCGCAACGGTTGTAGGGTGGGCATCGCCCACCAACCCACCTTCAGCTACCGAAGCCGGCGGCCGTCAAGGACGTCTTGACGCCGCCCCACATACCACCGGTGTCGCCGCCGACCGAGGATATGGCCGTGATCAAGACGGCGATGATCAGCGCCAGCATGACCGCGTATTCCACCGACGTGGTGGCTTCAGATTTTCGCAGGAAGCGGATACATGCTGCCATCATGGGCCTGCCTTCCCGAGATCTCGGGTCGTGAGCGGCTGAATGGACGTCGGAACCAAACGACGGAAATGACCGATCACGCTTGAAATCTAGATCGCAAAGCGGGCAGGGTCAAGTCGTACTTGATTTGTTGCTAACATGGAGTTGCTAAACGCGAAAAAACGCGCATCCGCCGCGGGCCAAGCTTGGCACGGCCATTATTTAACAGTTGCCATCTATCTTATAATATTATAGGTTTGACCGTCGAACGAGTCGTGATTGACCCGACAAAAAGAATGGCTTGTCAGTTTACGTTAAAAAGGTTCCCGGGGTAATTTAAGGTAGCTTAAGTCTCATACCCGACAAATCAACCAACCGGCTCGAACCTTAAAATGCCCACGTCACCGCGAAGACCGTCAGCAACGGCCTGCGCGTCAGCGCGCCTACGGCGAATTCCCTGCTTGCGGCCTTTGTCGACCACGGCATCATCAGCCAGGTAACGAAGCAATCGTGGGGCAGGGGCTTCGCTTACCTGCCTTACATCGAACTGTTGAGAGAGGGAACCGAACCGGTCACGTCGTGACGCGTTCGGCCCCTTACGGCAGAAACAGCGGCGCATCGCCGATGCCGGGGGGTTCAGTCGAACGCAACGGCACTTGCCAGCGGATGATCCGCGAAGCGGCGGGCCCTTCATCGGCGGCGCCGGCGAAGCCGACTTCGGTTCGCACGATCCCTTCGACCTGCACGGCCGCTTCATCGGCCGTTTGCACTTGTCCATCGTCCGTCTCCCACCGTGCCAACGCGGCGTCGCCGGCGACGACCGAGCCTTGGCCGGTCCATTCCAGCGCTTGCAGCAGGCGGCTGGGACGCTCGGCACCGTGAAACGAGAGCAAGCCGGCATCGAGCGCGGGGAAGAAAGCGCAGTCCGTGGCCCGAATCGCCAACCGGCCCGGCTGCTCTTCCAGGCGCTCGTAATGGCAGGCCACCAGCCCCGCCGACCCCCGCAACGTAACGTGCGCCAGCGTGAGTGCGAAGGGCTCATCCAATCGCCGCGGACGCCGCAATTCGACCAGTGGGCCGGGCCCGAGGTGCAGGACATTGGTCAACTCGAAGAATAGGGCGCCCTCGCCTTGGACCGCGATTCCGGCCGATACCCCCGCCAAGACGCAGTCGGTCAATTCCAACTCGCCGGTCGGTAGCCCTGGTCCGCCGACTGTGGTCTCGTCGTTGCCATGCCACTGGATCGCCAAGGGCAAAGCCCCTTGCGTCGGCCGAAACCTCGCGCGGGCTTGAAAGGAACAGCCGCGAAACGTCGCACGCGGCGCTTCGAGACGCAGCAGCGCGGACTCTCGGCCGGCCGTTGTGGCGTCCCGCCTGCCGGCGACTGGGGCCGCGCGCGGGTGGTCCCACACGAAGTCGATGTTCTCAAAGCGGACATCGTCGGCCGCGATCGTCAAGCCGTGGCTTGGGACGATGACCCGCGGGCGTCGGCCGGCCTGGCCACGCACCGTTTGAGCGGCGGCCAGGCGCAGAGTATCGAGCTTGAGCGGTCGTCCGGTGGGTAGCTCCACAATATCCTGCGCGTCGTCGTCGACGGTGTCATGCGCATCGACGACATGCGTGGCGCGGACGACTTGCGGATCGCCGATCGCGGGTTCGCGGCTCGGCGAATTCGCCGTCCGTTTCGCGGTGGGACGCTCGCGAGCGAGCGCTACGCTCGGGTTTTTGGTCGGGTCGTCGAGCGTTGCGCGGCTCGTTGCTTGAAACCATTTGGCACCCCACTGGGGCCAGGTGGCGACGCCCAGGGCCAATGCCGTCCCCGCGGCGGCCGCCAAAACGGTGGCGTTCGATCCCCTCCGGCGCCAGGCCGCGGCGGTAAGCACGGCGCGGGTCCGACGCGGCGCCGAGCGTCCCATACACTGCGCGAGGCGCGCATGCCCGGTGGGGTTTGGTTGGCCCAACTCGGCGGCTAGTTGAGCGGCCGAGGCGGGACGACGCTGCGGGTTGGCCTGGGTGCAGCGGTCGATCGCGGTGGCCAATACCTCCGACACGTCGGGCGCTAGCTGTCGAATGTCGCTGATTCTGGCCGTCTGGCCGGCGCGCAGCTTCATCAAGCCGGTGCCGCCGGGAATCGGCGGCCGACCGGCCAACAAGTGCCACCAAAGGCATCCCGCGGCGAAAAGATCGCCGGCGGCATCGGGAAGGCCGCCCGAGGCGACTCGCTCCGGCGGCAAGTAATCAAAATCGCCCGGCGGCAGGTCGGCGTGGGCGAAACCTTCGACCGGCCTTGCGATGCCGCGCAAACCCGGCTCGGCCAAGTGAACCGCGCCGAGCGGGTCGAGGAGCAGTTGTCCGGCGGCGACGTCGCCGTGGACGACTCCGGCTTCGTCGCAGACGGCCAGCGCCGCGGCCATCTGCCGGGCAATTTCGAGCACGGTCTGCGGGGGAAAACGGCCCTGTTCGACCATCCATTCCAGGGCCGTCGTACCGCGCTGGTCGCGGCTGGCGGCCCAGAGGCCGCCGCCCGTGGCACCATGGGTCAAGACCGGCACGACGCTTTCGTGCGTTAGCAGTTCGCCGCGGCGTACCAGCAGATCGAGCTGTCGGCGCGCCTCGCCGGCGCGGTCAGCCGGAACTTCAAACCGCGTGAGCCGCATCCAGCGGCTCGCCGCGATTTCGCGTGCGCGGAACACCTTGGCATAGCCGGGCGAGGGAAGGGGCTGGTAAAGCACGAAGGGGCCCACTTCCAGGCCCTCCGCTCGACCTTCGTTGAACTCGACGGCCTGAAACGCCGTCAGCAGCCGCGCTTGAGCCAGCGCATCGACCCAAACCGATTCAAAGACCGGCAGGCCATGCGCCAGCCGCCGCGCGCGGCCGCGCATGCCGCGCACCTGCTCCGCGGTAGCCAAGCCGAAACGGCCCAGCAACTCGACCAGTTTGGGGGGAGGCGGATCGCTCATCACATAAAGTTCTGTAGGGAACGCCCTCCGTGGCGTTCCGTGAAGCCGGCGCGACGTCTTCTGGCGTGACTCGGAACGCCACGGAGGGCCCACCTGTCAGGCTGGAACGCCTAACCCAAGGCTCGTGTGCTATCAGAAAGCGCCGGCCGCGGCAAGATCAGGTGTTTTTCGGCGATCCAGGCCAGTCGAGGAGGTACGGTCGCCGAAGTTGGTCTACCCGCTTTCCAGTGGCGAGCTCAGCGTGTATCCTGGACATACAACGCAACGGCGCACGCATGCGCCCGGAGTTTTACACCGCCCTGGAGAAAACACCCATGATTCGCCGTCGCCTCTGGTTAACCACCCTCGCCCTTTGGACTGTTCTCCCGTTGGTCGCTCGCGCCGACGAACCGGCCACCGTCAAACCGGTGCCGCGCGACGAGAAATGGTGGACGGATCGGAATGACCAGTTCAACGCGCGCGCCAAGCAAGGTGACGTCGATGTGATTTTCCTGGGCGACTCGATCACGCACGGGTGGGAAGGCAAGGAAGCCCAGCCGATCTGGGACAAGTACTTCGCCCCGCGCAAGGCGATGAACGCCGGCATCGGCGGCGACCGCACGCAGCACGTCCTCTGGCGGCTCGACCACGGCAACATCGACGGCATCAAGCCCAAGCTGGCCGTGATCATGATCGGCACCAACAATTCGGGGAGCGACTCGTCGGAGGACATCGCGGCGGGCATCAAGGCCATCGTCGAAAAGCTGCGCAAGGCGTTGCCCGAGACCAAGATCCTGATCTTGGGCATCTTTCCACGCGGCCCCAACGCGGACGACGCGAAGCGAAAGACGAACATCGGCGCCAACGAAATCGTCAAAAAGCTCGACGACGGAAAGCAGGTTCATTACCTCGACATTTCGGACAAGTTCCTCGAACCCGACGGCACGCTCTCGAAAGAGATCATGCCGGATCTCCTGCACCTCAGCCAACGCGGCTACCAGATTTGGGCCGAAGCGATCGACGGCAAGCTGGCGGAGCTTGGAGCGGTCGCTCGGGCGAAGGAATGAGCCGGCATGGCTCCGAGCCGACGAACGCCTACATCCGCCGGTCTCACAGGGGGGCGCAGAGCGCGCCGAGAGGAGCATAGGAGAAAGCGATGAGCCTCACCGAAATCGTGGTCGAAGGTACACTCAAGCCTGATGGCACGTTGGAACTGGACCAGAAGCCGAGCCTGTCGCCGGGCCGAGTCACCGTGGTCTTGCGACAAGAATTCAAATCGCCAGCAACGAGGGAGGATTGGTTCCAGCATTTGCAACGTATCCGAGCCGAGCGCGAGGCGTCGGCCTACCCGTTCATGAATGAGGCTGAAGCGAATGGCCACATTGAGTGGCTGCGGGAAGGCGATCGGATTGACGACATGCTCCTTGAAGTGGACGAACAACGTCGGAAGGCCGCGCAGCCGTAATGCTGATCTACTGCGATAGCGTCGTCCTGATCTACTTCCTCGACACGGTGGGGCCGTTCAACGTCCGTGCTGTAGCTCGTATGGCGGCGGCTCATGCGGCGGGCGACGTGGCGTCCTTCAGCGATCTAACCCGCCTGGAATGCCGGGTCAAGCCGCTCAAGCTCGGCGCGACCACGACGCTTGCCGATTTCCAGGCGTTCTTTCTTTACTTGGCGCGACGTTCGTCTGGTTCCGATCACAACGGCGGTGTTCGACCGGGCCACAGTCATTCGTGCCACCAACAATTTCAAGTTGGCCGACTCGCTGCATTTGGCGGCCGCGGTGGAGGCGGGCTGCGACCGCTTCTTGACGAACGATAATCGGCTGTCCGTCTTCACCGACATCGCCGTGGAAGTGTTGCCATGAGCGTCGGTCCTCGACGAGCGATAACTGAAGCAGGTTTCTCGGCGTAACGAGAGGCCGCGGAAGCGTTCCCACGCAGAGCGTGGGAACGAGGTTGAAGGAGTAGGGTTGTCGCGTGGGGCAGGTTTCCAAGCTACCATTGAAGCTTTTATGGCAGGTTGGAAACCTGCCCCACGTTGTTCGGCGGCACGCCCAGCGACTTGCCGCCGTCGATGGCGATGGCGGTGCCGGTAACCATCGCCGCGGCGTCGCTTGACAAATAGAGAATCGCCGCGGCGACTTCGGCCGGCGCGATCATGCGCCCGTAGGCGCGGGCCAGCGGGCTGGCGGCGATCAGCTTTTGCCGCAGCGCCTCGGGGTCGGCCGCTCCGGCCAGATCGGCATTCATCATGCCCGTCTCGCCCACAGGTCCCGGACAGACCGCGTTCACGCGAATCCGGTCCGGCGCGTGACACAGCGCCAGGCTCTTGGTCAACGACACCAAGGCCGCCTTGCTGATCGAGTAGACCGGATCGTGGGCCCGCGGCAAAAGGCCGGCGTTGCTGGCCACGTTGGTAATCGCGCCACCGCCTGAATCGCGCATCGGCCCAACCGCATGTTTGCAGAAGAAGAACGCGCCTTTGAGGTTGGTGTCGAGGCAGGCGTTCCACTCGGCCTCGCTCACTTCGGTGATCGGCTTGACCAGGGCGATGCCCGCGTTGTTCACGAGAATATCGAGGCGGCCTTCGGCCTCGACGGCCGCCGTCACCAATGCCGCGACGTCGCTCTCGACACGCACATCGCAGGCGCGCTCGCTGATTCCCCATTCGGCGAAGCTGGCCGCGTTTTCCTCGCGAGGCCGCAGGTCGCCCGCAAAGACCCGCGCGCCGTGCCGCGCAAGCAGGATCGCCGTGGCCCGCCCGATGCCGTAGGCACCGCCGGTGACGATGGCCACCCGCCCCGACAGGTCAGGCGAGGCGGTCGACGATTGCAAATGCGAGGGTGCCATTCGAGGACGGTTTCAACTCTGTAGGAACGCCCTCCGTGGCGTTCCGTGTCGTGCCAGTAGACGTCGCTCCAGAATCACGCCAATCGCCCCCTACAAGACCCAACGCGACGATCCGAGCCTTAAAGCGGGTCGTTGTTGAACTTACCTTGCTTGCGCTGCGGGTTAGTGTGTCGGCTTGCTCCCGTTTTACGGAACGCCACGGAGGGCGTTCCCTACAGAACCTTCCAGCGCCGGCCGCCAGGTACAGAGATAGTAGGCTCGCGGCGTGGCCAACTCGATGAACGCTTCCAGCTCGGTGCGATCGTTGCGTGCCTGGACACCGAGCAGGGTGTCGAGCAGGCCGCCAAAATGCTTGTACTTGACGACCTGGGTGGTTTCCTTGTCCAACCTCGCCAGGACGAGCGCGCGGTCGATGGCGTCCTCGATGAAGCCTTCGCGATCGATCAGGTGGTTTTCAAGGGCTTGCCGCGTCGTGAACACCTGGCCGGTGGCGACCTGGTCGAGCTCGCTCTCGTGCTCGCGGAAATAGGGCCTGCCGGACTTGACGATCTCCTTGAAGCGTTGGAAGCCGTCGTCGACCAGCGCCTGAAAAATCCGCCGTTCCTCTTCGGTGAGTCGCTTGGTCGGGCTGCCCATTTGCTTGAGCGGATGGCTCTTGATCGAGTCGTCCTCGACGTCGAAGCGTTCCATCAAACCGGCGACGTTGTAATGGGGGATCACGACGCCGATCGACCCGGTCCAACTCGTGGGTTCGGCGAAAATCGCGTTTTCGGCGTCGCCCACGGCCATCGCGACGTAATAGCCGCCGCTGGCGGCGATGCCGCCCATGCTGACCACCAAGGGAATCTCCTTTTCACGGGCCAGCTTGCGGAGGTGGTGGTAGAGGTAATCGCTTCCGGTCACGGTGCCGCCCGGCGAGTTGACCCGCAACACGATCGCCTTGACGTTCTCGTCGCGCCGCACATGGTCGATCTGGCGCTTGACGAACCCATCGCCGCCCAGGATCGTGCCTTCGAGCGTGATGATCGCCACCTTGTGCGTGCCCGCGCGCGCCAGCGAATGGTACTGCTCGTGCAGGCCGTCGTCGTTCGACAACCCAAACACGCTGCCCAGCCGCAACAGGCCCAGCAACACCGCCGCGACCAGGCCGAGGCAGAACAACATGACCAGGCGCGCGAACCAGCGGGCCGCGCCGCGCCGCGCGCGCGGCGGCCCGGCGAACGGAGGTTCCCGGACGATCCGCGGCGAGACATACGTCGCCGATGGAAGCGGTTGAGCAGGCTGGGAATCCATGTCGCGGTTCCTGTCGGGTTGGAAGCTGGTGTTATTGTATGCTCCACACGCCAGGCGAGCGAGAGGACGCGGGGAACGAGCATGAGAGTTTGGCGTGTTATCGTGGAACCGGGCAGGTTATCCGCCGTTCGACCCGCAACCTCAACGGCAAGGACGGCAAGATCCTGTATATCGACAAGGACGTGGGACGGCCTTCCTAGGCCGTCTTTTGCCGCGGACGGCCTGGGAAGGCCATCCCACGATGGCGTGCCGTCGATTTGCACGAGTTTTCGGATAGCCTCTAAGCTATGCCACTTGATAGGGCGCGCGTTGGGGCCGGCTGAGCATGGCGTTGGCCACGGCGTCGCCGATGATCTGCTCGCGCGACGCGTCCCAGACCAGCTTGCGGCCCAGCCGCAGCGCGATGTTCGCCAGATGGCAGGCGCTGGCCGAGCGGTGCTGGCCGGCGACGTCGGAAACCGGGGCGCGGCCCGTCTCGATGCAGTCGAAGAAGTCGAGCACCTGGATCAACGTCGGCGTGCCCCAGGCGACGTTGGGCGGGCACAGGCGAATGGCGTCCGGCGCCAGCGGCCGCCGCGCCAGTTCGTCGACCGGTTTGCCACTGAGCCGGCCGCGGTTGACGAACACTCGCCCCTCATGCCCCTCGAAGCGAATTCCGTTCTCGGTCTCGCTGGGCCCGATGTGGACCTTGATCCCGCCGGGATACGTCATCTCGACCTCGAAGCGGCGGGGCGTGTTGTAGCCGTTTTCGACGCTCGGCAGTTCGGCCCAGCCGTCGACGACCAAAGGCCCCGCGTGCTCGACGTTCATGGCCCAGTGCGCGATGTCGAGATGGTGCGCTCCCCAGTCGGTCATGAACCCACCGCTATATTCAAACCACCAGCGGAACGGGTCGTAACGCTGCTTGCGGAACTCGACCCAAGGCGCCTGTCCCAACCATCGATCCCAATTCAAGTGCTCGGGCACCCGCGACACAGGGAACGGCCCGCCGGAAGACGCGCTCGGCAGCGAGCCGGTGGGCAACTTGATGTCGATCCGCCGTAGCGCGCCCAAGCGGCCGTTGCGTACCAGCTCGCACGCCGTTTGAAATCGCCAGTCGCTGCGTTGCTGCGTGCCCACCTGGAACGCGCGATTCGAGCTGTTTGCGGCGGCCAGTAGTTGCCGCCCCTCGTCCACCGTGAGCGTCAGCGGCTTTTCGCAGTAGACGGCCTTGCCGGCGCGCAACGCGGCCAGCGCGATCGCCGTGTGCCAATGGTCGGGCGTGGCGATGAACACGGCCTGAAGGTCGTCGCGCGCGAGCAACTCGCGGTAGTCGTCGTAAAGCTCGGCCGCCGGGCAGTTTTCACGCCGCACCTGCTCGGCGCGGCTTCGGTTGACGTCGCAGACCGCCGCCAACTCGCCGTAGACGGGCCGGAAGCGGGTCCAGCCGAGCGTGCCGGCCAACTGCCGGCCCCTGCCGCCGGCGCCGATCAGGCCCACGCGGATCGCGCGCCGGGCGGCCGAGTAGACCGCGGCGGCCGAGATTCCCACCGCCGCCAGACCGGCCGACGTTTGCAAGAAACGACGGCGGCTGATTGGCCAAACGGGCTTCATCGTCCGGTCCCTACGGGAGTGATCCACAGCTTTCGCAGCGCGGCCTTTGGCCGCAACCAAACGCGAGGAACCAACGCCTCCACGATCCAAGACCCTTTTGAACCACGGATGACTCGGATAAATCGGATAGCACGGATCATCATTTGAACCAAGATGCCCATCCGTGCTATTCGTGAAATCCGCTCTATCCGTGGTTCTGTTTTGGTTTTGGGTTGTTTAGCACGTCGAGCGATTCGAAACAACAGCGATCTCGATGAAACTCGGCTTGCGCCGATCCGGCGAGGCTGCTATCATTCGCCGGCGCCCCCACATATGCCCCTTGAGTCCACGCGGCCATGGATGGCCAACCACGCATTACCGACCTCGTGCCGCGGCCCAACGCCGTCTTCGCCGCGTTGTTCGCGGCGGGCATGGCCGCCGTCGGCATCCTGGAGCTTCTCTACCTGGCAATGCCCGCCTTGTCGCCGATGACCAGCGACGGCCGAGTGGCCTCGTTCGACCTCGACGGCGAAGGCAGCCTCGCGGTCTGGTTTTCGTGCGGCACGCTGGAACTGGCGGCGATCGCCTCGCTATGGATTTACGGCATCCGCCGGCACACGCCGGGGCTCAGCCACCAAGGGCACCGCCTTTGGCTTTGCGCCGCCGCGTGTTGGCTGGTGATGAGCCTCGACGAGTGCGGCAGCGTCCACGAGGCGTTCAAGGAGGTGATGTCGAAGACCACCGGCCAGCGTTTGTTGGGCGACGGCACGATTTGGTGGGTGGCCGGATATGGGATGGTGCTGGGCGTGGTCGGGCTACTTCTGCTCTGGACGATGCGGCGCTGCACCGGCGCCGTGGCGGCGCTGTTGGCGACGGCCCTTTGCTACTCGGTCGCCGTGCTGGCCGAGATGGCGTGGATTCTGCCCCGCAAAGGGACGCCGGGCGTGATGCTCGAAGAAGGCTGTGAAATGCTCGGCAATCTCTGCCTGTTGCTCTCGTTGGGGCTTTTCGCGCGGCATGCGGCGGAAGCCGGTTCAGGCGGTTCAGGTCCACGCGAGTCGATTGCAGACGGCCGACGCGGTGCGATGAATAGCCTGGCGTGAGCAAGCTGACCCGGAGCAGCAAAGTCAGCATTATACGCGCGGCGCGGCTTTTGTCGCCCGCAGCGCCATCTCGGCCGGGAAGTGCAACCCCGTGACAAGCTTGCGAATCATCGTCAGGCTCAAAGGCCGTTGCCCGCTCAACACTTCCGAAACCTTGCTCTTGCTGCCGATGTACGGGATCAGATCCTTGGGTCTGAGCCCATCCTGCTCCATGCGAAACCGCAGGGCCGCAATCGGGTCGGGCAGATCGATCGGGTACGTCGCGTCCTCGTAGGTCTCCAGCAGCAGCAGCAGCAGTTCCAACTCGTCGCCCTTCGCGGTGCCCGGCCTGGCGTCAAAGATCTCATCAACACGGGCCAGCGTCGTCTTGTACTCCGCCTCCGTTTTAATGACTTTCGGTTTCATGGCTTGCTGCCTTCGGTCAGATCGTTTGGGCATCGATCTCATCGTACTCCTTGTGGATCCCCACAAACCGGACGTAGATGGTGAAGAAGTCGTAGTTAATCCACACCACCAACCGGTATTTATTTCCGCAGATATTGAACACGACGCGCCCATCCTTCAAGAAGCTCGCAGTGCCGTAGCGGGCCTTCACGTCGGCAGGCGAAGACCACTCGGCGTTTCTGGCTTCCGCATGCCAGGCCTCCAAAGCCGCTTTCGTCGCCGGCTCTTGCTCCCAGTAGTCTTTGAGCGTTTTCTTCGAGATGATCCGCATTATTTTCTTCGTACCATGTTCCTGTGCCAAGGTCAAGAACAAGGTTCCCTTTGTGGGAACTTTCCGACTTGGCTCTGTCCGGCGGCAATACCTGGCTCAAGAAGGGGCAACCTCATCCGGAAGCCGAGGACGAGCTGCTCACCGCCGAAGACGTAACCGGCATGGACTTGCTCGACCCCGGCCGCTCGCAGGCCCGGCCCCTTCAGGGCTGAATGTCCGGTGGTATGCGGGCGGATCCCAGCGGCGTTGCCCCTGGCTGTTACAGCGCGCCCTTTCAGGTGGGCGGTGCCCACCCTACTTGCCCTTCATGGCCGCGGCGAGAATCTCCGATGTGCTCTCGCGCATGATGCGCGGGTCGACCTGCTTTCCGTCGACCAACGTCTTGCGGACGTCCTTGCCGGAAATGAAGACGGGCTTCTCGTCCTTGTGCAACTCCATCAAGTCGACGCGTCCGGCCGAGTCATAGTAGGCGGCGAAGCCGACTTTGACCGGCTGGATTTTCAAATCGCCCGCCAGCCGGCCGAAGATCTCCTGGGCGTCGAAGTCGCCCCAGATGGCGGTGCCGTCGTGGTACGGAGCGTCAGCGTGCTTGCGGCCGATGACGATGTCGGTAAAGCCGAAGTTCTGGCGATAGATCGCGTGCATCACGGCTTCCTTGGGGCCGCCGTAGAACATCTTGATGTCGAGTCCCAACAGGATCACGCGGTCGGGCACGCTTTCCTTGCGCGGTCCCCAAAGCCCGGCGTCGCTGTCCCCTTCTCCCAGTTGCCGACGGTCGATGAGCGCCTCGTAGGTCTGCATGCGCACGTCGGCCGGCACGTCGTCGCCCTTGGTTTCGCCGACCAAGGGGTTCAAACACGCGCCGGCGTCGTGTCCATCCCTGAGCAATTTCTCCAGCCCGTACACCAGGGCGTATTCATGAGCGCGATGCAGCGGATTGCGGGTTTGGAACGCGACGATGCGCGACCAACCCTTCGACGCCAACAGTTTCCGCACCTCGCTCGGCGCGAGCACGTACTTGCCGAACTTCGGGTTCTTGGGTTGCGGAAGAACACGGATACTGCCGCCCAACAGGTGCGTCTTGTCGGCGTCGCCCTTCAGCACCATGTCGGCGCCGGGGTGGTCCGTGCGCTCGGTGAGGTAAACACTCTTGATGTACTTGGGTTTGTCCCAAGGGAAGATGTCGCTGACGTCGAGCGTGGCAACCGCCTCACCGGCCGTGTTCGTGAGGGCCGCGCGCCTCCCGAGCGAAAGTTTGCCGGCGAGTTCGCCGGTGACGGGCAACGAAAGAGGGATGGTCCAGGCGTACCGCGTGCCGCCATGTTCGATATAGGCATGGTCCAACACCCGGTTGTAGGCGACCGAATCCATGGGACCGGTCAGCGGGCTCAAGACGCCGTCGCCGAAGCGATAGACGGTCGACAGATCGGCGTCGGATACGGGTACTTTGACCATTCCGGCCGCTTCGGCCTTGACGGCCGCGATCTGGTCGGCCGGCACGGCGCGGCATACCGGCTCCGTTAATCCACCATGCGGGGGGGGCAATTGCGACATGGACGTGCTTCTTCCTGGGTTGGGACCGGGCGGATCCTTCGATCGTTCAGGCTGAACGAAAGGGGGACAGTATACGGAAAAGCGACCCAGGGCGAAAGGCGACCATCACTTCAATCACTTCAACTTGTCCTTGAAGACTTTCTTCACCTTGTTGACCTTCGGGCGGATGATCTGCGCGCAGTATGGCTGGCGCGAATTGTCTTTGAAGTAGTTCTGGTGATAGTCTTCGGCGGGGTAGAACGCTTCGAAGCGGGTGATTTCGGTGACGATCGGCCGTTTGAATTCGCGCGCCTTTTCGAGGTTCCGCTTGTACTTCTCGGCCAGTTCCTTTTGTTCGTCCGAGTGGTAGAAAACCGCCGAACGGTATTGCGCGCCGAAATCGGGGCCCTGCTGATTGAGCGTGGTCGGGTCGTGAGTTTTCCAGAATACTTCGAGCAGATCGTCGAAAGAAATCTCCTCCGGATCGTAGCTGACCTGGACCACCTCGGCGTGCCCGGTGAAACCCGTCGAGACCATCTCGTAGGTGGGGTTCTTCACCGTGCCGCCGCTGTACCCTGAAACGACCGATTTCACCCCCTTGAGCTGTTGAAACACGGCCTCCGTACACCAGAAGCAACCGGCCCCGAACGTGGCCATTTCGAGCGCCGCGGGCTTTTCGTCCGGCTGCTCGGACTTGGATGCTTCTTGTTCTGAATCCGTTTCAGGTTCCGACAGGGCGAGCCGTCCGTCGCAAGAAACAGCCGCGGCCGTCGCCAACAGAAAGCCCCAAATCGGCCTATGGGTTCGCATGTTACTCCCCTCCATCGTTGTAATTCCGGCCTGGTTCAAGACGGCTCGTTTCGAGGTAACAGACGATTGCAGATTCCTTTGAACGACAGTCCCGAAGGGACGACATAGCTTAGCCTGGGGCGTAAGCCCTCGTTGTTCTACACATCTTGTAAAGAGGCCACGGGCTTGCCCCCGACCCACTACGCGGGTGCCCCAGTTTCACGCTCGTATCCACACACGCAGGCTCCCCGGACTACCTGCCTTTCCCCGTGTCGCCCCGCCGGCCGCCTTCGGCGGCCGGCGGGGCGACACGGACGGTGGGGATGCGGCCGCATTCGATCTAGAAACCAACGTGAAACTCCAGGGGGCAAGCCCCTGGCATCTTACGAAGAGACCGGGATTTCCCAACGCCCCCATTTCACCACCCGCAATCAAAAGATGT
>DATKSN010000235.1:0-34728 GCA_035531595.1 Pirellulales bacterium | reverse complement strand
TCACCGGTCCCTAGGAAAGGGGCGGGGTTCTAGAATTATGCGCGCGGGCGGGGTCGAGGCGGGCTCCGGGCGGGGTCTGGGGGCCAAAAAAACCGGGACTCGCACCGCCTATTCCGGTCAGTTAAAATGAGACGTAGCAGTAGGCCACCGGAGCCAGCAGCCAGCAGCCAGCAGAGCCAACTCCTTGACTTTGCCAGTGCGCCTTGATATAAAGCCTACTCGGAAGAGGTCGCTGCGCGGGGCACGCTGCGAGCGACGTTTGCCGTTCCGGCGCAATCCGCGTCCCCGCGGGCTGGCCACTTGAAACCATCACGCGACAACCAGATAAGGAGTCCCACCAATGACGATCGGCTGGATGAACTGGATCAAGCGCTGCTCCCTTACCGCCCTGCTGTGGACGCTGACCTGGGGCGCCTCGGGGCTCGCGTTTCCCCTCGACTCGTGGTACATCGCGGACGGAGCCTCTATTCGCGGCGGAGCCAATTGCGACGCCTCGCTTTCCACCTTTAATTGTGTGAACAGCCAGTGCGACGCCTCCATCTCGCAAGCGACCTGTACTGGAGGCTGCAACTACTGCGACGGCGACGCGTCGACGGAGCAATGCTACAACATGCTGGAGTACCCGTGGACCGCTGAGAACTGTTCCGGTGGTACGTCGATCGCGGGCGGCTGTGGCAATCAGTACGTTAGCGGCACCTGTACCTGGAACGCGAATCTTATGGCCTGTTTTTGCAATGCTCAACAGACAAACATGCCTTGCGACCTGCCGCAGTGGAACTACGACACGAATTGTACGACGGTCTCAGGCCCTCCGTAATCGACCCGTTTCCATTGCTCCGCAGGTGTCTTTTCGTCCTTCGACGGCGTTCACTTTCACCTTGAATTCCATGTCATATCTTCAAACCTCGCTTTGCGTCATGCGAATGGCATCCTGCCAACACGCAGTGGGTCTCCAACTGATCGTGCTGACAAGCCTCGGCTTTCACAGCGCGGTGCTGGCGGGTGGATCTGCCGGTGTGCTCCCTACGCGCGGCCATCTTGTTGAACTCATGGACGCCGCGCACCAGACGGTGACCAGCTTCGACGTGCGCGTGCAAATCGCGTCTGTGTGGCACCTCACTGCCGTCGCTGAAGGCGAGGCGTACCACGCAGGCCGGAGGTTTCCGGCGCGCGTGACTTGGCGCCGATGGAGACCAGACGAAACCCCAACGGAAGAGGAGTGGTCCTATCGCCAAGTGCTCTCGTCGGACGGGCGGAGGCGCGGCGAACGATACGACTCCTCCAGCGGCGCGATTCTGCACGTGGCCGTCTGGGATAACGAGGTTGATAAACGGCTCCTGTACCAGTCATCGCGCGGCACGATCGGTCCGCCGCGGCCCATGTTTTATACTCGCCTCGGTCATGATTATGACTACTTCCAGCGGGTTGACGCCCTCACGTATCTTCATTCGTTTCTGCGGGCGAGCCCCGACGCCACGGTCGAGTGGGGCGAAGATCGTGGCGTCTTGGTACTCCACTTTCCGTCTGGGACTGCGACCGGTCCGGCCGTCTCCTGTCGCGCCTGGATCGACGTCAACCGCGGTTTTAGGCCGTCGCGGATTGACCGCTACCGTGACGCCGCGCCGCGTCTAGCGAGCCGTAGCGAGGTGCTCAAGTGGTATGAGTGCGCGGTTGGTGTATTTGTTCCGCTGGTGATAAAGCACTCCGAATTCCAGTCTGACCCCGCGGCAGCCTTATTCGGCGAACCGACACATGTGGTGACTGTTCGCGTCGACCGAGCGAAGTCCCGCTGGAACGAACCGACAGACGACGGCTTGTTTGCACTCACGTTCCCGGCCGGGACCACCGTTGCCGACAGTGTGCGGGGTATTCGCTTTGTTGTCGGTGATGGCGACACGGGCAAGAGCATTGACCGCCAACTCGAGAATTCCCGCGAGAAGGTCGGGCTAGCCCGACGCCCCGCCACGAGCGGCGCGCCCGTCCGCCTCTATGTGTTCGTAGCCGTGAATTTGGGCGTGATCGGGGCGGTACTATTCGGACTCTTGCTTTGGCGCTGGCGCCGAAACGGGTAGCTGAAGCACGAATGGGGCCTTGAGAGCCGACGATCATGTGCAAACACCTCGCAGTTGCCGCCATTTTTCTTGGGGCGGTCTCTTCGCAGCCCGACGACGACCCAACGATTGAGGAGGCGCGACCGTGCGGGCACGTCTGCGCCTATGTGGTCGCGCGCGTAACAGGCGCCGACGTTACCTGGGATGCTGTTGCGATGGAACTTGGTCGCTCCGCCGAGGGTGCGCATAGCTTCGCTGAGATGGAGCGTTCCTTACGACGCTTAGGAATGCATCCGCTCCTCGCACATGTCTCACCCCGAGAATTGCGGAATTTCCAGCCTCCCGCGATCCTCCATTGCACTGCCCCCGCCGCTAACGGCGCCGACCAGCATATGGTTGTCGCGCTCTCCTGGACCACCGAGGGTGCGGTCATCTTCGATTTTCCCTACAGGGCGCGTTTCGTTCCGTGGCGTCACCTCGACGCCTTCTGGACCGGAAACGCAATCCTGGTCCCGGCCAGTAGCGCGCTGGAGAACGAATGGCGGGGGCGTCTTAGCGCGCGGTTCGCGGTGTTGGTCGCCTTGCGTGTCGCCCTCGCAGTTCTGCTGGTCGTGGGCGCTCTATTTGTTACCCGAACGCGGTTTTCCGCGAGTTCATATCTGCGACCACTTCTGGCCCGTTGGTTGGCGCGACTCCGCACGGCTGCTTGGACAGCCGGTGATCGCGTTAGGCGCCGCACGCAATTAGCCGCGTTTTGCGTTGTTCTGGCGGTCGGCCTGGCTGCTTTGATTTGGATGGCCAAGCCGATGCTTGAGCTTCCGGGGGAGGTCGTTGACCTTGGCGAGTTGCCAAGTGGTATACAGACATCTGAGCTGCCTGTACACAATACCGGCCTGCGGCCGCTGTCGATTCAGAGCGTCCAAACAAGTTGTAGCTGCGCAGGGGTGCAGTGGCCACCGGTAGTCGCGGGACGATCGCGTGGGAGTATCGTCTTAAAGTTGAAGGTGACGCCCGGCCCTCGTTCCGCAGACATAACCGTGCGTAGCAGCGACACAACGCGCCCGAGGCACGTTCTCTTGCGATGGCGCGGCCCCGCGGAGCCGCGCTTTTTCCCGCCGCGTGTGCGCGCGGTGGACGTGGACCCAGCCAGGCCGTACGTGCGCGTCGTGCGCGTTGCGTATGCCGGCGGTCTCGGCGCCGGTGGCGCGGCCCTTGCGACCTTTGAGTGTGACACGCCCGGCGTCACTGTCACGGCGCTCGGTGCCACCGCGTTCGGACTGCGCACCGACGGGGGTGACAGAGGTCCGGCGACGACCCTCGGGTATTTGCGGCTAAGGCTGCAGGTAGACCCCGCGCTGGCAGCGCGCAGCACCAACACAGAATGCAAAGTAGGCGTACGGTCGAACGGACATGACTACAAGATGGTGCTTCCCGTGTCGGTTTCATTTGATGCGCCCGCGAAGGCGTCGCCGTCGGGCGTCTTCGTCTGCGGGGCTTCGTGGCACGCCTCAACGCCTGTGCGGAGATTGGTTAAAATAGCGGGCATAAGCTCACCCGTCACGGTGGTGGATCAGCCCCCGTGGGTAACGTGTGCCGTCGATGACCGGGACGACGTTGGCATGTGCGCGTTGAACATTACCCCAGAAGCTGGTTTCAGACGCGGCGTGGTATTGCTGCGACACGACGCAATTGGGGAGTTGCTTCGCATACCTGTCACGAGCTACTTCGGCGAGTAGATGGGCGAAAACCCCGTGGTCGTCGGGATGTTGCGCAAATAGTGCTGTCGTGTTGTGTCGGGCGTGGTGCGCGTAAGTGCGGGGCGGTGGACTGAATTGCGCTGAGAGGCGCGGGAGGTGTGGCACGTTCGGATCCGACGGTAGGCGCTCGCGCCGCTTTTTGCAGTTTCGACTTCGCACGCTCCTCGCCGTAGTTGGAGCCTGTGGCGTTGCCTTTGCGTTGGTTGCGCGACAAGTCGATCGGAGCAGGGCGATCACTAAAGTCAGGGAGCTAGGCGGCATGGTTTGTTACCATAGCGCCATTGTCTATGACCATAACCGTCGCGAAGGCGACGGCGCGTCCGACGAGGTTTGGTCGCGGATCGCTGCTGCGATGGGTTACGTTCCTAGGGGACAGTTGGCCGTGTCACTCCACAATTCGGGGCGGGTGCGCGATGAGGACCTTGGCCACCTGAGGAAACTCGGAAACGTTAGGATCCTGTACCTCGAGAATACGCGGGTCACAGACGCCGGCATGGAACACTTGGTAGCGCTCTCTGGGCTTGAGTTCGTTGACTTGAATGGCACGGCTGTCACGAACCGTGGCCTTTTGCGGTTGGCGGAGGGGATTAGTAGCTTGAAAATGGTAGTCGTAACGCGCACGATGGTCACTAAGCGAGGGGTAGCTCGCTGTTTACAGTTGGCGCCTGGCTGTATTTTCGTCTATTCGAGCAGGGACGTTCGAGGGCAGACTGTGTATGCAGGGCTGGCTGGCCAGGGAACCGCAGGTCAAGCGAGCGTCCCCTGACCTCGGGCTGTAGCTCGCTCGAGTTTCGTCAAACACCGACACTTGACCAACCTAGAAAAGGGTGGGATCAGACCGCGCAGCGGGCGCCGGCCCACCATCCGGCCACAATGATGGGTCCGGAGCCCTGCACGGGTGCGCGGCCCAATGCCGGCTCGTACCACCCTAGCAGGGGGGACTGCGAGCGGTCGCGAACCGGAAAGTTGTCGGCCTTGTACACGAACCCGCGGCGCAAGAAAGTGGTGCCGTTACGTGCCTTGCTTGCGCTGCGCGTTAGCGTCGAAGCAGCGCGCTCACGGTATAGTGCGGCGCGGGGAAGGCAACGCATGAACGATTTTACGTTGAGCGTGATCATCCCGGCGTACGACGAGGCGAAGTCGATCGCGGCGCTGCTTGACCTGGTCGCCGCCGCGGCTTATCGAAAGCAGATCGTTGTCGTAGACGACGGCAGTAGCGACGGAACTTCCGCGGCCGTCCAGGAGCGGCGACGGCGCGGGCAAGGCGACGTCGTTTTACTCCGCCATGAACGCAACCTTGGTAAAGGCGCGGCGATCCGCACGGGCTTGACGGCCGCCACCGGCCAAATCGTGCTCGTCCAGGACGCGGACCTGGAATACGACCCCTGCGATTACCCGCTCCTCGTCGAGCCGTTGCTCGTGGGCGCGGCGGACGTCGTGTATGGATCCCGTTACCTGCCGCGGCCTGGCGGTACACCCTGGAGGATGAACCGCGTCGGAGTTTCGATCTTGAACCTCGCGGTCCGCCTGCTCTACGGATACCGTCTAACGGACGAGGCGACCTGCTACAAGGCGATGCGGACCGACCTGCTGCGCGCCATGGATTTGCAGTGCGAGCGGTTCGAGTTCTGTCCGGAGGTGACGGCCAAGGCCTGCCGCATGCGCCTGCGAATCTTGGAGGTGCCCGTGCGCTACGTTCCACGCGGGCGAAGTGACGGGAAGAAGATTCGCTGGCGCGACGGCGTCGCGGCGTTGCGCGCGTTGTGGCGCTGGAGGAAGTGGGAATATCATGGTTGTCCGCCGACCGCCGCGCCCGTGGGCGCCGCGAATACGGGCGCGACGGCTTTGCATCCAGCCTGCGTCGTTGCGGCTGAAGCGTCCGACGGCGATCCTGCGAATCTCACCGGGGCGATCGAATGAGGAAATTGGTGCTCCGGTTGGTGGAACGGAATTCATTCCGTTGGCGTGCGGAAAAACTTGGCAAGGGGAGAAAACGGAATGAATTCCGTGCTACGTTGGCGGCGCAGCGCAAGAAGAGTTTTCTTGGCGCCTGTGCGCCTTTGCGTGAGGTCGGGTCGAGACCCGTTTAACAGAAGGGAACAAAGAAAACGAAGAAAATCGCCCTAAGCGACGAGGCAAATGAAGACCGAAGAATGCCTCACGGGTTTATGCAAGCTTCGTTTCCTTCGTTTGCTTCTGTTCAAAAGCCGCCTGAGACGTTGAAAAAAAACTGGCACTGCGGAAACGGAATGAATTCCGTGCTACGTGCTCGAAAACTTGGCAACGGGGAAACGGAATGAATTCCGTTCTACGTCTCTGCAACCGCGTTCGCCGAGCGGCGGCCACGCCCCTTGGCGGCGGACTGCTGGCAGTCGCCGTCTTCGCGGCGAGCTTCGTTAGCCGACCACACGCTGCTGAAGCGCCTTCGAGAGTACAACCGGTATCAATGGTTGATCATCGACGAATTCGGTTTTGACAAGCTGGAACGCAACGCGGCGCCCGAGACCCCCAGCCTGCTGTTCAAGATCATCAATAGCCGCCGGGGGCGTTCGACGACCGTCGTCACGAACATCGAGTTCGAAAGCTGGGAAACTCGCTTGGGCGATCCGCATTTGACGATGGGCTTGCTTGATCGGCTCGTGGACGGCGCCAGCATCGTCAAGCTTCAAGGCCGCTCTTACCGGGCGCATCGGGCTCACGCCAACAACTCGTCGGCCGCACGGCCAACCTAACCAACGCCGGAGGCACAGCCCTTGCACTCCATTGACTTCAGCGAACTCCGTCGGCGGATCGCAATCAGCGACGTGCTTACTTGCTGCGCTTTGAACCTAGCGAGAGTCAAGGGTCGCGCGTGCGCGGCTCCTGCCCGATCCACGAGTCGCGCCGAGCGCATCAACGCGACTTCAGTGTGGATCTCGACAAAAGCCGCTTTCGCTGCTTCGGCTGCGGGAAGGGCGGCAATCAACTCGACCTTTGGGTATTCACCCACGACCCACCACTTCATTCAGCCGCCATCGATCTCTGCCATCGCCTAGGGATCGAGGTCCCCTGGCGGTGAAGAGCCCGATCGTTTCGCTCCGCTCGGCAACGCGGGTGGTGGCCTTATTATGGCCGCCAAAGTGGCCTTGTTTCTCACCGCCGCCGACACTGTCGCGCGGTTTCGGCTGCGCCGAAGCCGCGGGGCTTGTGCTCGCGCTGCGCGGCGCGCCCGTCCCCGGGTTACGCGACGTTTCGGCACGTCTGAGCGCTACTGAATGTTTGATCTCTGTACGGTTGGTCGCTCCCTTCGCGCCGAACGTGTCGAAATTTGCTAGCACCAAAATACGGTTGGTCACTAGCGAGCAACGGTACACCGACTTATCTCAAATCGCCGTAACCGTATACGCCGGCGGGTTTTGCGCCACGACGCGTACGTGTACGGTTGATAACTGTTTGGGGGGTGGTGTTAAAATGACCCAACTAGAAGTCAGGCCGTGGACGCGAGTGACGCCGGAATTCTTGCGAATTCCGCTACTGCATATCGCGAGAGTGTATCCGAACTGCTCTGGCCCGCCGTAAGGGGGCCTCGGTACAATCCGCCGCCATGCGCCCCTCACCTCGCACATTCGGACTGGCCTTGCTCGCTTTGGCGGCGTTAGGTCTGCGGCTTGGCGCCATCGGGGCGCTGGCGGGTGAGTTGGCCCGGCCGGTGACCTACGAGCATGGCGAGATCGCCGATAACTTGCTGGCCGGTCGAGGATTCACCGTCAAGTTCCTGGGCGTGACCGGCGCCACGTCGCAACAGGCCCCCTTCTACCCGGCGTTGCTGGCGAGCGCTTACGGCGTTTTCGGTGCGGGCTCGCCAAAGGCCCTGTTGGCCGTGCAGGCACTGCAAGCCTTGGCAGGCACGGGGCTCGTGCTCTCGGTCGTCTGGCTAGCTTGGTCGCTGGTGCCCCAACGGCCCACCTTGGGTTGGATCGCCGGCTGGGGCGCCGCGATCTACCCCACCCACATTTACATGGTTACCCACATGCAAGTCGCCGTCTGGGCGGCGCTGCTGCTGACGCTGCTCGTGGCCGTGGCCGCGTCGCCGCGCGGACACGGCTGCTGGGGAAAGGCCGCTTTGGCCGGGGCGTTAGCGGGTCTTCTGCTTTTGGTCGAGCCGATTTTGGCCCTCGCGTTGCCCATCGTCGCGGTGATGGTGGCTTGCTTGCTTGCGCCGCGGGTTCGTGACGAATCCGGCCGCTCGCCGTATCGTCCCCGGCGTACGCTCCCTGTTCCGTCGCCTTCCGCGGCGCGGCCCACGGGCGGCGACCTCGGCCCGCTGGCCGGCGTGGCGACGATGACCGCTTGCGCCGCACTGGTCGTCGCCCCGTGGCTGTGGCGCAATTACCTTGTGCATGGTGAACTCGTGTTCGTCAAGTCAACCTTCGGTTACGCGTTCTGGCAAGGGAACAATCCGGCGAGTTGGGGCACCGACAAAATCCCCAAGAGTTCGGCCGAGACGTTGCGAAACCAGCACGACGGCACCTGGGCCTCCATCGATCGAGCGTTGTGGGAAGCCCGGCACGAGACGCTCTACATCGACGACGTGCTCCTGGTCCCCGGCGGCTACCGTGAATTCGCCGGGCTAAGCGAGCCGGCACGCTCGCGGTTGCTGGGCGGGCGCGCGTGGGACTTCATCCGCCACGAACCGGCCCGCTATGCGCGACTTTGCGCCCAACGGTTGCGGTACTTTCTGCTTTTCGACGAAACGAACCCCAAGGCAGCCAACCGCGTTTACCGCATGGCGACCGTCGTTTGGCTCAGCTTGGCGTGCATCGGCTCGCTGGTGCTGCGCCATAACTGGCGGCGGCTTTGGCCGACCTGGGCCATCTTCGCCGTGGTCGCGGCGTTCCACGCGCTGACGATCGTCTCCGCCCGATTCCGGATACCCATCGAGCCGCTCTCGTTCGTTTGGGCGGCCGGGGCGGTGGCGCCGCTTGTCGATCGGCTCCGGCGGCGGTGGCGCCGCCCCGGCGCCGGCGGTCAGGCGGATGAAAGGGCCGGTAGGGTCTGGATACCGCATGCGTTGGGGGCCGCGATGGTCCATTCGACCTCGGCCGCCGACTCGTCGTGACGGAGTGCGCCGACAAGGCGTTCGGCTTCGGTCATACTGTTCGTCAAGGCGAACAGCGTAGGACCCCACGACGTTTGCCCCACTCCGCGAACGCCCGACGCCCGTAAACGCTCGACGAGCCGCATCGACCGCGGGCCGGCGAACGCGCCACCTTGCTGCGCGGCGAAGCACTCGCCCGCGACGCGGCCAAAACGATAGAGGCTGTCGGCGAAGCGCTCGAAGTCGCCTTCGACCGCGGCGGGCAGCAGTTCGAGTAGCAGTGTGCGCGAAAGGTCGGCGCTGGTGGCCGGCGGCACGGGCGGCAGGCGATCGAACGCCCCTTCTTCGGCGACACCCGAAAGCCCCTGCTCGCCCTTGGGCGTGAGCAGCACGAAACGCCAAGTCGCGGGAAGCTCGACGCGGCTGACGAGCGGCGAGATTTCGTCGCAGGCATGCTTGCCGGCTTCGACCAATAGCCCGCCCTCGAGCGCCCCATGCACGCCGATGGCCGAGCGCCGACCACGGCCCACCGCGCGCGCGAATTCGGCGGCGGTACGCAAGGATCCCTCGAAGAATGTGTTCAAGGCGATGGCCACCGCCATGCCTAATTGCGTTCCGCTTCCCAAACCGATGTGTGGACGCGGCGCCGACTCGACCTCGATGCGGCAGCGCAGTTCGCGTGGCAGCCAGCATGACCGGCGCCGCGCCTCTTCCACGAAATTGGCGACCCGGCCGCAAAGCGGCCCGCGGGCGATGAAGCGATCGGCCGCCGTGATCGACAGCCGCATTCCGGGCGCGTCGATCATCGCGCCGGCGCCGCCGAACTGCCGGACTCCCGGCTGCCCGAACGACAGCATCCCGAAGTGCAAACGGCTGGGCGCCACGACATGAACGACGCGCGAGGTCACATGCTCACCTCGCCGATCGCCGCGTTGACGTGGGATTGCAGGAAGTCGAACGCGCGGCGTTCTTCGGGGCCGCCGGTTTTTTCCACCAGCACGGCCAGACGCCGGAAGTCGGCGCGGATTTCGTCGGCCGGCAAGAACCGGACGCGGCTGGCCAGGATGGCGGCTTCGACCACCGCGTGTTTCGCCCGGTTGAAGCCGAAGAAGTCGCGGATCGCGCCACGGTCGACGACGTCGGCCACGATGGTGGCCCGCTCGTGGCTGTCATCCAACGAGCGGACGCGGAAGGCATACCAGCGGCAGGCGTCCGCCAGGATGCTGCCCTCGACCGCCGTGGCCGGCAGCGTTGCCGGAGGCGGATCGACTTGTCCCACGGCCGCGCGCGCCAGCAACTCGACGTCGTCGGTCACATGCAATACACCCTGACCGCGGTGTTTCAGGTTGTGAAACGTGGTCGCCGTCTGAAACGGGCGCAGCACGATCCGTCGCATGTCGGGCTCGACCCGCGGCCCCATTGGCGCGACATGCAGGCTCGCGTCGTCGTTCAGGGTGGTGACAAGGGCTTCGAGGATCACTCCTTTCTCCTTTCCTAAAACGTCACCGGCACGCCTGGCAGCGGCTGTTCGACGACCGGCTCGTGCCGCTCGTCGTCGAACGTGGGCAATGGATCGGCGAGCGATACTCGGGCCAGCCGCAGGAAACCGGCCAGAAGCGCGTACCCCGCGTCGGTCAAGATCGATTCGGGGTGGAACTGCACGCCGACCACGGGAAACCGCTGGTGTTTCAACCCCATCACGACACCGTCGGCCGTTCGTGCCGACACGCGCAAGCAAACCGGCAACGACGCCTCCTCGACCACCAGCGAGTGGTAGCGGCAGGCGCGTAACGGATTGGGCATTCCCGCGAACATGTCGCAGCCGTCGTGAAACACATTCGACGCGCGGCCATGGACGGGTTCCGACGCGCGGACCACACGGCCGCCAAACGCCTCGGCAATCACCTGGTGCCCCAGGCAGACACCCAGGATCGGCAGGCGGACATGCAAGTCGCGGACCAGTTCGAGCGAACCCTTCGCCTCGTTCGGAGTGCAAGGCCCCGGCGATAGTACGAGCGCTTGGGGCGCCATGGCGCGCACGTCGGCGGAGCGGATGGTGTCGTTGCGCACGACGCGCGTATCCTGACCCAGCCGTTGAAAATAGCGTGCGAGGTTGAACACGAAGCTATCGTAGTGGTCGACGAGTAGGATCATGAGCTCGTAGGGTGGGCGCCGCCCACCATTCGCGGAATCTGTCGCGGCATCCTGCCGCGAAGGTTGATCGCTTTGGTGCCGATCCCGGAGCGGCCCCTGGAACGGCGCTCGGGTCGCACCTCTGCGTTGCCCTAACCTCCGTCCAGGTCGATTCCCATCCTAACCTGGGGCAACCCCTCAGACAACCTCCCACTTCGAGCCGCCGCGCTCGGTCGGGTATCGACCCGCGGGATCATACGAGCGCGCGGACCAGCCCCTCGGCCTTGTGCCAAGTCTCTTCGTATTCCAACTCGGGCGATGACGGCGCCACGATGCCGCCCCCGACGGGGGCCTGCCACCAGCCGCGACCCGCCGTGATGGTGCGGATCAGGATGCTCGTGTCGAGCGAACCATCGAAACCGAGATAGCCCAGCGCGCCGCAGTAGGGACCGCGCGCGTTCGGCTCCAGTTCCGCGATGATCTCCATCGCGCGCACTTTCGGCGCGCCGGTGACCGAGCCGCCCGGGAACGCCGCGGCCAACAGATCGAGCGGCCGCCGGCCGTCGTCGAGCGTGCCGCGCACGACCGAGACCAGGTGCTGCACGAATTCGTAGGTTTCCAGGCCGCAGAGTTGAGTCACGCATACGCTTTCGGGCCGGCACACGCGCGACAGGTCGTTGCGCAGGAGATCGACGATCATCACGTTCTCGGCCCGGTCCTTTTCACTGGCGCGGAGCTCGTCGCCGGCGAACAGGTCGGCCTCAGGAAGCCGCGAGCGCCGGCGTGTCCCCTTGATGGGCCGCGCTTCGACGCGCCGGTCGCAAACCTGCAGGAATCGCTCGGGCGAGGCGCTGGCGATCTGGAAGTCGCCCAAATCGAAATAAGCGGCGAAGGTGGCCGGGTTCCGCCGCCGTAGCCGCAAGTAGAGCGTCACCGGATCGTCGCGCGCCGGGAACAAGAGCCGCTGGGCCAGATTGACTTGAAAGGCGTCGCCGGCGGCGATGTACTCGATGGCCCGCTCGACCGCGCGCAGGTAGGCCGCGCGCGAGAAGTTGCTCGTCAGCCCGGCGGGGCCGGGCACGGTGAATTGTGGCGAGAGTTTGTCGCGCGAGACGTCGCCTCGCGTCGGCCGGCGGACGATGGTCGCCGGCTCGCCGCGGAGCCAAACTTGAAACTGTCGCAGGCGCCGCCGCGCCCGTTCCAGCCGGGCGGCCGCGTTGGTTTCGGGCCAGCCGTGCGACACGATCCAGGCACGGTTCTGGAGATGGTCGAAGCCAACCACCACGTCGTACAGCCCGACGGCCAGGGCGGGCGTTCGAAATTCGTCGAGCCGCGGCGTCGGCAAACATTCGAACTGGCGCCCCAGGTCGTAGCTGAACAAGCCGGCCGCTCCGCCCTGGAATGGCGGCAGGCCCGGCACCGTCTCGGAGCGGAATTCGGCGAGTGGACGAGCCAGGGGTTCAAAGCCTCCCAGCGCGTCCGCCGGCCGTTCGATGAATTGGAACGGGTCGGCCGTGACGAACGAATAGCGGCCAAGCCACCGTTCGCGCAGGGCACTATCCAGGAACAGGCAGTGTGGCTTATCGGCCAGACGCAGGAAGAGTGTTTCGGGATCAGGCGTGGGGACAAGCTCTTCGACCAAAGGCATGCGTCGCTACTCTGGCCGGGACTCGATGACGGCCCTTAAGCCCTCCTGAACGAACTCAAGCCGCCTTGTCACAGGATACATTGGACGCACTGCATACGCAACCCGCGCGTGACTCGGCCGGGCGCAGGGAGATACGGTTGTGAAACCGTTCATTACAGCGAGCGTTGGGCTGGTGGGCGGTGCCCGCCCACCGCCTTAGCCCCGACGTTTTCGTTGGCGGTGGCTTTGCTCGCTGACCGTCAAAAAGCCCCAGTCGAGCGCTTCATCCTGGCGGTATTGCTTGCTCAACGTCATGGCCGTGGCGGCTTTCGCCAACTCATATCCCAAGTAGAACGCATGCGCGGAATCGAGGTTCTTCGGCCCCGTGGCTTGCAACCGCTCGAACAACTCGAATGGGTCGTTGCCCTTCAAATGCAAGCCGGCCGCGATGACGTGCAATTCGCCTCCTTCCGCGAACAGCCGGTAGCTGTGGTCCTTGATTCCGTGGGCCAAACGCTCCAACGCTTGCGGGCCGTGCTCGAACACCGCCGCGTCGCGGAGCATGACCAGTCGCGGCTCGACGTGTTTGGGCAGCGCCCGCCGCGTGACCGCGTAGTACGCGAGCCGGCGCGCCAGGTCGCACTCGCGCACCGAGCTGGCGGCCCAGGGGATTACCTGCGTCGTGAGCACGCTACGGATGCCCAACTCCTCGCAGAAGCCGAGCAGCAGGACGTTGATCGCCGCCGAGTCGGCGTCGGTCAGTTCGGTCAGGTTGCCGACACCCATCAACATTTCGGCGTCGGGATAGCGGTCGCGGACGGCCAGGTAGCGAGCGAGGCTGCGCGCGAAACCGAATCCGATCGGCTCCAGCACCGGATCGATCCGCAGCGGCACGCGCGCCGCCGCCAGGCGCTCGACCGTATCGTCCAGCCCGGCCAATGTCTGGGGCACGTCGGGCACAACGACGACCGCGCAGCCCCAATCGGCCGCCCGGTCGCGATTCAAAGAGTTGACCGATAGTACCAGTTCGGCCCCCGCGCGCACCGCCGGTTCGATCTCGTCGGGGTTCAGACTATCGATACTTACGCGATGGCCCGCGTCGCGCAGGGCCCGCACCGTGTCGGCCACGCCCGGCCAGGCCTCGCCCGGATCGCAACCGACGTCGATCAGGTCGGCCCCGTCGGCGGCCAGCGAAGTCGCCTGGGCGAGAATCTCCGCTCGCGAAAGCCGCGGGCAATGGTTGATTTCGGCCACGATCTGGATATCGTGGCGGCCGTAGTCCTCGTCGACGACCTGCCCGTGGCCGAAGAACCGGGGCAGTTCGCGCAGGTCTTTGGGGCCCCGCTCGACCGGTATCCGCGCGGCGTCCGCGACCGGCCGCAGATCGCCGTGGCAATAGCCGGGCAGGAGCACCCGCGTGGCGGTGGCTGGCACGGCGATCCGCCGCGCGATCCACTCGGGGGTCATCAACGCCGCCACGGTGATCGGCAGCACGTCGATCGAATATTCAAAGCCGACCCGCGGCGCCAATTCGGCCAGCACGTTGCGGAGCGAAAACTCCGCCAAACGGCCGGTGACGAAATGGATATGGTCGGCGGGCACGGACGATTTTGGATTGCGGATTGGAGGCGAATGCGCGGCTCATTCTGGTTCATCATACGGACTTGTTCATCATACGGGGCCGGAACTCGACTCGCCAGACTTCAAGGCAACTGAACTCGCCAGCTATACTTGACACATGACCCGACGACGAACCCACCCGCGCACTCCGGCACCGGCCAGCGCCCGGCTTGGGCTGCCCGGCTTGACGGCGATCGTCGTCCTCATGGCGATCTTGGCGGCGGCCACCTCAGGTGGCGCCCTGGGCCTGGAGGTATTTCTGGTAGGCACAGGTTTGTGCCTGATCGCGGCTGGCGTCTGGCGCCAGCGCGTGGGGCTGGTGTTGGGGGGAGCGACGGCACTGACAATGGCCACGTTGGCCACGGCGTCAACCACGCCGATACGATGGGAAAGCACGCGTCCGTTGCCGTTAACCGTTCATGTCGTCGACGCGGATACCGGGAGCCCGATCGGCGATGCCGCGTTGGCCGTCGTAGGCCATGAAGAGCAAGATGTGGCGGATCGTGGCCGTACCGGCGATGCCGGCGAGGGAGTGCTGATCGTGCCGATTCAAGTGAAGCTCGAAGGCGCGCTTTACAATTTATTCCGCCATCCGCGGGTCGAGTTGGATGATCTCGGCTGGGAAGTGGAAGTCGCCGCCGAGGGGTATGAGTCGGCCCGCGAGCCGTTGGCGGGCTACCCGGTCGACGGCGCGCCCTTGGGCGAAGCGAGGTTGCGCGACCTCACGATCGCGTTGCGGCGGCGGTCGCGAACGCGATGAAGTGCTTTTCGACGCGAGGAGTTTGGGGCCTGGTGGAAATGTGCATTCGCAGCGAACCTCCGCCGCCGACGCTGTGGGCCGTGCCCACCCTACGCAACGCCGGCGGGATACGGTATAATCGTGATGTTCCACGCACCGTACTTTTTCCTCCAGGAGCCCCACCATGAGACGCACCGCCCCCCATTCCGCCTTTTTGGCCTGTCCGTTGGCTTGTATCGCACTGGTCGCCGCCACGACGCTATCGGCCGCCGATGACGCGAAACGCGTACCGCCACGCGAAGGCAAATCCGAGACGATCGAGCTGTTCAACGGCAAGGATCTGAAGGGCTGGATCGGACACAAGCACCTTTGGAGCGTCAAGGACGGCGCGATCGTCGGCAAAAACACCGAGCCGGTCAAGGTGAGCACGTATTTGCTCACGGAACGCAAATTCACCGACTTCCGTCTGCTGGCCACGGTGAAGCTCGTGCAGTCCGAAATGCACTCGGGCATCGCCATGTGGGGCCGGCTGGCGCCGGAACAGAAGGATGAATTCACGTTCGCCGGCCATCTGGTGATGTTCCCCAGCGGCTGGGGCCTGTATGACCTCTATGGCCGCGGCGGCCTGCCGATCGATACCGAGCCGGCCAAGAAGGTAGGCAAACAGCACGACTGGAACGATCTGGAAATTCTGGCCCAGGGGAACCGCATTCGTCTGGTGGCCAACGGCAGCCTGGTGGTCGACTGGACTGATCCCAAGCAAGACGCCTTGTACGACGGACCGATCGGCTTGCAGTTGCACTCGAACGAGGAACCCCAGGAGATCCATTTCAAGCATCTGTCGCTGACCACGTTTCCCGAAGACAAGCTGGTCACGCTGAAGGATTGAAAGACAAAGGAGCCAGGAGTCAAGAGAGGGGACAGGTTACAGCGGACAGGTTACAGCCGGCGGTGGGCAACCGCCCCTAAACCCTGAACCCTGAACCCTGAGCACCGAGCACCGACCTACGGACGTTCATGGAGGACGCATGCGCTTTCCAAAGCTTCGAACGCCGGCCCGGATCGCCGCCTTGGCTTTGATCGTGGCGGTGTCGGCCTGGGTCGCGAGGCCACTTTGGTTGAGCGGTCCAGCGGCGCCCCCGACCAACCCCGGCAATGCGACCGCCGACGCTGGCCAAGACGTCGGCATCGAAACGCCCCCTCTGGAAAAGGCGTTGGATTTCGCGCGCGACTCGCTACGGACGCTCGACACAATCGATGACTACACCTGCATCTTCGTCAAGCGCGAGCGCGTCGCCGGCAAGCTGCTCGACCAGGAAGAACTGGCCATGAAATTGCGGCAGCGGCCGTTCAGCGTCTACTTCCGGTTCATCGAGCCGCCCTCGTCGGCCGGACAGGAAGCGATCTACGTCGAGGGCCAAAACGACGGCAAGCTGTTGGGCCACACCACCGGCTTGATGGGCAAGCTGACCGGCACCGTGGCGCTCGACCCCAAAGGCCTGTTGGCGACGCGAGGCAATCGTTACGGCATCACCGATTCCGGCATGAGAAGCCTGCTCGAAAAGCTGATCGCGCTGGGCGAAACGCCGGGCTTGCTCGACGGCTGCGCGGTCGGCTTCGACGAACAAGCGACCGTCGACGAGCGGCCCTGCACCTGCGTTGAAATCTCGATGCCCAGACCCAAACCGAAGCGCAAGCCGAAGGACGCGTTCATGCTCGCCACGGCGCGGATCTTTCTCGACCACGAATGGAACGTGCCGGTGCGATTCGAGACCCACGAGTGGCCCGACGACGGCCAAGGCGGCCCGCGACTGAGCGAGCAATACACCTATCTGCGGATCAAGTTCAACCAGGGCCTGACCGACTTCGATTTTGACAAGACGAACCCCGAGTACGCGTTCCCATAAAAAGCAACCACCCGGCTCTGTAGGGAACGCCCTCCGTGGCGTTCCGTGTCCCGCCAGAAGACGTCGTGCCCGCGTCACGGAACGCCACGGAGGGCGTTCCCTACAGAGGTGATTCTTGGTGTTTGCATGGGCGGATGTTATAATGGCAGTCATCTCCAAACTGCCTTTCCTTTCCACCTAGGTGCCGTGCCATGCGATCGCCGTTTCCGGGTATGGACCCGTACCTGGAGGCATTGGGCCTGTGGGAAGATTTCCATCACGATCTGATCACTGAAATCAAAGGGGCCATTTCGGCCGTCTTGCCGGAATGGTACGTCGTGCGCGCCGGGGAACGCTCGTATATCGTGCTGTCGGCGCCGAACGGCGAACATCAATTTCTCACGCAACCGGATGTCGGCGTGGCGCGGCTGGCAGGCGCCCATGCGGGCGGATCACCTGGGGCCGCGGCGGCGACGGCGATGCTGGAAACAGCCCAGAGCGAGTGGGCGCCGATTGCGATGCGCGCCCTCGTGGAAACCGAATACCGCGAAGGCTTTCTGGAAATTCGTGAACTGCGCCCTCAACGCAAGCTGGTCACATGCGTCGAAGCCCTGTCGCCCTCGAACAAACGCGTTGGCACTCCGGGCTGGCTTCAGTACACTCGCAAACGACAGGCTTATTTGGAAGGCGCCGCCAACTTCGTCGAAATCGATCTCCTGCGGGCCGGTCGCAGGATGCCCATGGAGGATGAGTGGCCGGACAGTCCCTATTACCTGTTGGTTTCCCGAAAACAGGAGGCCCCTCGCTGCACTGTCTGGCGCGCTCATTACCTGCGCCCCTTGCCGCCGATCTTCGTGCCCTTGGCTCCGCCCGACGCGGACATCACGCTGGCGCTTCAGCCGCTCGTCGAGGCGGTATATGCCCGCTCGCGTTACGACCGCGACATCGACTTCCGGCGGCCGCTCGACCCACCCCTCAGCCCGGCCGAAACGACGTGGCTTCATGAGCAGTTGCCCCAACCACCCTGACTCGACCGGCTCTGCAGGGAACGCCCTCCGTGGCGTTCCGTGTCCCGCCAGAAGACGTCGCACCCGCGTCACGGAACGCCACGGAGGGCGTTCCCTACAGAGGTGATTCCTGGTGTTTGCGTGGGCGGATTAATAGACCATCAAGGGCGCCGACGGCGCGCCCGACGCGGTCACAGCGCCGGAGTTGTAGAACTCGCCGCTGGCGACCAGCGCCACTTCGACATCCTGCGCAGTGCTCCCGGCTTGGAACTGGGCCAGCCAGAAGCTGACCGCCCCCGCATCGGTCGGCCGGCCGAGAAGACGCTGGTAAAGCGTCTGCGTGACGACCACGTCGTACTCGCCCGACGAAAGGAACGCGGCCACGATCGTCGATCGCGCCACGCCGTCGTCGTAGAGCTGCTGCTTCCAGTAGCCGGCCTCGGCCAACGTCGGCGTACGCCCGAGCAGATCCTGATACAGACTGTCGACGAAGCCCGCCGTGCCGTTGCGGAGGAAGAACTCGTCCGACGAGAGAATCTGTTGGATCAGGCCCGTCGAGGTCAGCCCCTGGTTCATTTCCTCGAGCCAAAACGTCAGCGTTCCCGCATCGACCGGCCGTCCCAGGTACAACTCGTAGTCGTTGTTGATCAGGCCGGCGCGGTACTCGGTCGAATTGATGAACGCGGTCGCGATCTGTTCGCGCGTCATGCCGGCGGCCAATTGGTCGACCCAGTACATCACGTCGGCGTCGGATGTGGCGCCCGCCGGGCGTTGGAGCAGGTCGACGTACAGGCTTTGCACCCAGCGGAAGTCCTGGCTGGCGAGCGTGACCGTGCCCGATAGCAAGCTCGTGCCCGTCGCGTTTGTCACCGTGAACGTGAACGAGTCCTTGCCATCGAAGCCGGCATTCGGCACGTAGGTGAACGAGCCGTCGGGGTTTAGTGTCAGGCTGCCGTTGGCCGTCGTGGTCACGACCGACATGGTGTAGGGACCGCCGCCGGCGGGGTTGCCCGTCAAAACGCCCGGCGGCGTGACGTTCAGCGGTGTGCCCGCGGAGAACGTGTAGGAGGCGTTGTCGGCCACCGGCCGCGCCTCCGCCGGCAGCGCGGTGTCCCAAAGCTCGCTGCCGTGGGCCGCGTCGCCGGCCGTGAAGAACAGCATCTGGCCGGCCACGATCAAATTGCCGGGGTTGGTGTTGAGCACGCTGCCGCCGGCGTCGGGCACCTGCACGGTGCCGGCGGCGGTGCCGTCGCTTTCCCAGAGCTTGACGCCGTGGATCCCGTCGTTGGCGGTGAAGAACAGTGTGCCGTTGGCGTTGGTCAGATTGTCCGGGAGCGACCCCGCCTGGCCGGCGTTGATGTCGGAGACCAACGTGGTGCCGGCGGTGGTGCCGTCGCTGCGCCACAGCTCCATGCCATGTGTGCCGTCGTTGGCGCGGAAGAACAGTACGCCGTTGACGTTCGTCAGGTCGGCGGGCACGGCAACGCCGCCGAGATTGGCCACCATCGTGGTGCCGGCGGTGGTGCCGTCGCTCTTCCAAAGCTGGACACCATTGGTTCCGTCGTTGGCGGTAAAGAACAGCGTGCCGTTCACATTCCTCAAGTTGGCCGGGTTCGAACTGGGCAAGCCCGGATTGATGTCGGCGACCATGAAGGTGCCGGTCGACGTGCCGTCGCTCCTCCAGAGCTCGTTGCCGTCGCCGCCGTCGGTGGCGGCGAAGTAGAGGATGCCGTCGACGTTGGTCAGGTCCGTTGGGTTGGCTCCATTGCCCCCTTGGACCACGTTGTTGAGCACCAGTTGAGTATCGATCGGAATGCCGTTGGTCTTCCAGAGCTGCACGCCGGTGCTGGTCGTGTTGCTGGTCGTGTTGCTGGTCGTCGTCGGGTTCGTCGTCGGGTTGGTGGTCGTGTTGGCGGTGAAGAACAGCGTACCGTTCACGTTCGTCAGGTTGGCGGGGTTGGCGACGCCCGTGGTCGGCTGGATGTCGCTGACCAGCGTCGTGCCGGTGGACGTGCCGTCGCTCTCCCAGACCTGGGCGCCATGAACGCCGTCGTTGCCGACAAAAAACAACGTGCCGTTGACGTTCGTAAGGTCGGTCGGAATCATCCCGCCACCGGCGACGTTCAGGTCCGTGACCATCACCGTGCCGTTGGCCGTACCGTCGGTCTTCCAAAGCTGGATGCCATCCGTTCCATCCGTGGCGGAGAAGTAGACGCTGCCGCCGACGGTTACCAGGTCGCTGGGGAACGAACTGTTAGGTGTCGGGTTGCCGGTAAGCGGGTTAACGTTGGTCGTGGGGTTGATATCCTTGACCAAGTGCGTGCCGTTGGTGGTGCCGTCGCTGGTCCAAAGCTCCGTGCCGTAGGTCGGGTCCGTGGCGGCGAACAGCAGATCGCCGTTCAACACGGCCGGTGACGATGGGTTTGAACTGGCGGCGCCGGGGTTGATGTCGGCGACCAGCGTCGCGGCGGGCGAGAACGAGAGCATCCGCCGGTCTTCCAGTCCCTCGAAACCGGCGCCGACGCGAAGCGGGCTCTGCCGACGCCGGCCCCGTGCCGAACGGCGGCGGTTGGCCTGGCGCGACGCAGGCATCCCCTCGCTGCCCTGCTTGCGCTTCGGGTGAGTAGGGAACATGCGGAGCAGGCGGGCAAACGGCATGGCGGTGTTCCTTTGGGCGGCGGGCGGTTGAAGAAAAAACCTACCACCGTTACTACCTATCGTCAGCGGAAAGAACGGATCATCAGTCTTTCGCGGCAAGGTTTGCGCCGTGGACAGAACCGGAACAATCCGTCACGGCGGCGCCGCTACGAAATACGGATCCCGGTCAAAGACGTGCGCCGTCAGAAGACGAGTACATCATGAATCTACAGGGCGAGCCCGACGAATGGCCTCGTCGGTTATACCGATGAACAGCGCAAGTCGAGTCTCGCCCGGTTGCAGCGGAGCTTTGTGGTCGTTCCGTTTGATGCGAAGGCTGCCGGCGATGGCCAGGTCGCCGACCAGCCGCAGGCGATCGAGCGCCTCGTCGGCCACGGATGGTCCTTGGCCAGCGTGGCCAGCCAGAGCGAAAGCTTGGCCAGGTCGACGGCCATCGGGTTGCGATCCACGCCGTACAAACAACGCTGGGTGGTTGGCGGAGGGCGCCGTGGAACCTGCCGGCCACACTAACCCGCAGCGCAAGCAAGGCTGCCGAATCGGCGGCGGCATCCGCCGCCGGTTCCTTGCTTGCGCTGCGGGTTGGCGATCGAGGCTCTTTCGAGTCGGAAGGACTTCATCGAGTCACCAGCGTGGGCTTGAGTCGGCTGAAGCCCGCGCATTACGAGGCCCCAAGCGCTTTCACGACCAGGTCGCCGACCTGCTGGGTGCTGTGACCCATCTTGCCGGCGGCCTGGCTTTTCATTTTCGTGCCGGTGACGACCTTGATCGCCTCCATCACGCGCAGACCGGCCTTCGGCTGGCCGGTGTGCTCGAGCAGCATGGCCATGGCGTTGATCGCGGCGATGGGGTTGATCACATGCTGGCCCGTGTACTTGGGCGCGCTGCCCCCCATCGGCTCGAACATGCTCACGCCGCCAGGGTCGGGGTTGATGTTCCCCCCGGCCGCCACGCCCATGCCGCCCTGCAGGATGCCGCCCAGGTCGGTGATGATGTCGCCGAACATGTTCGTGGTGACGATCACGTCGTAGTATTCCGGGTTCTTCACCATCCACATGCAGCAGGCGTCGACGTGGTTGTAGTCGGCCTTGACGTCCGGGTATTCCTTGGCCACATCCTGAAAAGTCCGCCACCAGAGGTCGTGCCCATACGTCAGCACGTTCGTCTTGGCGACCAGCGTGAGCATTCGCTTGGGATGGTTCCGCTTTCGCGTGAACTCGAAGGCCCATCGGACGCATCGCTCGCACCCTTTACGGGTGTAGATGGCCGTCTGGCTGGCCACCTCGTCGGGCGTGTTCTTCTTCAGAAAGCCGCCGACGCCGCAATAGAGATCCTCGGTGTTCTCGCGCACGACGACGAAATTGACGTCGTCGGGCCCTTTATCTTTCAGCGGCGTCTCGACACCCGGAAAGAGCTGTACCGGCCGCAGGTTGATGTACTGGTCGAGTTGGAACCGCAGTTCCAAGAGCAGCCCTTTCTCCAGGATGCCCGGCTTGACGTCGGGATGGCCGACGGCGCCAAGGTAGATGGCGTCGAACTTCCGCAGTTCGTCGACCGCGCCGGCGGGCAGGGTTTCGCCGGTTCGCAGGTAGCGCTCGCCGCCGAAGTCGAAGGAGACCAGTTCGTATTGGAAGTTTTCGAGCGAGGCCACGGCGGCAAGCACTTTAAGCCCCTCCGCAGCCACCTCGGGTCCGGTGCCGTCGCCGCCGATCAACGCGATTTTCATGGAAATCCTGTCTGGCCTGGAGGGAAATACGCCCGCCCCGCGCGTGAATCGAGCAATTCTAACCGCGCCGGGGCGGCGTCACAAGTTTCGGAGAGGCACAACATTTTCAAGCCCCCGGGCTTGTGCCACGAACGTGCCGACTTTCGGACCGCCGACCATTACTCGGCGGTGCTGATCGGTACGTCATTTGCAGCCCGTAGGGAGTCAGGGACATCCCTCTCCACTGGTAAAACGTCGGCGTTCACCTCGTGGAGTAATGCTATTTCACCTAGCGGAGGTTTTTCGTGATGCGAGGAAAAATGGACTGGTATGGTCTGACGCACGTCGGCAGATCGCGGAGCGTGAACGAGGACCAGTTTCTGGTCGCCGACCTCAACAAGTCGATGCTGGTGCATCAAACGAGCCTCCGTCAGGAGGATCACACGCGGGTGTTCGGCGGGTCGCAAGGCCAACTGCTGCTGGTGGCCGACGGCATGGGCGGTCACGCGGCGGGGGAGCAGGCCAGCGCGATCGCCGTCGAGAGCCTGGAAGAATACGTGCTGAACACGATGTCATGGTTCTTTCGGCTGCAGGAGAACATTGAGTCCGACCTCATGGATGAACTCAAGGCGGCCCTCGATGCCTGTCAAAAAAGCATCGAGACGGCCGCCCTGATCAACCCCGCTCGCCAAGGGATGGGGACGACCTTGACCATCGCCTACATCTTGTGGCCCTGGCTCTACGTCGTGCATGCGGGCGACAGCCGTTGCTACCTGTTTCGCGACTCGCGGCTGGAACAGATCACCACCGACCATACGGTGGCGCAGCAACTGGTCGAGCGCGGAACCATCAGCCCCGACGAAGCCCAGCATTCGCGCTGGAGTCATGTGCTCTACAATTGCGTCGGAGGCCCATCACGCGAGTTGAACGCGGAGGTCCACAAAGCCGAACTCAAGATCGGCGACACGGTATTGCTCTGCACCGACGGGCTGACCGTGAACGTACGGGACGAGCAGATCGTCGAGACGCTCAAACGTCACATCAGCGCTGAAGATGCCTGCCATCGACTCGTCGACGCGGCCAATGAGCTCGGTGGTCCCGATAACGTCACTGTCGTCTTAGCGCGCGTGTACGACTCGCGGGAGCCGACGCCTGACTCCCAAGCCGCTGATCGCTTAGAGGAAGTAACCTTGTCCGGCAATGGTCACCGGCAATTGGCTTTGGCGCCAAAGTGATCCCAGATCCAGGGGGAACGAGCGCAGGCTGCCGTCACACTAACCCGCGGCGCAAGCCGCGGGGGTTCCGACGAGCCAGTGCCGCAGGCCGTCGAGCACGCCGTCGGCGTGGCACCTGGGGGAGCGGTAAATGTGAGGTCCGGCCAGGGCCGCGAGTTCGGGCTGGGCATTGCCCACCACCGTGCCGCGGAACGACGGCACGAATAACGTCGCGTCGTTGCCGGAGTCGCCGAAGACCAGCACCCGCTCGCGGGGGATGGACCAACGCCGCGCGATCCAGGCGGCGGCCGAGCCCTTGTCGGCGCCGGCCGGTAGCACGTCGAGGTCGCGGCGCGAGCTATAAATCACCTCGGCCTGCAGCGTCGCCTGCCGCAACGCGAGGCGCACTCGACGCAGGAATTCGTTATTGGCGTCGGCGACGTGGTAGCTGACTTTGTAGGCCGATTGGAACTCATCGCCTTGCGGCGACAGCGCGTCGAACGAGGCCAGCACCCCCCGCGCGCGCCGAGCATCCCAACCGCCGCAAAAGCGGTCTTGCCACTGGCCCAGAGGCTCGCCTTCGGCAAACAGGCGGATCTCGGCGCCCACGTCGGCGATCACGGCCTCGGGCGCCGGCAACGCGGTCGTCGCCACCGCGTGGCGCACCGACGCGAAGCAGCGGCCCGACGCGTAGACCAGCCGCAGCCCGGCGCGGCGCGCGCCGTACCACTCGGCGAAGCGCCCCAGGGCCTCGTCGTCGCCCAGCAGCGTGCCATCGAGATCGCAGACCAACATCATGATCCGCCGAGGAACGTGGTCCATGGGATTCCTCCTTGTGTTGGCGCCGGTACGATCAGCACACCGGCCCCAACAGCGGCCACCCCAGCATGAGCGAACCTGGCCAACAGGGCGCCATGCTCTGGACGGGCCCCGGTTCGGCCGAGCGGGAAGTGGCGGGTTCAAACGGTCGCGTCCCGCTCGCGTGCCGCGCCGCCGCGCCGTCGGCGCACCCCGTGCCGGACAAGACGAGCGTCTCGCGGCAACATGGCGCCGCAGCCGCGCCGCAGGCCGCGGCGCCGACTTCGCGGTGATCGTCGATACTTTCGTAACAGTTCTGGCCGGGTGCAATCCCTCGCGTCATCACTCACCTCCTTGGCTGGGGCCACAGCGTCCATTCACGGTCCATTCACGGTGAATGCGCCGGTCGCCGAGCTTCATTGCAAACACGGTGCCGTGCGAGCATGGACGATCCGCCCTCGCGTCGTTTGTCGTTGCCAGGTCACGTTTTAGGACATCGGAACGCCGCCGGAGTGTCGGCCGCGTCGGGTCCAGGGTGCGACGGAATGTCGCACGTCTGTCGTGTCGCTCGCGGCAGAATGTCGGCCGGCATCGGCGCGGTTCGCGTCGACCAAATCGAACTCATGGCGGCGCGGGCGACGCGCCGATGGATGGTACGGGCCAGTCGTTTCGTAAAGCCGCCAGCACCTGCCTCGCTGGCGGCTTTTTTTTCAACGTCCCGCTTCAAGGCCACGGTCGTCGCTCCCGGATGGCCCCACCAATTCGCCGATCTCCGATTCATGGAGAACCCAGTAATAGTGAGTGGCTTCGTCCTGGCAAAGCCAGGAATCCGGCGGCCGAGGAAAAGAACTGAGAACGCGAACATTGATGGTCCGGCCCAGGCCGCTGGCCGTCCTTAGTTGGCCTGGTTCCACGGGGACGCGCATCGCCGAGTGACAAATAGAACGTGGTGGGGCGCGCATGCTTGAACGTGATAAGGCGGGCGAGATGGAGCTTCTCGCTGAACGAATTATTTTGCGACGCATCTTGATGTATTCATAGTCGCCGTGGTAGGTTGCGCGAAATGCCTTGAATCCGAACTCCCGATACAAGCCATGCGCCCTGAAGTTCCTGCGATCGACCACCAACACGATGTATTGCCTTGCGAGCCTTGCCGCCTCCTCGATCAAGTGCCTCATGATCTGCCGAGAGCACCGCATTTCTTTGGGGCCGTCGGGTTTCCCACGCAACTCGAATTGTAGCGCAAGCATCGGAATGACGGCAACATCCGTCCACAGACCTGATCGCGGAGCAAGGCTCGATCTTGCCGGCGCAAGCGAACCATAGCCGGCAAGATCGCCGCCTTCCGTGTAGTACAGCCAAACGGTCGTTTCTCGGTGCCGAATGGAATGCAATGCACTCTGGGGATTACTGACCGGCGCCTTGATCCAGTCGCTGAGTGGCTTCGAGTACGGTTCTGGGCCGCAATCGAATGAATGGGCCTCGTCCAGATGGCTCTCGTTGAAGAGTTTGAATTCCATGTTGGACCGATCAAAGCATCGTTGTCGCGGCCGTGGCAAACGATATCTTCGCAAATCTTCAATCGGCGGAAAATCGGAATCGAGATCCCTCTCAATGTCGTCGATATCGCTTCGCGTTAGTTGCCACGGGTCCAAGCCGTTGTCCGCTGGATGAACGGCGTCCAACCGACTTGTCTCGTCAATCGGCGTCAACATCGCAGCGGACGGAGTCGGCCGTCGGACGGCCGGATAGTTCTTTGAAGCCATCGTCAAAAACATCTCGTTACCATGCGGCATCCTGGTTGCGCCTCCTTGTGATCCACGCCGGACGTCCATCGATCCCCGTGTATTGCAAACACGGTGCCGTGCGAGCATGGACGACCCGCCCTCGCGTCGTTTGTCGTTGCCGGGTCACGTTTTAGGACATCGGAACGCCGTCGGAGTGGCGACCGCGTCGGCTCCAGGGTGCGGCGGAATGTCGCACGCCTGTCGTGTCGCTCGCGGCAGAATGTCGGCCGGCATCGGCGCGGTTCGCGTCGACCAAACCGGACTCATGGCCCCACCAAATCGCCGATCTCCGATTCATGGAGAACCAAGTAATAGTGAGTGGCTTCGTCCTGGCAAAGCCAAGAACCCGGCGGGCGAGGAAAAGAACTGAGAACGCGAACGCTGATAGTCCGGCCCAGGCCGCTGGCCGTCCTTAGTTGGCCGGGTTCCACGGGGACGCGCATCGCCGAGGGACAAAGAGAACGTGGTGGGAAGGGCATGCTTGAACGTGATAAGGCGGGCGCGATGGGTCGCATGGCGAATGTCTGGAGAACCAATTCGTGAGAATTCCGACCGTTTGTGGCGGCGCATCGAAACTCTCACGAGTTCCGCTACAGGCACAAGGATTGGTGCTTTAGCGACCAGCGCGGTTCCAAATCAACCAACCGGTGGTGCCAAATCGACCAGCCAGCGGTGCCAATAACCGGCTTTTGGCACCAGCGAGCCACATACTCGCCTTGCGTCGCGTGGATCGTCTCACGCGGCATAGAATGTGCATAGAGTGTGCCGCCGTGCAATGAAATAGCTCATTCGAGAATGAATCTCTTGAGACGCGGGCATGACTGGCGAGTTTCTCCGCATGTCCGGCTTGGAGTGGCGTCACCCATCGCGTTACGATTCACCGCTCCGCCATGTGCGGAGCCGCAGGCAAGCAGGGAAGTAAAGCCGTGTGCGATGATCGGATGTTCGACGACTCGACGGTGTCCAACGACCGTCGGCGGCTGCGGCAACATACCCTCGCCTCGTACCTGGCGATGGCCGCGGCGCTGGTTCTCGTGGTTCTGTTAGGAGCATGGGGCGCGTACCACTCAGGCTTGAGCACCGATTGGCTGGCGGCCAATCTGCGGGCCGGCGCCAGTCGCGTGGCGCTGGGATGGACGGTGGTCATCGGCGGCATGGTGCTGGTGCTGCTCGTGGTGGCCTTTTCGCTGCGGCGGGTCGGTTGGCAAGCGGCGGACTTGCAGCGGCGGCTCGACCAGGCCGACCTGCGGCGCGCGACCGAATTGAGCCAACTCATCATCGGCCTGGCCCATGAAATCCGCAACCCGCTCAACGCCGTCCGGCTCAACTTGTACGCCATCGGCAAAATGCACCGTCGTGAGGCCGCGCTCGCGGACGACGAGATCGCCGACGTGCTCCACCAATCGGCGAGCGAGATCGAGCGCATCGATTTGCTGATGCGCGAGATGCTCGGTTACGCGCGGGCCGAGCCGCACGACGCCGAGGACGTCGACCTTGGCGCCGCGGTTCGCGACATGCTGGGCTTGCTCCGCCGTGCCCTTGATGACGAACAAGTCACCGTCGAGACGCGTTGGCCCGACGAACCGGCCCGTGTCCGGATCGCCCCGTCGCGGCTTCGCCAGATTCTGCTGAACCTGTTGAACAACGCGCGTGAGGCGATGGGCCCTGGCGGGCGGATCGAGGTCGAGGCCGCCGCGGGGCCGGGATGCTGGGAGTTGATCGTCTCGGACGACGGGCCGGGCGTGCCCGCCGCGCAACGGCAAAGCGTCTTCCTGCCCTTCTATTCCACCAAGGCCCTGGGCCTTGGCTTAGGGTTGTCACTGGTCAAGAAGTACACCGAGGAGGGCGGCGGCCAGATCCACTGCGAGACCCGGCCCGGCGGCGGCGGACGATTCCGCGTGCGGCTTCCCGCCGCGCCGGCTCGATAAAAAACAAGACGATCGTGACGGTGGTCGAGCATCTTGCGGATTCAGCTACGCTTGCCGGCGAGAGGCTCGATGACCCGCATCGTGCGCCAGCTTCCTTGCATGAAACGGAGCAGAAAGACGACGCCCAAGACACTGATCCAACCGGTGACGACAAACCACGCTCCATGCAGACCGAGGTGCAACCATTCCTGGCTGATCCAAATGAAGGCCGCCGCTCCCAGCGCCGCCGAGACGGTCGTGAGCATGGCGAAGCGGGTGTCGCCGGCCCCCTTGATCGCGCCGGCGAAAATCACATTCATGGCGTCGAAGAGCGAGTAAAAGGCCACAAAGCGTAACAGGACCGCCGCCAACTTGCGCGGCGCGGCGTCGGCCGTCGAGTCGCCGGCATGACCGTAGGCCCACAGTAGCGCGTTGGGAAACAGCACGTAAATCGCCGCCAACGGCAAGAGCATGACGACCGCCAGCCCGAGCGCGGTCCAGGTGGAGCGGGCGGCCAGGTCGGCCCGGTTTTCGCCCAGGTGCCGGCCCACCAGCGTGATGGTGGCCACGCCGATTCCCAGCACCGGCATAAACACCAGCGCGTTCAGGTTGAACGCCAGGTTCGAGGCGGCCAGTTCGTTCTTGCCGATCTGGCCGACCAGCACGATGAACACGCCGAACGCCCCGACTTCGATCAGGTACTGCAACCCGTTGGGCGCGCCGAACCACAGCAACCGGCCAAATAATTCGCGATCGAAACGGCAGCCGGCCAGCGTCTGGTACTTCTTGCGGAACACGGGGCGTAGCCAAAGCGTGACGTAGACTACCACGCGAAACAACGTGGCCGCCGAGGTCGCCCAGCCCGCCCCGGCCACCCCCGACTCTGGAAACCCGAAATGCCCGAAGATCCAGGCGTAGTCGAACGCCACGTTCAACCCCGCGGCCAGGCTATCGACGATCATCACCGTCCACATGTCGCCGCGGCCGGTGAAAAAACTCGATAGCGCCGCCGCCAACACCACGCTGGATTCGCCCCAGCAAAGCGCCCGGTAGAATTCGATTTCCAACGACGCGACCTCCGCCGGGTGTCCTGCCCAACGGATGACCGCCGAGGCCAAAGGGACCGTCAGCAAGATCAGAGGTATCGTCGCCAGGCCCAGCAACACCGCCTGCCACACGACGCGTCCGATCCGCTCGGGACGCCCGGCCCCGTGGTACTGGGCCACGAACGTACTGACGTAACCCGCCACGCCCAGTGGAAAGCAAACGGCCAAGTAGATCAGGTTGCCGGCCGGCAAGGCGGCCGCGACCGCGTCGGTCGAATAATGGGCCAGGAATACCTGGTCGGTGAAGATCATGATCGTCGACGACAGGTTCGAGACGATCAACGGCAAGGCCATCACCAGGATCTCGCGCACTCCCGCCGGACGCCGCCACCAGGTTTCGACGCGATTGAGCATAGGTACACCATAAGCGTCCGGCAGACGTCTTAACGACGCATGACCGGGCGTTCTTCAAAGATGACCTTGGCCGACACGGAGGTCGTGGGTTGAGGCGGCTCCAGTTCCTTTTTGCGCCGCCAGAAACGCGACGGCGAGCCAGCGACGCGAGTTTGCTCATGCATCGAACCGTGCTCGAGCGGCCCGGCGCCCAGAATCCATGCGTCCTTGGCGTCAACCGCCACTGGAAACATGCCCGATTGCCAAAACCGCTGACCCGTGCGCTGGTCGTACGCGAAGCAGGCCACCTTGGCCACGGCCTTCTGATCGGTCGACTTGGCGAAGGCGATTTCCGGAATCGACGCTCCGGCTAAAGGGCCCACGGGCACTCCGGCGCTGACGGCCGGAACGCCGAGCAACACATCGTGGCGGTTGGTGCCAACGGCGCCGGCCCGTGCCTCGACCACGTAACCGGCCTGTGCCTTGTCCGCTTTCAGCCGACAGCCTTGCGCGAACATGCGCTGGCGCAGCGAACTGATCAGGTAGTTCTTGTCCACGACGCCTTCCAGGTACGTCGTGTCCAGGTACGTGTCTTTGCCCGCCAGCGGCGCGAAGTCGATCGCATCGATCGCCCGATCCAGGGCGGTGGAGACCACCAACTGTTCGGTCGCCGTGCGAGCCGTGTCCGACCGGCTGGTCGTGGCGCAACCGGGCAACGCCGGCGAAACGATGAACGCGGCCGCAAGCCAAACCGATACGAACACGATCGCTCGCGACCCGTCGATAGCTGGCGACCCGTGCCGCGGCGAAACTCGGGAGGATCCCATTATGCCGCGTAGCCCCCGGTGCCCATGAGCCGAGTCGGCTGCCGCGCGGCGTGGCCCGCGTGGCCCGCGAGCCAACGTCGCGTGGCCGATTGGTAGGCGTTGGCCACACCCACCGCCACGTTTCGCCAGGCGAATCCGGCGCGAACCCTCGCAAGGCCGTTCCGCCCAAGCTGGTCGGCCAGGCGCGGTTGCTCGAGCACCTGGCAGAGCGAGCGCGCGAAGGCCTTCGGCAGAAACGGATCGGCGTACAGGGCGTCGCGCCCGTAGGTCACCAACTCCCACAGACCGCCCTCGGTGGTGATCACGCACGGCGTACCGCAGGCCATCGCCTCAATGGCCGTCATGCCGAACGGCTCGTAACGGCTGCTCAGGGCGAAGACGTCGGCGGCGCGGTAATGATCGGCCAACTGGTCGTCGGGGACGTAGCCGCGAAGTTCGACGCGGTCGGCGATGCCCAGCCCGGCGGCCAATTCGGAAAGCGCCGCCAACTCGCGGCGCTCCTCGTCGGCGGGGCGCGACGAACCGATGGCCAGCCAAAGCCGCGCGTCGGGCACTCGGGCCAACACGGCGGGTATCGCGCGCAGCAGCAGATCGTAACCCTTGTTCCGCGCCGCGCGGCCCAGCGCCAGAACCATTGGGCCACGGACGCCCAAGCGGTGTCGAATCGAGTGTCGAGCCGCGGGCGACACGGGCGAGAAGCGCGTGTCGTCGTAGCCTGGCGGAACCACGCGGATGCGTTCGGGCGGGACCGAGTACTCGGGCGTTTCCAACACGCCGCGTTGCACGGGCGTGGTGGCCAGCAGCAGGTCGCTGGCGGCGTAAACCTCGCGCTCATCGTGGATACGGCGGCGGAAGTCGTAGTTCCGCTCGAGTTCCGCGGGGTCGCCGCCCATCGAATCTCGCTTCCACGCGCCGAGCGAGTGGGGCGTGTGGACGTGAGGCGCTCGGATCCGCGCGGCCAGCGCGACGCCGGCGAGTCCCGCGTCGCAGTAGTGGCTGTTGATGACGTCGTAACGCAGCCGCTCGCGGCGGATGTAGTCCGCCGCATGCGCAACCCATTCGGGTATGTGTTCGCAAAGCGATTCCTTGGGGATGAATGCCTCGCCGCCGCAGGGAAAACCGAGCACGCGCACGCCCTCCGCCACCGCTTCGACCTTGGGGCGCTGCTCGAATCGCCGCGTGAGGATATCGACTTGGCAGCCCGTCTGGGCCAGTTGCTTAGCCACTTCCAGCACGTAGACCACTTGGCCGCCGGTGTCGGGGCGGCCCAACTCGGGCACTGCGGAGACGTAACCGTGCGTGGAAATCATCATGATCCGCCGAGGAACGTGGTCCATGACATACCCTCCTTGTGTTGGCACCGGTTGCCGCCCGTGCCCGGCGAGTGCGCCGGTTGCCCAGCTTGATTGCAAACACAGTGCCGTGCGAACATGGACGATCCGCCCTCGCGTCGTTTGTCGTTGCAACATATTGCAAGGCAATGCTTTAAGGACGCCGGAACGCCGTCGACGTGCCGCTCCAGGGTGCGACGGAATGTCACGCGCCTGTCGTGTCGCTCGCGGCAGAATGTCGGCCGGTATCGGCGCAGCGCGCGTCGACAAAAAAAAGGACTCATGAGAAAGCGGTGGCTGGGGCAGAGCCTAAGCGATGCCCCGGCTAGATTGCGACCGGGGGTGGCAGAGCCTAAAAGCGATGCCCCGGCTAGATTGCAACCGGGGCATCGCTTGCGCTCTGCCCCAGCCACCACTCTCGACCGCGTGAAGTATAGAACCAGGATTGGTGCTTTAGCGACCAGCGCGGTTTCAAATCGACCAACCGGCGCTGCCAAAACCGGCTTTTGGCACCAGCGAACCGCACATTCGCCTTGAGTCGCGTGGATTGTCTCACATGGCATAGAATGTGCATAGAGCGAGCCACTGTGCAATGAAATAGATCATTCGAGAATGAATCTCTCTTGAGACTCGGCCGACTGGCCGATTCCTCCTCCGTATGTTCGGCTTGGAGCGGCGTCACTCATCGCGTGACAATCCAGCGCGCCGCGGCCGCAGGGAAGCAGGAAAGCGAAGCGCGTGTACGACGCTCGGACGTTCGACGCCCCGACGACGGCCAAGGGCTGCCCACCGACACGATGAAAATCAAGACGATCGTGATGGTGGTCGAGGACCAGCAGGCCGAGCGCGAAGCGTTGGCCCGGCTGCTGCGGATGGAGCAGTTCGAGGTGCTGACCGCCCACAGTCCACACGAAGCGATGGGCCACGTTGATCGTCCCGTGGGCTTGGTGATCAGCGATGTGCGTTTGGGGCGGGACAGCGGCATCGACTTGCTGCGCGACTGGCGGTCACGTCGGCCCGAGACGCCCTTCGTCATGCTCACCGCCTTCGGCGAGATCGCGTCGGCGGTGGCGGCCATGAAGTTGGGCGCGGCCGACTACCTGATCAAGCCGGTCGACCCCGAAGCGCTGCTCTTGCTGGTGGGCCAGTTAGTCCGCCGCGCGCGTCCGCCCGCGGCGGGCGACTCCGGCGACGCGCCGGGCTTCGATCGGCTGGTCGGGCGATCCGCGGCCATGCTCGATGTCTTCGACCGCATCGAACGAGCCGCCCAGAGCGAAAGCCTGGTCTTGGTGTGCGGCGAATCCGGCACCGGCAAGGAATTGGCGGCCGAGGCCATCCACCGGCGCAGCCGCCGCCGCGACGGGCCGTTCGTGGCGATGAACATCGCCGCCGTGCCCGAAAATCTGGTCGAGAGCGAACTGTTCGGACATGTGCAAGGGGCCTTTACCGGCGCCGCCGCCGACCGCAAAGGGCGTTTCGAGGCGGCGCACGGCGGCACGCTGTTCATCGACGAAATCGGCGACTGCGCCCTGGTCACCCAGGCCAAACTGCTCCGCGTGCTTGAAACATTCCTGATTGTGCCGGTGGGGGGCAACAACGAACGGAAGGTCGACGTCCGCGTGGTGGCGGCGACCAGCCGCGACATGACGCGCATGATGGCCGATCGCGAGTTTCGCGAGGATCTCTACTACCGCCTCAACGTCGTCGTGGTCCAGCTTCCGCCCTTGCGCCAGCGGCGCGACGACATTCCGCTCCTGGTCGATACGTTCCTCGACGAATCGTGCCGCGTGAACGCGCGATCTCGGCCGACACTCGATGGGGCGCTGGTCCAGTGGCTCGATTCGCACGCCTGGCCCGGAAACGTCCGCCAACTGCGCAACGTGATCGAGAGCATGGTCGTGTTGGCCCGTGGCGACCGGCTGACGCTCGACGACCTGCCGGAAAGCGCGCGGCAGGCGGCGGCGGCCGTCGAGAGCGCGCCGCCGCGCACCGGCGAGGCCAGCCTCGGCGATCTCGAACGGGAGGCGGTCTGGCGCACCTTGCACCAATGCGGCGGCAATCGCACGCAGGCCGCCCGCGCCTTGGGCATTTCGGTTCGCACGCTACAGCGCAAGCTCAAGAGTTGGCGGCTGTCGGACACGCAAGAGTAGGTTCATCCGGAAACGGTGTACCAGCTTTTTGGGCGGATGAAGGTGCTACGTCTCAGATGATCTGGCGGCAGCTGATCTGGCGGCAGCCAGTATCCAAGCTTACCTCTAGCCCTGATCCACAGGGTCATTGCGTTCTACCTCGATAACCGAAGCGAAGTGGACGCCTACGTCGCCGCCTGCCGTAGCGAGCTCGATCGGCAGCAAGGAGTCAACCCGAGCCGAATCAACATCGCCGACTTGCGGTAGCGACTGGAGCGGGTGCCGCAGGCCGAGAGCCCGTGAGCCATGCCCTGTTGGCATTGCGATTATCTTACCAGTACGCTGGAGCGGGTGCCGCAGGCCGAGAGCCCGTGAGCCATGCTGCGATTTCTCCTTGACGAGCACTTGCGCGGGCCACTGTGGTTGGCGATCCTTCGGCACAACACGCGGGGCTCGACCGGTCACGGCGGCACCGCTACGAAATACTGGTGCGGCGGCGCCAAGAGAAGCACTTCGTTTCGCCGGCGGCCGAGGATCAGGTCGAAATTCGCTAGAACGTCGCGGCCGAGGATACTTAGGTCGAGTGCTGATTCGGAGGTAAAGGCGCCGAACACCCTAGGCCGCAGGCACTCCGATGGGGGAGGGCCGGGCTACCTGGTTGCACCGCAACCAGGTTGATGTGGGGGCTGCCAGTACCCTCCGTCGTGATACCACACGCCGACACGACCCCGCGACGTATGCTTTGGCGGCTTCCGTGCTGTCAGTGCTGTCAGTGCTGTCAGTGCTGTCACCCACTCATTGACACTGGTTCGCCGTACAACCTAGACTAAGAACCTATGCCAAAACCGCCGGGCAGGCGGGGCGCCCGCACCACAACGGCGGTTTTGGAATAGGCTCTATACTTCGCGCGGCCGAGAATGAGACATTTTGTCACGAGAAAGTGGTGGCTGGGGCAGAGCGTCAGCGATGCCCCGGCTAGATGACGACCGGGGCATCGCTGACGCTCTGCCCCAGCCACCGTGAATGTCTCATTGTTGGC
>DATKSN010000234.1:0-6479 GCA_035531595.1 Pirellulales bacterium | reverse complement strand
AGAATGAGACATTTTGTCACGAGAAGGTGGTGGCTGGTGGCAGAGCGTAAGCGATGCCCCGGCTACATAGCGACCGGGGCATCGCTTAGGCTCTGCCCCAGCCACCGTGAACGTCTCATTCTCGGCCGCGTGCAGTATAAGAGCCTATCCCAAAACCGCCGTTGCGAAGCCAGCTACGGGACCATGAATAATCCGGGCTCGGATTGTCGCGGCAACGGCATCGTTAGGGAACGCCCTCCGTGGCGTTCCGCGTCCCGCGCGCAGACGCTATAATGGACCCAGCGGTTTCGATCCGCCGGGGTTCGCTGTTTGAGACTCACCACTCACCAATGTCCATGCGAAGACCGACTTTCATCTGGACCGCCACATGCTGCCTGGTTATCGCCGTGGCGCCGGTTGCGGCGGACGAGACGCCTCGCGGGCCTACGGCCGAAGCGATCGAGCGTTGGGTCGTGGACCTCGACAGCGGCAGTTTCGCCGTCCGCCGCTCGGCCAGTCGCCATTTGCGGCAAATCGGCGGCGCGGCGGTCGGATCGCTCGTCACCGCGGCCAACGGCGACCGCGCCGAGGTGGCCCGACGGGCAGTGGACATCCTTGACGAATTGTGCCGGACGTCGGAAGGCGAAACGGAAGCGGCGGCGCGGGCCGGCTTGAGGCAACTGGCCGCTTCGCCGTACCCTGACGCGGCCCAGCCGGCCGCGGCGGCGCTGCGCTGGCAGCGGATCGTCGAACAGCGACGCGCCATCGTGGCCATCCGCCGCCTGGGCGGCGAAGTGACCGTGGCGGCCATGGACGACGGTGAGTTCGTCGTCGGCGAAGTCGCGTTGAGCAGGGCCTGGACGGGCGGCGAAGCCGGCCTGCAGCACCTGGTGAGGCTGGTCCATGTCCAGCACCTTTTGCTGCATGGTGTCGCGTTCAGCGACGAAAGCCTCGCCAAAGTGCGAGAATTAGCCGGTTTGCAGACCATCCGGCTCTATGCGACCGACGTCACCGACGAGGGTGAAGAGGCCCTTCGCAAGGCATTTCCCAGCGCTAAAATCGACCGCCGCCGCGGCGCGATGCTGGGGGTGAGCGGGTCAACGGACGCGCGGGGCTGCAAGGTCGAGTACGTGTTGGCCAACGGGGCCGCCCAGCTCGCGGGAATTGAAGCCGGCGACGTGATCACGCAGATTGGCCCCAAGACGATCCGGGATCTGCCCGGCATGATCGCGGTGATCGCCAAGTATAAGGCCGGCGAACAGGTTCGTATCGAGTTTCTCCGCGGCGCCGAGCGTCTGTCACGGGAGGTGGTATTTGGCGAAATGCCGATTGACGCCTTCCGTTGAGAAGTCGAGGCGGGTGGTTGCATTAATTCCGCCAATCCGCTCTGGACAAGATGGGGTGCGGCCGAGTATGATGCCGCCTGTCCAGACGTTTAACCTCTAGTGAGGTCTCGATCACTCAAGCACGCCTCTGATTCGCCATTCTTTCAATCCCTGCCTTTTCGCCACAAGCCCGCCTGATCAAGCCTGGCCCGACTGATCTAGCCTGGACTGCCGAGCGGAGTGATGAGTCGGTTGATGCTGATGGTTGGCTTTCCTGGGCGTTTGGGTCGTCGCAGTGGATTTCCGTGCGTGTGGGTCCGCATTGGGCCGTTGAGTTGTGTGGTCGTCGAGTAGCTTTTTCGCGTGCATGGCGCGCCGGGCTGCCGAGATCGCGGGTTTCCCCCAGTTTTTGTAAGGATGATTCTGATGGCGAAAAAGTTGTACGTCGGCAACCTCCCTTGGTCGTTCACTTCGGCCGACCTGGAGGCGCTCTTCGCTCCGTTCGGCACGGTGCAATCGGCGGAAGTCGTTTCGGATCGCGAGACCGGAAGGTCGCGCGGCTTCGGCTTCGTGGAAATGGAAACGCAGCAGGCCTCCGAGGAGGCGATCCGGGCCTTGAACGAAAAGGACTTGCAGGGCCGCAACCTCACCGTCAATGAGGCCCGCGAGCGGACCTCGGGCGGTGGAGGCGGTGGTGGCGGCGGACGCGGCGGACGCGGCGGCGGGGGGGGCTACGGCGGCGGTGGCGGCGGTGGTGGTCGCGGCGGTCGCGGCGGTGGCGGCGGTGGCGGCGGGCGGAACTACTAGCACCGATCGAACCGCTAGCGACGAGCAAACAGCTAGCTACGATCAAAAAACAGGGAGTCCGGAGATGCCTTCGGGAACGATCAAGAAACTGGTTCACGACAAGGGATTTGGATTCATCCAGTCCTCAGACGGCGGCGACGTGTTCTTCCACCATTCGACGGTGGCCGACCAACAATTCGACAATCTGTCCGAAGGACAGCGCGTCGAGTACACGGTCGATTCGGCTGGCGGCGGCAAGGGCAAGGGTCCGCGCGCCGCCTCGGTGACGCCGGCTTAAGTTGAAATCATAACCGGCTCAAGCCGGCTGCTACCCAAGCGGTGCCGGTGCCGGCGTCGGCCGGTTCCGCGGCGGTTGGCGAGTTCGCTCACCTGGGCGGCCCATGTCGGGCCGCCCTTTTTTTTCAACGGCCCGCCTCCAGTTCAACGCTGGGCCTTGCTTGCCCGGATTATTCATGGTCCGGGGAGGAGTTGGCGCACTGTGCTGTAGCAGAATTCGCAAGAATTCCAGCGTAACTCGCGTCCACGGCCTGACTTCTTGCGAAGCCAGCTACAGGACCATGAATAATCCGGGATAGCCAGTTCGCGCCTGGGAAATACTTGCACGCGCCATTTTTCTGTGGCATATTCTGGGCTTCCCCTTCGGTTCCGAACCGCGGAGAGAGGGTCCAGGCGCGATGATGCAGATTTGGCCGGCGATCGACCTGCGCGGCGGCAAGTGTGTTCGCTTGCGGCAGGGCGATTACCATCGTGAGACGGTGTTCGGCGACGACCCCGCCGCCATGGCCCGCCATTGGGTCGATCAGGGGGCCGAATGCCTGCACCTGGTTGATCTCGACGGCGCCCGCGACGGCCACCCGGCCAATCTCGACGGCGTGCGGGCAATTCTCTCCGTGGCCAACGTGCCGTGCGAACTGGGGGGCGGCATCCGCGACGAGGAGATGATCGGCGACTTGCTCGAATTGGGCCTGGACCGGCTGGTGATCGGCACCCAGGCGCTGGCCAACCCCGACTGGCTGCGCGGCGTCTGCCGGCGCTTTCCCCAGCGGCTGGCGCTGGGGATCGACGCCCGCGGCGGCCGCGTGGCTACCGACGGCTGGCTGGAGGTGAGCGAGATGGACGCCGTCGAACTGGCCCGCCGATTCGAGGGCGAGCCGCTGGCCGCGCTGATCTACACCGACATCGCCACCGACGGCATGCTCAGCGGGCCGAACCTGGCGGCGATGGCCGAGATGCGGTCGGCCGTCCAACTGCCGCTGATCGCCTCCGGCGGCGTGAGCCGCGCCGCCGACGTCGCGGCCCTGGCGGCCCTCGGCGTGGCGGGCTGCGTCATCGGCCGCGCGCTGTACGAAGGCTCGTTGATCCTGGCCGACGCACTGGCGGCGGCCGCCTTCGCCGCGAAGGCTTCCGCGAATACCGTTTGATTCCATACCCTCAATAACAAGGAAGCTTCCATGGCGCAACGCAAAGTCGAGGAGATTCGCAACATTGCCTTCTGTGGCCACGGATCGGCCGGTAAGACGACCCTGGTCGACAAGTTGCTGAACAAGACCGGCGCGGTCAGCCAGCCGGCGAGCGTCGACAATGGCACCAGCATCTGCGATTTCGACGACGAGGAAAAGCAGCACAAGTACTCGATCGAGGCCAGCCTCGCGCATTTCGAGCACGGCGGCAAGTATTTTCAAGTGATCGACACGCCGGGCTATCCCGATTTCATCGGCCAGACGCTGGGCGCCCTGCGCGCGGTCGAGACGGCGGCGATCGTGATCAACGCCCACTCGGGGATCGAAGTCAACACGCGCCGGGTGTTCCAGGAGGCCGGCAAGGCCGGACTGGGGCGGCTGATCGTCATCAGCAGGATGGACGGCGACAACATCGACTTCCCCGGCTTGCTCAAGAACATTCAATCGCTGTTTGGGCCGGCCTGTATTCCGTTGAACGTGCCCCTGGGCAGCGGCCAGAATTTCCGCGGCGTGGCCGGCACGCTCAAGCCGCCGGCCGACACGGCCGGCGCGCTGGTCGACCCGGCCGAGATCGGCACGCCCTTGATCGAGTCGATCGTCGAGAACGACGAGGACGTGATGGGCCGCTACTTCGAGGGCACTCCGCCGACCGACGAGGAGCTTTCGCGGCTGATCGTCGAGGCGATCGCCCACGGCAGCCTGATCCCCATCGTTTGCCTGGCGGCCAAGACCGACGTGGGCGTGACGGAACTGTTGGACGCGCTGGCGTTTTGCGCCCTGCCGCCCGGCAAGGTGTTCCGCAAGGCCACGAAGGAAGACGGCAATGAGGTGACGCTCGCCGCCGATCCCGATGGCCCGCTGGTGGCGCAGGTGTTCAAAACCCGCATCGACCCCTTCGTACAGAAGCTGAGTTACATCCGCATCTATTCCGGCACGCTGAAGAAAGACGAAACGATCACCGCTTCGACCTCGCGCCGCGGAGTGAAGGTCACGCAGCTCTTGCGGGTGCAGGCCAATCACAACGAGACGATCGAAAGCGCCTCGGCCGGCGAGATCGTGGCTCTGGCCAAGGTCGACGACCTCCACTCCAACAGCACGCTGGGCGCGCTCGTCATGTCGCCGATCGCCGTCCCAACGCCGATGGTCGGCCTGGCGGTCTCGCCCAAGAGCCGCGGCGACGAGGGCAAGCTTTCGGGCGCGATGCACAAGATCGTCGAGGAAGACTTGACCTTGCGCCTCGACCGCGATCCGCAGACCAAGGAACTGGTGATGACCGGCATGAGCGAGCTGCATCTGCAAGTCATCCGCGAAAGGCTCAAGCGCCGCGACAAGGTCGAGGTCGACGTCAAGGAGCCGAAGATTCCCTATCGCGAGACGATCCAGGCCAAGGCCGAGGGGAGCTACCGGCACAAGAAACAGACGGGCGGGCGGGGCCAGTTCGGCGAGGTTCACATTCGCATGTACCCGCTGCCGCAAGGGACCGACATCGAGGAGTTCGCCACCAAGGCCCACTTCCCCTCGATGCGCGTTTTCCATTACGACCCTGAAAAGCACTTCCTCTGGATCGATTCGGTCGTGGGCGGGACGATCCCCAACAACTTCCTGCCCGCCGTCGAAAAGGGCTTCAAAGAGCGGCTGGAGCGGGGCGTGATCGCAGGCTACAAGGTGCAAAACGTCTGCGTCGAGGTCCACTTCGGCAAGCACCATCCGGTCGACAGTTCGGAAGCCGCCTTCAAGACGGCCGGCTCGATGGCCTTCCGCAATGTCTTCCAGCAGGCCAAGCCAGGGTTGCTGGAGCCGATCGTGATCGTGCATATCACTGTGCCCGGCGAAAAGCTCGGCGACATCAACAGCGACCTGTCGGGCCGCCGCGGCCGTGTGCTGGGCATGGACTCGGCCGGCGGCGACCTGCAAACGGTCACGGCCGAGGTGCCCTTGGCCGAGGTCACCACCTATGCCAGGGCGCTGTCGAGCATGACCGGCGGACAGGGGAGCTACACGATGGAGTTCAGCCGCTATGACGTGGTGCCGGGCAACGTGCAGAAGGAGATCATCGAGAAGGCCGTGCTGCACCCGGAAGAGGAAGAATAGCCGAGCGTGCCGCGCAGTCCGGCATGAGCCAAACACCGAATCGATGTGCGTAATCCGGGAACTGGCCGAAGTAACCGGTGGCTGGACAAGCCGACGGCGGCGAGCCGACGCCGGCCTCCCTCAATCTTCCGCGGACGGCGTCCCACCGGTTTTTGATCTCGACGTCGATGTCAACCACGAAGCCAACCGGACGGTCCGTGGCGGCCTTTACAGCCACAGGCATGCCGAGCAAGAGCGTCTCGACATTATCGTGGTCCTCGATGCGCAGGTGTCGTTTCCCGCGCCCGGTGTCAACGCCGTGTCGAGAGAGCAAGGCGTTGACGACGCTGATGTCATCCTTGCCTTCGACATAAAGCGTTGGAAGTGGAATTGGAGTGCTCATCAGCGTGGATCGATGTGGGACTTGACCATGCGCACGACCGATTCACCCGAGAAGGCGATGCTGTGCGGAACGGCACGGTCGATCTTATGGATGGCGACCGAGCTCATCAAGTCGGGCTCGCTCTGGCAAAGCAGCGACAAACCTTCGATGCAGTCCCAACTGTGGGTGGTTGCGAACACCTGGGTGTTCGCCGCGGCGGCCTTCGTGATCACCAGCTTCCACATGCCGGGCATTGCGGAGTAGTGAAGGCCTGTATCGATCTCGTCGACAAAGAGACAGCCATCCTTCGTGAAGGCTGGCCGCCGATTACCGCATGAAGCGGATTGCGATGGCCTTCGAGCGTTCGCCCGTTCGAGGGCTGACCAGCTTCTTGCAGATGCTCAAGCAGGGTGGGGACGGGCCCCAAAACGTGTTTCCGCGTTGGTGGCTGGCCAC
>DATKSN010000233.1:0-69526 GCA_035531595.1 Pirellulales bacterium | reverse complement strand
AGAATGAGACATTTTGTCACGAGAAGGTGGTGGCTGGTGGCAGAGCGTAAGCGATGCCCCGGCTACATAGCGACCGGGGCATCGCTTAGGCTCTGCCCCAGCCACCGTGAACGTCTCATTCTCGGCCGCGTGCAGTATAAGCGGGTGGTTGAAATTATTAGACCTTGCTTGCGCCGCGGGTTGGTGCAGTTTGAGAGCATTCCCATGGCCAAAGAGCCGAGCCGCGACGCGAAAAAGGGAACCCTCCGCGGGGAGGGTCATGCCGGCTTGAAAGGGCGATTGGAACGTCTGGATCGCGAGTTGGTCAAATTGATCAACGAGCGGACCCGATTGATTTCGCAGTTGGGAAAAACGGACCAGCCGGTCGATCCTCCGGAACCTGAGGCCGAGGCGACGACGCGCGCGGTGGCGATCAACAAAGGACCGCTCTCGAACGACGCGGTGCGAGCGGTGTTCCGTGAGTTGCTGAGCGGCGCTCGGGCGTTGCAGCGTCCCTTGCGGGTGGCGGTGTTGGGGCCGGGATACAGTTACAGCCATTTGGCGGCGCTCGACCGCTTCGGCACGAGTGTCGAGCATGTGCCGGTGGGGAGCATTGCCGCCGTCTTTGAGGAAGTCAACCGCGGCCACGCGAACTACGGCGTCGTGCCGGTCGAGAACTCGACCGACGGGCGGATCGCCGACACGCTCGACATGTTTACAAAGCTGCGAGTGCGGATTTGCGGAGAGGTGCAACTCCGAATCCATCATTACCTGCTGGGCAAGTGCCCCCGCTCCGAAGTGGCCGAGGTCTACAGCCGCCCGCAAGCGCTCTCGCAATGCCGCAACTGGCTGCTCAAGCACTTGCCCGCCGCGCGGACGATCGAGGTCACCAGCACCTCGACCGCGGCCCAACTGGCCAAGGACAAGCAGGGCGCCGCCGCGATCGCCAGCATTCAGGCCGGAACCTACTACGGACTTGACGTGCTGGCCGAAAAGATCGAGGACAACGCGGCCAACGTCACGCGCTTCGCCGTGATCGGCGACAGTTCGGCGGCGCGGAGCGGACAAGACAAGACGGCGCTGATGTTCCAGGTGCCCCACCAACCGGGCTCGCTTTCCGACGCGATCACGATTTTCAAACGCAACCGGCTGAACCTGACCTGGATCGAGTCGTTTCCCATTCCCCAATCGGACGGTTGCTACTTGTTCTTCGTCGAACTGGACGGTCACGAACAGGAAAGCCGCGTGCGCAAGGCGCTGGCCGCGCTGGAACGCAAGGCCCTGCGGCTGGAAGTGCTGGGGTCGTACCCCAAGAGCCAGCCGGTGGGGTAGGATCGGGCGGACCACGACCCCTGTTTCGTACGCGGCTTGCCCTGGCCCATGGCGAACACGGCGACCATCACCGTTCGTTCTCGGTGAACTTCGAGAAGAATGTGTTCCAATGCTTTCATCCCGACTGCGGTGCCAAAGGCAAACCAGCGATGCTGGCCGGCGCGCGTTCCGTCCTTTCATATTTTTCACAATTCTTTCGCATCTTCACGCCCAGGAAAAGCTATGGTTGCGTCAGAAGCGGGCACCCTATCACTCTGAGAACGCCTATCGCTTCGCCAACGCTCAAGCATTCGTCGCCGGTGCCTTGCCGCGCCAGTTCACGCGACGATCGTCGCGGGCCGCGGCGCGGCCGAAGATGTGTTCGGGATACCCGCGCAGTGGGTCGGCGGAGCGTGGGAACAAGGAAAGGAATCCGATCAGCTTCCAGTGGCCGAGGGGACGGGCGGCTTGGGCTTTGCCATCGAACCGCCGGCGGCGCCGCCGCCGCGCACCTTCGACTTGTTCATCCAGATCAACACCGGCGTGGCGATGTAGACCGTGCTGTAGGTGCCGCTGATCGTGCCGATGACCAAAGTGAAGGCGAAGCCGTGGATGCCCAGCCCGCCGAAGATGTACAGAATCAAGACCACGATGAACACCGTCAACGAAGTGAGCAAGGTCCGGCTCAAGGTCTCGTTCACGCAGCGGTTGACCAGGTCGGGACCCAACTCGGGGCTCTTGCCGCGAATCTCGCGGATGCGGTCGAAAATCACGATCGTGTCGTTGATCGAGTAGCCGATGATCGTCAGGAAAGCGGCGATGATCGGCAGGTTGATCTTGAACGGCTCGATCAGCAATTTGTCCATGAACGGCAAGTTGGCCAGCCAGTAACTCAGCGCCAACGCGCCCAGGGCCACCAGCACGTCATGCACCAAGGCCAACACCGCGGCGAAGCCGAAGCTCACCTGCTGAAAGCGGATCCAGACGTAGAGCACGATCATCACCAGGCTGGCCAGGAGCGCGAAGGTGGCCTGGGCCTGGGTGTTGAACGCCACGCTCGCGCCCACTCGGTTCGACGAGGGGAAGAACGGCTCCTGAGCCAGCTTCCGCTTGATCTCTTTGAGCAACGACTCGGTCGGCTCGCCCGTCAGCCCGATCGTCAACGTCCACTGGGCGAAACGCTTGTCGCTGCCAGCTTCATACTCGGGGTTGTCCAACTTGAACGCGACGTTTTCCGAAAAGCCGCCGGCGACGAGCGCTCGCTTGATCTCTCCGCTCAAAGTGTCGTGATTGACTTGCGTGGGCTTGGTTGTCGCGTCATCAGGGTCGCCGTCGGCAAACGTGAGCGTCACCACCGTGCCGCCGGCGTAGAGATCTCGCTTCGCGCCGGCCTTCTTGGTCGCCGGACTGCCCGCCTGATTCGCAGGCTTGGTTTTTTCCAAAGGCGATTCGTCGATGGTCGCGGCGTCGTCCTGGTTGGATCCAGCCGCCACCAACAGGGGGCTAACGTCCCCCGCTCGCCCCGCGTCGGCATCTGGGTCCAACGCCGCCGCCAACAGGGGGCTAACGCCCCCCGCTCGCCCCGCGTCGGCGCCGTCGGCTTCCGGAGGGTTGGCATCGTCGGGGGGCTTGGCTTCGGTCGCCGGTTTCAACCCACCGTGCGGCGCCAGGCCGCTCCACGTCAAGTGATTGAACGCCAGCCGATGGTCGGCGTCGTTGAAAACATCCTTGAGCGTCCGCTCCACCAGGGTGATGTTCGTTTTCGGGCCGCTCGGCGGTGGATTCGACTCGTCGATTTCCGACATCGACGTCACGATCAGGAAACGATGCCCTTTCTCCTCGTCGCCCAAGTCGACCGATTGCACGGTCACGTCCGGCAAGTCGTTCACCCGGTCGCGGATGTACCCGATTTCCTGTTTCTTCTCGAACAGCACTTGCACCGAAACGCCGCCGGTAAAGTCGATGTCCAATAAGCCGCGGCCGCGCAGGAATACGCCCACCAGCCCGGCGCCGATCAGAAGCAGCGAAAAACTGATGGCCAGCTTGCGCTTGCCGATGAAGTCGAAGTTGGGTTTCTCCATGACCCTCAACATCTTGAGCTGCTTGATCCAGCGGTGTTTTTCGGCGATGTCGAAGATCAGCCGCGTGAAGGTGATCGCGGTGAACAGGTTCATGACGATCCCCAGAATCAAGGTCACGGCGAAACCCTTGACCTGATCGGTGCCGATGAACCAGAGCACGACGGCCGAAATCAGGGTCGTCACGTTGGCGTCGACGATCGTCGTCGTCGCGCGTTCGAAGCCGTTGCGGATGGCCATCCGCAACGTGGCGCCGCGCGAGATCTCCTCGCGCATCCGTTCGTAAATGAGCACGTTGGCGTCGACGGCCATGCCCACGGTCAGGGCCAGGCCGGCCAGGCCCGACAAGGTGAAGGCCGCGTTGAACAGGATCATGAAGGCCACGATCAACAACACGTTCAACAGCAAGGCCAGGTTGGCCACGATGCCGGCGAAGCGATAATAGAACACCATGAAGATCACGACGGCCACGGTCGACCAGATCATCGACCAGACGCCCTTGGTTTTCGTGTCCTCGCCCAGCGTCGCCCCGATGTGCATGCTGCTGGTCGGCTCCTCGCGGAGCGTGGTCGGCAGGCTGCCGGCGGTGAGCACGTCGGCCAACCGCCCGACCTCTTCGGCGGTGAAGCGGCCGGTGATCTGCCCCAACTCGTCGATGCGGCTGCGAATGAAGGGGGCCGAGTGCAAGCGGCCGTCGAGAATGATGGCCAGCTTATGGGCCTGCTTTTCGTCGATCGGGTTAGGCAGGTTGTTCGAGGTCAGCCGGCCGAACCGCTTGGCCCCCGCCGGGTTGAAGCGGAAATGCACGCAGGGCTGGGCGTTTTCGTCGTTGCCGGCCGTGGCGCTGGTCAAGAATTCGCCGGTCACATTCTGCTTGTCGATCAGCACCAGCACTTCCGTCTCGCCCTTTTTGTTCTCGCGAACCGGATGGCCGCGCTGCGACACGATCGAGCCGACCTCGTCGGGCACGACCGGCACCCAGCGAGCGACCACGGTCGTCGCGCCGTCCTTGTCGGCGTCGATGACGTCTTTTTCGTCCTTGAACTGGTCGTCCTTGGCCAGGTTGATGATCTCTTCATCCTCACGGAACTGGGCGTCGGCCACGATGCGAAACTCGAGCGTTCCCTGCTGGCTGATGATGTTCTGCATCCGCGCCAGTTCGGCCTCGTCGGCCATGGGAATGATGATTTCGATTTCGTGCTCGCCATAAGGGCGAACATTCACCTCCTTGAGGCCGTCGGGGTTGACGCGTTTGAGGACGGCGCCGACCAGCTTGTCCATTTCCTTGAAGCTTTTGTCCTTCACCTCGTAGACCAGGATCGCGCCGCCCCCCAAGTCGATGCCGAGCTTGGGTGGCCAACCGCCCAGGGTCGCCGCGACCGAAGCGATGATCGCGAACAACACGATGGAAATCCGCGTGCCGTGATCGGGCATCCTCAACTTCTTGCTCAGGAAGTTGCCCAGCAACATCGGGATGATGAAGATCGCCGCCACCAGCGCCACGATCGACAACACGCGGCCGCTGTTGCCCTTCGGCTTTGACGCGCCTTGGGAACCGGTCGCGGCGTTTGCCGACCCATCGGTTGGGTCCGACCCGTTCGTTGGCGCCGTCCCATCGGTTGAGGCCGACCCGTTCGTCGGGGCCGACGCATCGGTTGGGTTATCTTGCTCAGCCGCGCGTTCCGCGGTGGCGGGTGTATCGTCGCCCGGCGCCCATGCGGCGGCCGGCCCCGTCCAGGTCCATACAAGGGCCGACAGCGCCAACCATGTTGCCGCCGTGACGAACCCCGAGCGCCATCCGCTTTGCGATGCCGACTTGGTCATTTCGTTTCTTTCTTAGGTTCTTTGTCGCCCGCCGGGTCGTCGCCCAACACGCGGGCGATGGAACTTAACGTCATTCGCAGCCGCGTGTTCGACGCATCGTCGACCCGAATGGTCACTTCGTCGGCGTCGAACTGCACTTGGGTCACCACGCCGTAAATGCCTCCGGTCGTCAGCACATGGTCGTTCTTCTTCAGGTTCTTCAGCATCTGCTGCCGCGTCTGTTGCTCGCGCTTGGCCCTGGGTTGTTGCACGATGAAGATGTACATCGCGAAGACCATCAGCGCCATCATGGGCAACTGCAGCCCTTGCCACGGGTTGGGCGGCCCGTCCGCCGCCTGCGCCAACAGGCAACAGCTCGTTGTCAGCATGAAATCCACGACGAATCCCCCCTGAACCGCCCCGAAGGCGGATTTCCACACCGGCCGCAACCTCGCGACCGGTGCGAACATAAACGGCCCGACGGCGCTCGCGCGCCTCGAGCCGAGCGGCCAACGCGTGTCGCCGCGTATCATAAGATGAAGCGGCGTAACGGGCAAGTCCCGTAGCTGGCTTCGCAAGAAGTCAGGCCGTGGACGCGAGCTACGCCAGAATTCTTGCGAATTCTGCTACAGCACAGTGTGTGAGTTCCTCCCCGGACCATGAATAATCCGGGCTAGCCGTTGTACATTTCCCCCTCCCACGCCGCCAGTTTACCCATTTTGAATTCTCCGAAACGGCCCGCGGCAATCGCTTGCCGGGTGGCTGCGAGCAGCCGCTGGTAGAAGGTCAGGTTGTGAATCGAGAGCAGGATCGGCCCCAGCATTTCGCGGGCCATGAACAGGTGCCGCAGGTAGCCGCGGCTGTGGCGGCAGGCCAGGCAGGGACAATCGGCTTCGAGCGGCCGCTCGTCGCGCTCGAACTGCTGATTTCGCAAACGTAGCCGGCCGTGGTCGGTAAAGGCCAAAGCGTTGCGTCCGTTGCGAGTCGGCATGACGCAGTCGAACAGGTCGATACCTCTGTGGACGGCCTCCAGCAGGTCTTGCGGCCTCCCGACGCCCATCAGGTAGCGGGGCTTGTCGGCGGGCAGTACGGGCACGGTGAATTCGAGCGCGCGGTACATCTGCTCGGGCGTTTCGCCGACGCTCAGCCCGCCCACCGCGTAGCCCGCGAAGTCGAGGGCCACCAGTCGCCGGCCACACGAAACGCGCAGCGCTTCGTCCAGCCCCCCTTGGACGATGCCAAAGAGGGTTTGGTCGCTCCGCCGAGCGGCGTTCTTGCTTCGTTCGGCCCAGCGGACGGTACGTTCGACCGCGTCGCGCACCACGTCCGCGGGGCTGGGCAAGGGTACGACATGATCCAAAACCATCGCCACGTCGCTACCCAACGACTCCTGAATGGCGATGGCCCGTTCGGGCGACAAGCTCAAGGCACGGCCGTCGATATGCGAGCAGAACACGGCCGCATCGTCACCGATCTGGGTCAGTTGGGCCAGGCTGTAGAGTTGAAAGCCGCCGCTGTCGGTCAAGATGGGCCCGTCCCAGTGCATGAAGGCGTGCAGGCCACCCAAGGCTTCGACGATTTTCTCGCCCGGCCGCAACGTCAAGTGATAGGTATTGGCCAGCACCATCGCCGCGCCCGTCGCGCGGATTTGGTCGAAGGTCACGCCTTTGACGGCGCCCTGCGTGCCGACGGGCATGAACGCCGGAGTCTCCACCGGCCCATGAGGCGTGTGGAACGTGCCTCGCCGCGCCTGGCTGGCCGGGTCGTGGTGGTGGAGCGTGAAGGTAAATGACACCGGATCAAGAGTCGTTCAAGGTCCAACCGTTGCCCTCTCGTCAGCCTTGCCATTATGCGTTGGTCCCGGCTTTTTTTCAACGTCGCTGCGCGGCACGGCGAAGATTGCCGGCGCAACGGCATCTGTAGGTAGGGAGCGCCCTCGTTGGGTCATTTCACCAAGTGTCCGGCGAAGCGAACGACGGTCGTCGCGTCGTCGTAAGTCCTGTTCTTGTCGAGCCTTTCTCATCTTCGACGAGCGAGGCGATGGGTGCTAACCGCGCGATCCGGCGGTAGAATACCTACCGGGCTAGGAGGTGCAATGATGCCAACACATTATGTGGAACAGCAGGCGATGGTCGAGCACGCGATGCTGAAGCATATTTGCAACGCATTGCGGGTCACGCTCGATTGGAAAGTCGACGGCGGAGATTTCTCGCGACACCTGTCGAGCTTGCGGTTCGTCGCGCAATCGTTACAGCGGCACCTGGACCGCATGATGGCGCTCGAAGAATGCGAAGGGTACATGGATGAGGTCGTCGAAACATGCCCGCGCCTGGCGGAGAGGGTCGAAGCCCTCAAGCAAGACCACGAGCGCTTCCGGCGGGCCGTCCGCCAGATCGTGTCGCGACTCGATCGCCTGGCGCCGACCGATCTGACCGCCTTCACCAAGACCTGCGACACGCTGCGTGATTTGCTCGAAAAACTCGACGAGCACAGCGCCACCGAGACGGCCGTCATCCAGGAAGCTTATTTCCAGGATGAAGGGGGATCGGGCTGATCGTCACCCCGAATCCTCTTCCTTCAGCCCCAGCCGGGCCAGCCACCGGCCGCGCTGTGGTTTCTTTTCCTTGCCGGCGGCGGGCGGCTCGTTGCCGCGTTGGGCCTGAAGCTCTTGCAACTGCCGGTGGCGTTCTTCAATGTCGGCGCGTTGGCGCGCCATCTTGGCGCGCTCGACCGAAAGATCAATCTCGGCCCGACGAAGCTTTTCTTCCCATTCGAGTTGCAAAAGTTGGAGTCGCTCGCGTTCGGTGCGGACGGTCTCGTCGTGGGAAAGCAGTTCGTCGACCGCGGCGACGGCCTCGGGCGTTGGGCCGCCGTTGGGCGACGCGGCCGCCAAGAGCCGCCGCAGATCCTCCAGCTCTTGCTCTTTTTTGACCATCGCGGCGTCGGTCTCGGCGATCACCGCGCGCAGCTTGAGGCGTTCTTCTCGCACGGGCTCGTCGCCGTCGTCTTCCGCGTTGGCCTCCCAGGCGGCCAGCATGCGCCGCTTCTGAGCTTCCCAGTCCATGCCGTCGCCCGCCAAGACGGCGGTCGAAGCCCTGGGTACTTCGGACAGCTTCAGTTCCAACTCGGCGCAGCGCCGGCGCAGTTCGCGAAGGTCGTCCAAGGCTATCTCGTAGCGCCGCTTCATATCGGCCAGATCGTCGGCTTCCACCGCCGCGCCCTCGGCCGCCGCGCCCTCGGCCGCCGCCGCGCGGCTTGCCGCTTCGAGAGCTTCGGTCAACCTCGATTCGAACGATCGGCGTTCGGCGGCCGCCGCGTCCAGGGCTTCCGTCAGGCGCCGTTGGAGCGACTCGCCTTGGTCGGCCGCCGCTTGCAGGCGGCGCTCGGCGACGGCGAACTCCGCCGCCCGCTCCGCAAGCTGCTGTTCCAGCGCCTCGCACTGCCGCCGCCGGCCGTCGAGTTCCGCTTTCCATTCGTCGCGACGGCGATCCAGATCCTTGAGGCGCGCCGCGCGTTGCGCCTTGAATTCTTGCGCGATACGCCGGCGTTGGATTTTCGTCGCTTGCCGTTCGGCGGCGAGCGCCTCGTCCGCGCGCTCGACCTGCGCCGATTTCTCTTGCAACCTTTGCCGCTGGCGCGCGAGTTCTCCGGCGTCCGCTTCGTGTTCTCGCCGCAGCCGGCTCAGCTCGCGCTCTTCTTGGCGCAGCTTGGCCAGCGCGGAATCGAGCTGCCGCCGCCCCTGCGCGAGTTCGGCTTGCCCTTCGGCAACCTCGCTCCGCCCCTGCGCCAACTGCGTTTGTCCTTGCGCGGTGTGACGCTGGTCGCAGGCCAACTCCTCGCCGATCAGCGCCAATTGCCTGGCCAGTTCGGCCTCGGCCTGCCGTAGCCGCCGCTCTTGCGCGGCGACGAAATCCCGCGCCCGAGCGCGTTGCGCCGCAAGGGTGCGAAGCACCTCGTCGCGCGGTTGGCTGTCGGCGTCGGTCGTGGGAGACACGTCTTCCATGGGGAGTCGATTCCTATGCAGTTCTATAGGATACGACTGGCGTCCGGTCAAAGAAGATTGACGGCGGTAGGGGTTGTGAGGGATGAAGGTCTTCTTCAAACGCGGCCCATACCCTATCATGGCCTGATTGCCTCGCCACCGCCAACTCGACGGAGCCTCCATGTCCGACCCTCGTTTGAACCGTCTCGCGGAGATCCTGATCGACCACAGTTGCCAGCTCAAGGCGGGCGAAAAGCTGCTGATCGAGGCCTACGATCTACCCGACCCGGCGTTGGTCTGCCGGCTGGTCGAGTTGGCGGCCGAGCGCGGCGCCCATCCGCTGGTGACCTGGAAAAGCAACACGGTGCTGCGGGCGATCTACCGCACCGGGAGCGAGACGGCGATCGGCCTGGCGGGCGATTTCGAAAAGGCGCGGATGGAGGAGATGGATTGCTACATCGGCATCCGCGGGGCGGCCAACTCCAGCGAGTTCGCCGACGTGCCGATCGAGCAGATGGACATCTACCAGCGGCTTTGGTGGCACCCGGTGCATAGCCAGGTGCGCGTGCCGCTGACCCGCTGGGTGGTGCTCCGCTACCCGACCGACTCGATGGCCCAGGCGGCCAACATGAGCGGCGCGGGGTTCGCTGATTTCTACTTTTCGGTCTGCACGGCCGATTACGCGCAAATGGGCCGCGACCAAGAACCGCTGGTGCGCCGCATGGAGGCGGCCGACCGCGTGCGGATCGTCGCGCCGGGCAGCGACGTTTCGTTCTCGATTCGCGGCATGCCGGTTCGGCCTTGCCACGGGCAGCGGAACATTCCCGACGGCGAAGTCTTCACGGCCCCCGTGCGCGACAGCGTCAACGGCACGATCCGCTACAACACCCCGTCGCGCTACCAGGGTACGGTTTTTCAGGACATCGAGTTCGAGTTCCGCCAGGGGAAGATCGTGCGTGCGACCTGCGCCGGCGAGGAGCGAAAACTGAACCAGGTGCTCGATGCCGACGAGGGGGCGCGGTACATCGGCGAGTGGTCGATCGGCTGCAACAACCGCGTCCGCAAGCCCATGCTCGATACGTTGTTCGACGAAAAGATCGGCGGCTCGATCCACCTCACGCCCGGCAACGCCTACGACGAGTGCGACAACGGAAACCGCAGCCGCGTCCACTGGGATCTGGTGCTGATCCAAACGCCCGACTGGGGCGGCGGCGAAATCTGGTTCGATGACGTCTTGATCCGCGAGAACGGATATTTCCTGCCGGACGACTTGCATGGATTGAACGAGGGGTTGTGAAGTAATGACCACTCACCAATGACCAATGACTTCCTTCGTCACCCACCTTGAAAGCGCGCTCGACGGTACGCGTCTGCCGGCTGGGCAGGTGCAAACCCTGCACCGCGATCGGCCGCTCTGGGTGCGCTACGATCTCGAAGCCGTGGGCCGAGCGTTGACCAAGGAGCAACTGGCCCGCCGGCCGCCGACAATGTGGCGCTACCGCGAGCTTCTGCCGCCGGCTCAAGATCAGGCGGTCGTTTCGCTGGGCGAGACAATGACTCCTTTGATTCCCTGTCCGCGCCTGGGCCGGCGATTCAATCTCGACGACGTGTGGATCAAGGATGAATCGCGGTTGCCCACCGGCAGCTTCAAGAGCCGCGGCCTGGCGATGGCGATCACGATGGCCCGAGGGTTCGGCACGCGGCGCGTGGCGATCCCCACGGCGGGAAACGCGGGCGGGGCGATGGCCGCCTACGCCGCGCGCGCCGAGATGGAGGCTTACGTCTTCATGCCCGCCGACACGCCGGCGATCAATCAGTATGAGTGCCGCCTGGCGGGCGCCAAAACCTTTCTGGTCAACGGCCTGATCACCGACTGCGGCCGGATCGTCCGCGAGGGAAAAGAGCGGCTCGGCTGGTTCGACATGTCGACGCTCAAGGAGCCTTACCGCATCGAGGGGAAGAAAACGATGGGCCTGGAACTGGCCGAGCAGTTCGACTGGCGCTTGCCCGACGTGATCCTTTATCCCACCGGCGGCGGCACCGGCCTGATCGGCATGTGGAAGGCCTTCGACGAACTGGCGCGGCTCGGTTGGCTCGCCGACGAGCGGCGGCCGAGAATGGTGGCCGTGCAGTCAACCGGATGCGCGCCGATTGTGCGCGCGTTCGACTCCGGCCAGCGCTTCGCCGAACCATTCCCCGGCGCGGAGACCATTGCCAGCGGCATTCGCGTGCCGGCCGCCGTGGGCGACTTCATGATCCTTGACGCCGTGCGTGCCAGCGGCGGCCGGGCGGTGGCCGTCGAGGAGGGCCGCATCCGCCAGTGGATGGACTTGGGCGCCGGTCTGGAAGGCATCTCCGTCTGTCCCGAAACGGCCGCCTGCATCGGCGCGCTGGAACGGCTCGCCGCCGAGGGCTGGATCGCTGCCAACGAGCGTGTCGTCGTGTTCAACACCGGCGCCGCGCAGAAGTACCCCGAGGCGATGGCCGTTGACCTGCCGCGAATCGACAAGGACCGACCGATCGACTGGGATCAACTCGCATGCGATTAAAATTCGCCCATCCACCTCCCATTTGCATCGCCTTCGACGAAAAAGAGGTTAACATGGTGTGGGCGGGGAAAGTCCGGCGCCGTTGGCTTTACGATGGGTCTTGAACCAAGAAAGACAAGCGCGACGGTCACGATGGCCTGGGAAATCGTGGACCGTATGGAGCGAGCCGTGGCGAAGGTACGCGAACGTTTGTTGCGGGCGACCGCGGTCCTTAACCATGCCCATGTTCCCTACGCCGTCGTCGGTGGCAACGCCGTCGCCTCGTGGGTGGCCACCATCGATGAAGGAGCGGTGCGCAATACCCGCGACATCGACCTGCTCATCCGGCGCGAGGACTTACCCGACGTCACCACGGCGCTTGAAGAGGCGGGGTTCGTGCGGGCGGAAGTTCTCGACGTGATTATGTTCCTGGATGGTCCCGACGCCAAACCCAGCGAGTCGATCCATCTCCTTTTCGCCGGGGAAAAGGTCCGCGCCGACCACCTGTTGCCTTCACCGGAGCTCGTCGCCATCGACGACCCGGCCGGCTTTCGCGTCGCCACACTTGAGGCGCTTGTGTCCATGAAGTTGCTGTCGAACCGCGACAAGGATCGGACGCATGTGCGTGACCTCATCGGTGTTGGCCTCATCGACCGGAGTTGGCTTGCCAAGCTGCCGCCGTTGCTCACCCAACGGTTGCAAGGAATCCTCGACACTCCCGACGCCTAGCCCGGATTATTCATGGTCCGGGGAGGAACTCGCGCACTGTGCTGTAGCAGAATTCGCAAGAATTCTGGCGTAACTCGCGTCCACGGCCTGACTTCTTGCGAAGCCAGCTACTGGACCATGAATAATCCGGGCTAGTTAGTCCCACCACCAGGCCGCATGGGGCGCGTCGTCGGGCGCGGAACGGGAGCGCCGGCTGCCCAACGCCCCCTTGCGGTCGATCGCAATCGCATCGGGCGTGACCAACTCGCGGAAATCGGCTGTGACACCGCCGCTGACGGCCGCCAGGATCTGCTTGCCGTGTACGACGCGATGGTTGATCACCGTGTCGACCGCCTTGGGCACCGGAAAACGGGCCACCGTGTACTGGTTGGGGTCGCCGAAGCACCGCATGTGCCAGCCAACCTGGTCGGCCAGCCCTTCGGACTTCAACAGCGAAGCGACCAGGGCCAGGTCGAAGACGTTCTGAAGCTCGGCGTAAATCGGGTACTTGGCCGCCAGGTCCGTGAAATGCCTGGTGAAGTTGTGGGCGAATTCCGCGTTCAGCGGGTCGGCGTTGTCCGTGTGGATTTGCTTGCCCGCCGCGGTGAGCATCTCGTTCTCGCCGAGCACTTTGACCCCCTGTCCGCGGATCTCGAACACGTCGCGGTCGGGGCTGGTGAGCACGGCGTCGTAATTGACGGTGAACCACCAGCGGAGCACATCCATGGGCCGCGGCGATTCGCCGGCGGCCATCTGGATCATGCGCAGGTAGCTGGGCACGTCGGCCGTTCCCTCTTCCAATCCGATCCCGATCAGCTTCATGCGGTAGTCGGCCTCGACGATCACCTGGGCGACGCGCGAGTGCCCGTCGATGCCGAAGACACGCACGTCTTGCATGCCGATTTGACTACGAAGCTGTTCCAGCCACTTGCCGCGTTGGCCCGGCTTGAGCGGCTTGGCGCTCGATGCTTCGGCAAACGCGCGAGCCTTGGCCAGGCCTTTCTCGGTGGGATCGATCGAACAGCCGAATTCGCCGCCTGCCAATTCGCCGCCCGCCAATTCGCCTCCCCGGGAAGCACCGCCCCCTGCGGCGTTGAAGTGCCGCGCCAGCACCACCAGGTCGTCGAGTTGCAACACGGGGCGGCCGGTGTCGGCGCCGACGATGCGGTTTTCGCGGTCGTACTTCCAATCGGCGGCCGGACCCGCCAGCACGATGTCGCCCGTCTCGGGGTAGGCGAGCACGTACTCGACTCGCTGCAAGCCGGCGAGCACGAACATGTCCTCGTCCAGGGCGCGGCCCGCCGCCAGCCGCAACTGCGCGGCGCGTTCCAGACGGTTGAGCGACACCTTCCGCGACGGCGACGTCCGCCGGGCGTCGCTGGAGTGAACGGCGCGGCGAGCCGCGCGGCGGAACTCAGCGAGCCGGCTGCCGCCGTCGCGGTCGGTCACCGGTCGAACGACGCCTGTGGGATCGACGTAAACGCCGTTCTGGTACGACTTGATCGTACCCGGACCGCCGGTCTCGTCCCAACTTTCGGGTTTGATCGTCGACGTGATCAGCTCGATGAGTTCTCCAAAATTGTTCATCCCTCCGCCGCCAGGCGCCCCCTCGGGCCGCCCGCCGGAGGGCGTTCGCGTGGCGATGTCGTCGAGGGCCGCGCCGCGCGCCAGGTCGTCGCGCATCGAACCGATCGTCGCCAACGACGCGGCACGTTCTCCGGCGCCGGCCTGCGCCTGGGCGACCCGCTTGAGTAGACCGTCGCGCTCGACCGGATCGGCTAAGAGGCGCGCCTGCTCGAAGGCGGGAGCGAATTCTCCGCAATCCAGTCGTTCCTCCAACAGTGCGTCGGCGCCGGACGGTGCGCCGGACGGGGCGCCCGCGACCGCCACGGCCGCCCAACAACAACCAACGAGTCCCACGAAGCAAACCGGCCGCCACGGAAAGTTGCCGCGGCGCTGACAGCGAAACCAAAGCGAGGCCATGATGACGTTCCCCTTCTTCTTCTCCGACAAACGGGTTGTCCGACAAACGGGCATTCCAACGCACCCAGGCGCCGCCCCACCCAGGATCAGCCTATAGACTCGCACAAGTGCCGTCCGGAAGCAAGAAAAATCAGGACAAAAATCCAACGATCCGCGTCACGGTTAGTCTTGCCGCGGCGACCGTAGCTGGCTTCGCAAGAAGTCAGGCCGTGGACGCGAGTTACGCCAGAATTCTTGCGAATTTCGCTACGGCACAGAGCGCGAGTTCCTCCCCGGACCATGAATAATACGGGCTATAGCCTGGATGCGAAAAAAAAACGGCCCGCTTGCTGCCGCAAGGGGCCGTTTCGGACGACGGATCGATCCGTCGGAGTGGGGGTGAGCCGCCGTGGAGGCTCCCGCGGCGCTTAGTAGTTGCCGCCGCAGGTGGGCTCGGCGCACGACGGCTGGCCGCAAGTCGGCTCGGCGCACGACGGCGCGGCGCACGACGGCTGGCCGCACGTTGGCTCGCAGCACGTCGGCTGGCAGCACGTCGGCTGGCAGCACTTGTTCCGGCTGCACAGCTTGCGGAACAAGCCCCGCAGCCGGTGCTTCTTGCCGCAGCAGGTGTTGCCGCACGTATTGCAGCCGGCGGGCTCGCAGCAGGTCGGCTCGCAGCAGGCGGGTTCGCAAGCGGCCGGCGCGCCGCAGGTGGGTTCGCAAGCGGCCGGCGCGCCGCAGGTCGGCTCGCAACAGGTCGGCTCGCAGCAACCGCGCCTGTGGTGGAACAGGCCGGCGTTGGCGCTATTGGCGCTGGCCAGCACGAAACCGGCAACGGCCAGTAACGAAAAAAACAGCTTCGCTTTCATGGGAGGTCTCCTACGTGGGAGCAGTAAGGTTGAAAAACTAGGGGTTCTAGGCTGCAGCTATGGTGAGCTATCGTCGAACTTTTCCGACCGCGTGAGTTAGGCAAGCCGCTTTCCGAAACTACCAGCCGGACGGGAACTGCCACATCGTCGCAACCTTTGGGTTATGCCGGATTCATGGCGAGAAACCACGGCATGAAAATGGGCGGTTTGCGCCGCTTTTGTCGGAACAATCGGCAACCTTGGAGCAACCGTTACAAACCGCCGAATGAGATTCACCAGACGAATCGGCGGAAAACATGCAACCCCGTCATTCCTTACGACCGACAAATCCATGCGAAAGGGTACAGACGTGAAAACCGTCATTTTCACTGCCACGACGGTGGCGGCGCTGCTGTGCGTAGGCCATCCGTTACGGGCGCAACAGCAAAGCCCGCCCGTCCGACAATGGATGGGCGCCACCCTGGCCGGCAAGTCGTCCCAAACGGCCGCCGACGATGAGTCAACCGGCGACGACGATTCAATCGCCGACGATGAGTCAACCGGCGACGATGATCCAGCCGACGACGAAAACCCCAGCACCGCGTCGCCGGACATTTCGCGCAACGTGCATGGATACCGCTACGCTAGCCATCCAGGGAAGTACGACCCGTGGGGGCAGGGCAGTGGCCAGATGCTCGGCAGTGGCCAGATGCCCGGCGACGTTTTGGCCGACCCCGCCGACGACTCCGATGCCCCGTACACGACCGGCGCCGAGCCGTTCGCCGCCTATGGGTCCGGCGACGACGCCGACAACACGGCCCAAGGCGGCAACCCGGCGTGTTGTGGCGACGGCTGCCGCAAGCCGTGTTGCTCCCCCTTCTGGGCACACAGGAACAGTGTTTTCGCCGAAATGCTGTACCTGCGTCCGCGCGGCGCCGACGTCGCCTACGCCGAAGTCCGCAACGGCACCGACCCGGCGACCGCCGTGCCCTTCGGACAAGTCGCGACGGTCAGTCCAAATTACTCGATCGGCTACCGCGCCGGATTCACCAAGGCATTGAACCGCTGTACGAGCATCGTCGCGACCTATACTTATTTCCAATCGGAAACCAACAGTTCTCTGTTTGCGAACCCGCCTCTGTCGGTTCACTCACTGGTCACGCTGCCCCAGACGTACAACGCGGTCTCCGACAGCCTTGGCGCGTTGGGCCGCTACAACGTTCGCTTTCAGTTCGCCGACGTCGACTATATGCGCCTGCTGAGCGGCGGTGACAACTGGGCCCTGAACTACACCGTCGGCACGCGATACGCCAACCTGCACGAGGCGTTCCGCGAGGCCCAGCCGCTGGGTCCTGGCGTCACCAATGTTGCCAGCAACGTGAACTTCGACGGTCTCGGCACCCGCATCGGCTTGCAAGGCGAACGCAAAGCCAGGAACTGCGGCTTGATGGCCTACAGTAAGGGCTTTGCCAGCCTGTTGGTGGGCACGTTCCGCTCGGGCTACTCCCAGACCAACAATTTCCAGGCGCTCCAGGCCATGGCCGCTTGGAACGACAGCCGCGCCGTGCCGATTTTGGAATACGAACTCGGCCTAGGCTGGCAAAACCGAACCGGCCGGATTCGCATCAGCGGCGGTTATTATTTCGCCGCCTGGTTCAACACGGTGTCGCCCAACAACTTCATGGCCGCCGTGCAAAACAACAGTTATGCCAACAACACCTCGAGCCGAAGCGACACGGTCACGTTCGACGGCTTGACCACCAGGGCCGAATTCCGCTGGTAAGTACTAGCCTGGGGCGTAAGCCCTCGTTGTTCTACGCATCTTTTGATCGCAGGTGGTGAAATGGGAATGTTGGGCAATCAGGGGCTTCTTCGTCAGAGGAATGTCCCGCGAAGAATGTCGTCCGCCCCGAAGGGGCGGTGTCGCGGGCACCGCAGGCCGCCGGAGGCGGAGGCGGCCCGAGGGGCGACACGGGGAAAGGCAGGTAATCCGGGCATCCTGCGTGTGTAGATACGAGCGTGAAACTCCACGGGGCAAGCCCGTGGCCTCCCTGAAGATGTGTAGAACAACGAGGGTTTGCGAACAAAGACGCCTTTGTTCCAGCACGCTCGCACGGTATCCTATGCCGCGCAGCCGTCCAAAATCCCCTTGCTTCCACCTCATCGCCAAGCTCCTAACAGAGGCTCGGATCGTTAAAATCGCGTGAACCGTCAAAGATTGCCGCCCGCCGTGGTCGATACTCCATCGCATTGACCCTTGTTCCCTGCTTCTGTAAGGCCAAGATCGAACAACTTATGGCGATCCAGGACAACCTCGGCTGCCCGTCGCGACCTCCTTGGGCGTCCGCCTCGCCGGCTGACTCCGGGGAGATGAAGTTCGCGTTCTTGATTCATCCCCTCAGTGATGAGACGAAGACCCTGTTGGAGCTTGATCCCAATGGGCACCTGCACCGCGATCACGGCGGCGATTTGTTGAGCTTCTGCGCCAGTCTGCACAAAATGCTGGCACCGGCGCGGCGACGTCAGGCAACCGTCGGCGAGCCGCGTGTTCGCGTGGTGGATGAGTTGTGCGGGCTGGTCTCGGCCACAGGCGCCCGAGCTCACGGACGGTTCTACGAAATCCCCATGGACGCCTGGGAGATTCTGGACGACCCGGGGCGCGCGGTGGACTACATGGAGAAAGCGGTGGACGAGGCCGCCGCCTGGGGCGCGCGGCTCGTGGGACTCGGTTCCATGACGGGCGTGGTGGGCGGGCACGGCACGCACTTGGCCGCGCGCGGGCCCATCCACGTGACGACCGGAAACAGCCTGACCGTGTTCGCCGCCTTGGAAAACCTGGCGCAACTGTGCCTTGAAACCGAAATCGACCTGGCCGACGAAACCGTGGCGGTGATCGGAATTCCGGGTAGCATAGCCGTGGCCGCGGCGAGGCTGCTGGCGCCGCGTTGCGGCCGGCTGCTGTTGGTCGCGAGGAACGCTTCGTCCCGCGCCGTGCAACTCGCCGAACAACTCGACGCCGAACTGTTGTTGGACATCCCCGCCGCGCTGGCCCAGGCCCGCGTCGTGCTTTCGGCCACCTCCTCGGGCAATTGCATCGACCAGGACAAGCTGCAAGCGGGCAGCATCATCGTCGACGTGGCCGTGCCCACCGACGTCAACGGCAACCGGGCGATACGCGACGACGTGCTGATTCTCTCCGGCGGACTGGCCAAGGTGCCGCCCACCGTGCCGCTCGATTCAAACTACCTCTGGTTCCACCAGGGTATGGTTCCGAGTTGCCTGGCCGAGACCATGGTCCTTGCGCTCGACGGCCGCGCCGAGTGTTTCTCGCTGGGGCGCCAACTCGACACCAACGGCATCCTCGCGATCGGCGCCCGGGCCGGCGCGCACGGTTTCGACTTCTCGCGGCTGATATCGTTCGGCTTGCCTTTGGACGATCTGGCCCTGGTCCGTTTCCGCAAGGCGCTGGTGCGCGAACGGTCGGCCGAACGTCGGGCCACGTTACCCTTTGCCGATCCGAGCGTGTCGGCCGCGGCGCCGGTCGCGCCCGACGCAAGCCGATCCGCCAAACTACACGCGCGCTATCTGAACCCCGTGCTGATGGCGATCTCATCCAAGAGCCAGTTCGCCAAGACCTTCGTGCGCGGGGCGGGCACGCGGCTCTGGGATGCAGACGGAAAGGAGTACCTCGATTTCGTGGCCGGTTTCGGCTCGATGAATCTAGGCCACAACCACCCGGCCGTCGCCGCCGCATTGACCGAGGCGATCCAAAAGCAGGCGCCCGGTTTCGCTCAATCGGCGGTGAACCCCTACGCCGCGGCGCTCGCCGAGAAACTCGTTTCGCTCGCCCCGCCCAGCCTGGAGATGGCGTTCTTCGCCAACAGCGGCACGGAAGCGGTCGAGGCGGCGCTCAAGCTCGCCCGCGCGGCGACGGGCCGCGCCGGTCTGCTCCATTGCACACGCTCGTTCCACGGCAAGTCGTTCGGCTCGCTTTCGGTGACCGGCAATGCGAATTATCAGCGGGCCTTCGGGCCGCTCGTGCCCGAATGCCAGTCGATCACCTATGGCGACGCCGGAGCCCTCGAGCGGGCTTTGGCTTCACGCCATTTTGCCGCCTTCATCGTCGAGCCGTTGCAAGCGGAAGGGGGCATGTACCTGCCGCCGCCGGGCTACCTGCGCGAAGCGCAGGACTTGTGCCGCGCCGCCGGCACGCTCTTGATCGTCGACGAGGTGCAAACCGGACTGGGCCGCACCGGCCGACTGTTCGCCTGCGACCATGAAGGGGTTGAACCTGATGCGATGACACTGGCCAAGTCGCTGGGCGGCGGCATGCTGCCGATCGGGGCCATGCTCTGTCGCCGCGACTTGTGGCTCAAGGCCTACGGCACCGTGCAAACATTCGCCTTGCACACCAGCACGTTCGGCGGCGGCAGCCTGGCCTGCGCCGCGGGACTTGCCGCGATGCGAGTGATCGAAGACGAACGGCTTTCGCAGCGCGCCGACCGGCGCGGCGAGCAACTGCGCGACGGGCTGGCCGAGTTGTGCCGCGAGAGCAACTTGCTCGCCGAGGTCCGCGGCCAAGGTCTTCTGGTCGGGCTCGAATTCAAGCCCTTGCCGGCCGCGATCGCCGCGCACTGGAAAGCGCTCGACGCCAGCGGCCTGAACTCCTACCTGGTGGCCAACCTCGACCAGATCGTCGACGGCATGCCGGCCATGTACGCGATGCAAACGCTCTTGAACGAGCACGGCATCTACACCCAGGTCACGCGTTCCAATCCGCGCGTACTGCGGATTCAGCCTCCCTTGACGGTCAGCGCCGAGGAGATCGCCTCGTTCCTGCGCGCCGTGCGGCAGATTTGCGACGAAAGCGAATTCGTGCAGCGGCTGTTCGACGGTGTCGTGGCGAAGACCACGCTGGGCCAGCACCAGGGCGGTCAACGCACCGCCGATCCGGTGCCGGGACGCTTCGTCGCGTAGCGGCGGCTCCTTGACATGCTCAATGCTTAAGTCGAGACTATCGCTATCGTCCGATGGAAATGACGACCGGTGGGGGGCCTTCGGTAGGATCGCCGGACGAAAACATCCGATCACACTACGCCAGGAACGACGACCATGCACGAAACTCTCGTCCAACGTACGACCGTCCCCAAGATCCGCCAGACGAAGCTTCTGATCGACAACCAGTGGGTTGACCCCGTCGAGGGAGGGCATTTCGACGCGATCAACCCGGCCACCGGCGAGAACATCGCCCAAATGGCTTTGGGCACGGCCCCGGATATCGACCGCGCGGTGAAGGCCGCGCGGGCGGCGCTGGAATCGGGCCCCTGGTCGAAGTGCGACGCGGCCGAGCGGGGACGGCTGCTGTACCAGTTGGCGGACCTCGCACAGCAGAACTCCGACGAGTTGGCCGCGCTGGAATCGCTGAATTGCGGCAAGACGATTCGCGATGCGCGTGGCGACCTGCAAGGGGTCGTGAACACGCTCCGCTATTACGCCGGCTGGGCCGACAAGATCGAAGGCCGCACCGTGCCCGTCCGCGGAAGCTTTCTATCGTACACGCTGCGCCAGCCGGTCGGCGTCGTCGGCCAGATCATTCCTTGGAACTTCCCGCTGTTGATGCTGGCCTGGAAATGGGGTCCGGCCTTGGCATGCGGCAACACGGTCGTCATGAAGCCCGCAGAGCAAAGCCCGCTGACCGCGCTGCGATTGGCCGAGTTGGCGATCGAGGCCGGTTTCCCGCCGGGCGTGATCAACATCGTCAACGGTTTCGGCGAAACGGCCGGCGCGGCGCTGGTCGCGCATCCGGACGTGGACAAGATCGCTTTCACCGGGCACGTCGATACGGCCAAGATCATTCAGAAGGCCGCGGCCGAAACGCTCAAGCGGACTACGTTCGAGTTGGGCGGCAAGAGTCCCAACGTGGTCTTCGCCGACGCCGACCTGGACGAGGCCGTGGCCGGAGCGTTCCACGCGATCTACTTTCACGGCGGCCAGTGCTGCACCGCCGGAAGCCGGCTGTTCGTCGAGGCTCCGATTCACCGCGAGTTCGTCGAGCGCCTGGCCGCCAAGGCGAAAGATCGCCGTATCGGCGACCCGCTCGACCCGAACACCGAACAGGGTCCGCAGGTGTCGCAGGAACAGATGGACAAGATTCTCGGCTACGTCGACCTGGGCCGGAAACAGGGGGCCAAGCTGCTGACCGGCGGCCACCGCGTCGGCGGGCGTGGCTTCTTCATCGAGCCGACGATCTTCGACGACGTGCGTGACGAGATGGCGATCGCCAAGGACGAGATCTTCGGGCCGGTGGTCAGCGTCTTGCCATTTGAGGGGGTGGACGAGGTCGTCGATCGCGCCAACCGGACTCAATATGGCCTGGCGGCCGCGATCTGGACCAAGAATATCGACAAAGCGCACCTTTTCGCGCAGCGCGTCAAAGCCGGGACGGTTTGGGTGAACTGTTATCATGTCGTCGACACCACGACGCCGTTTGGTGGCTTCAAGATGTCGGGCCAGGGCCGCGAAAACGGCGAGGCCGCCCTGCAGCACTACACGGAATTGAAAACGGTCACGGTCAAGCTCGGATGACGGCACGTCGGATATCTGGGTCTAGATCTAGAGTTACCGACCCGCTCGGCAATCAGCGGTGCGCCTGCGGGTGCTGCGCGTCCATCGCCCGGCGTTGCACGTCGGGCTCGATCACGCCGAAGGCGGCTTCATGCCGGTCGAGCGTCAACTGCAAGGCATGAAGCATCCGCTTGGCGGTAAAAAAGTTCGTGACGATCCGCTGGGTGACCACGACCGGCTCGGGCGTGTACTCGAACGGGCTGGGATTCGTGCCGAAGTCGACGATCAATTCCTCCGGCGTGCCCGTCACGCGGCAGAAATTCGAGTACGACGCGATCATGTTTGAATCGTCGATGCTCATGGTTTGCGGGACGGCAACCGGCGGGACGTCGGCGGCGGCGCTGGGTGATGATCCTGCGTCAGTGGACATGCCAAGCTCAGTCAGAGAAGGGGTGGATCGACCATTCATGGTGCATCCTAGGGCTGGTTCGCCCGCGGCGTCAAGGGCGGCAATCGAGACGAGGCTCCACCGGGCAAGCCAGACTGGCTCTACCGCGCGACGCCGCTCGATGGGCCGCTCGAATGGTACGTGGCGTATTGGCGCGGACCCGCGTGGCAGATCACTCGATGATGCGGCGCCGTTGCTCACTCCCCAGTCGCGTCACATGAGCGGCAGGACTTCGCCGTCGCTGACGGGGAATGGTCGACCGAGCATGTCGCGAATCTGGGCTCTGGGATCAATGCCCAACGAATGGAAAATCGTGGCATGGATGTCGGGAGGGCCGCAGGGCTGAGTTCTGGGAAAGGCCCCGTGGCCGTCGCTGCCGCCGTGGACTTGTCCGCCCCGAATGCCGCCTCCGGCGAGCGCGACCGAGTAGACGTTCGGATAATGGTCGCGCCCCGCGGCGCCGTTGATACGCGGAGTACGGCCGAAATCGGTAAGCACGACGACCAGCGTTTCGTCCAGTGTTCCGCGATCGGCCAGGTCTTGCAGCAAGGCGGAAGTTCCGCGGTCGAAAACGGGCAGCAGTCGCGTCTTGAGCCGATTGAAGTTGTCGCTGTGCGTGTCCCACATGTCGCCCGCGCCGCCGTTGAGATCGCCCGCCGAGCACAAGACTTGAACGACCGGCACGCCGGCCTCCGTCAGGCGACGCGCCAGGAGCATACTTTGACCCCCGAGGTGGTTCCCGTACGAATCGCGGACTTTCGCATCTTCCTTGTCCAGGTCGTAGGCGTCTTTGATCGCCGAACCGAACAGAATTCCTTGCGCCAGGTCGCGGAAGTGGCTGTAGTTCTCGAAATCGCCGGACTGGCCGATCGGTTTTTCCAACGAAGCCAGCAGACGGCTTCGTGACATGACGCGCTGGCCGTCGACGTCGCCCAGCTTGAGGACTTCCGAGCCGAGCGTTCTGGAAACGCCGCCGTAGGGTTCGCCGCTGGGGGTGCGCAGGACGATCGGGTCATATTTGACCCCCAGCCATCCGCCGTATTCACCCGCTTGCAGCGTGCCGTTATCGACCATCGGGTACGGCAAACGAACGGCGGTCGGCACGCCGCGCGGCGCCGAGCGGAATTTGGAAACCATCGCGGCCAGCGAAGGCCAATCGCTCGACTCGGGGGGAATGTTTCCGGCACGCGGCGGTTTGTGCCCGGTGATGTTCCAATACATGCCCCGGCCGTGCGCCGAATCGTCGTGATGGATGGAACGGATAATGGCCAGTTTTTCCGTTTGCCGGGCCAACAGCGGCATGTGTTCGCTGATGTGGATGCCTGGGGTCGCCGTTTGAATCGGGGAAAACTCGCCGCGCACCTCGGCCGGCGCCTCCGGTTTCGGATCCCATGTTTCGAGATGGCTCATCCCGCCCCAGCAATAAAGAATGATGCAGGATTTCGCTTTGCCGGCAAGTGTCGCGTTTCGCGTCGCCGCCAACGATTGCAACTGCAGGAAGTTGGGCAGGGAGATACCGTACATGCCCGCCGCAGTTGCCAGCATCTTGCGGCGCGACAGACCCCTGGCGGTATTGAACACGGTCATCTCCTCGCCGGCGGCAGGTTCGATAGCGATTCAGACCTTACCCGCCGAAAGCCCTTGGCACGGAATCTCATCAGTTATTCTACCCGATTGATCGACGATCGCCAATGCGATCAAGGGTCATCCGCGGGTATGCGCGTAAGCGAACGGGCGGCGGAGGCGCGGAGAAACGCGATCTTCGACATCCCCACGACGTCTGAGCAAGCCGCGTAAGCGGCGGCACCCCAGCTTGATCTTGCCGTCATCTCCCGGAATGGTTATACTCCACGCGGCCGGGAATGAGACATTCACGGTGGCTGGGGCAGAGCGTAAGCGATGCCTCGGTCGCTATCTAGCCGGGGCATCGCTTACGCTCTGCCACCAGCCACCACTTTCTCGAGGCAAAATGTCACATTGATGGCCGCGTGAAGTATAGCATTCACCACTTGAGACATCGCCGGGCGGAACCGTCAAAAGCGGTCGCCTGAATCGCGGCGCGTAACGGAAAGGATTCCTGGAAATGGCAGTCAGTCTGGCCGAACTGGCGAAATGGGTGGGCGGCGCCGCGCTGGGCGACGGCGGCCTGGCGATTACCGGCGCGGCCACCTTGTCGGACGCGCGGCCGGGCGAGATCACCTTCATCAATTCGGCCGACAAGGCCCAGCGGCTGGGCCAAACAGCCGCTTCGGCCGTGGTCGTGCCCCGTAGCCTGGCGCCCGACGGACTTGCGGCGATTCAGGTCGATGACGTCGCGGCGGCGTTCGCCGCGATCGTGCGCCATTTTCGCCCGCCCCGCGAGGTCCGCCGCGTTGGTGTCAGTCCGCGGGCGGTGCTCCGCCCGTCGGCCCGGCTCGGCGTCGACGTCGACGTGTACCCCGGCGCGACGATCGGCGACGACGTCGAAATCGGCGCCGGTTCGACGATCCACGCCGGCGCGCATGTGATGGCGGGGTGTAAGCTGGGCGAACAGGTGACGATTTTCTCGAACGCGGTGCTTTACGAGAACACGGTTGTCGGCCCGCGCTCGACGATCCACGCCAACGTGGTACTGGGCGGCTTCGGCTTCGGCTACACGCTGGTCGCGGGCCGGCACCAACTCTCGGCCCAACTTGGCCACGTCGAGATCGGCGCCGACGTCGAGATCGGCGCCGGCACCACGGTCGACCGCGGCACCTACGGTGCCACGGTGATCGGCGAGGGAACCAAAATCGACAACCTGGTGATGATCGCCCACAACTGTCGTCTGGGGCGGCACAACCTGATCTGCTCGCAAGTCGCCATCGCGGGCAGCACCACGACGGGCGACTACGTGACGATGGCCGGCCAGGTGGGTGTGCGTGACCACGTTCACATCGGCGACCGCGCCGTGTTGGGAGGGCAGGCGGGCGTGCCCAACGACGTGGCCGCCGACAGCTTCGTGCTTGGCACCCCCGCCCGTCCCGAGCGAGAGCAGAAGCGGATCTTCGCCGCGGTCGCCAAACTGCCCGACATGCGGCGGGAATTCAAGGCCCTGCGCGCCGCCGTGGCGCGGCTCGAAGCGCAGGCCGGCAAGAGTGGACGCAATGCGGCGGCATGATGAGTTGAGCGGGGCAATCAAACGGCGCGAAGAAAAACAGCAGAGGTTAGAGGTTAGAGGTTAGGATTCAAAACCTAACCTCTAACCTCTAACCTCTAACCTCTAACCTCTAACCTCTAACCTCTAACCTCTAACCTCTAACCTCTAACCTCGATGGCGAGCGACGTGCTGACAACTCGAAACCACGACGCCAAGTCGGCCCCGACGCGGATTGGCCTAGTGGCCGGTTGGGGCCGATACCCTTTCGTCGTCGCCGAGGCGCTGCGTCGTCAGGGAGGCCAGACGTATTGCATGGGGGTCAAGGGGCATGCCGACCCGGCGTTGGCCGCCGTTTGCGACGAGTTCGAGTGGATGGGGTTGGGCAAGCTGAACCGCGCGATTCGCTTCTTCAAGCGGCACGGCGTGCGGCGGGCCACGATGGCCGGCAAGATCCATAAGCTGAGGTTGTTCGAGTCGTGGTTCTGGATCAAGCACTTTCCCGATTGGCCGACGGCGCGACGGTTTTTCAAGCACTTCGTGCTCAACCGCCGCGACCGCCGCGACGATACGTTGCTTCTGGCCGTGGTCGAGGCGTTCGCCGTCAACGGCATCGAGATGGTCCCGGCCACCGATTTCGCCCCGGAGTTGCTGGTGCGACGAGGACCGCTCACGCGGCGCGGCCCATCCGCGGCGCAACGCGACGACATCGAATTCGGTTGGCAGTTGGCCAAGGAACTGGGCCGGCTCGACGTGGGCCAAAGCGTGGCCGTGATGGGCGGCACGGCGTTGGCGGTCGAGGCGATCGAAGGCACCGACCAGTGCATCCGGCGGGCAGGCCAGCTTTGCCGCGCGGGTGGCTTCACCGTGGTCAAGGTGGCCAAGCCGCGGCAGGACATGCGGTTCGACGTACCAACCATTGGCCTGGGCACGCTCGAAACGATGGTCGAGGCGGGCGCCGCGTGCCTGGCCGTCGAGGCCGGGCGGACGATCATCGTCGACTCCGACGAAATGATCCGTTTCGCCGACGAACACAAGCTCGCCATCGTGGCGATTGAATTGAGTTGTTGAAAACACCTCCGGAGACCCCGTGCGAATCAAGGGAAAGGTAGAAGAAGAACGGGCGGTACGGCCATCCCGCGGCACGACCACCCACCCCGCGTTCTCCCCACATCAACCCTCCTTTCGCGTTTTTGTCCCACCTCGTCACTCTTGCGACGCGCGGCGGTCTCCGGGGGGATTTTTTACCATCAACGACCCGCTCAATCGTTGTTTTCGACGCCTGCGCCACAAAGCTGGCAGGATCGGCGCCGCCCGCGGCTTAGACAATGGTGGGCCGCCCGCGCCACAACGGCCGGCCGTTGTTACCGGCAACCCCCGAAGGCGGCTTACATCCGGCCCAGCTTGTCGCCGGGTCCGTTGGTTGTAGAAAGGCCGCGGCGGGCGACGATAGTTGTCGTGGTTCATCCCCGCCCTCACGCTCCAGCGGTTGGTTAGCCCGATGCCGAAAACACGACGCCGAACGAGATCCGCGGTCCAATCGCCCTTGGAAACCTATCTGCGGGAAATCAACGAAACCTCGCTGCTCTCGGCCCGTGACGAGCAAGACCTGGCCGTTGCGATCGGCCAGGGAAACATCGAAGCCCGCGACCGCATGGTCCGCGCCAATCTGCGGCTGGTGGTCAACATCGCCCGCGGCTACACCGGCAAGGGGCTGGCCCTGCAAGACCTGATCGAGGAGGGAAACCTCGGCCTGCTGCGCGCGGTCGAGGGCTTCGACCCGGCGATGGGGACGCGATTTTCCACCTATGCCAGCTACTGGATCAAGCAGTCGATCAAGCGGGCGCTGATCAACACGGCCAAAACGATCCGCATTCCGGCCTACATGGTGGAGCTGCTCAGCAAATGGCGGCGGGCGACCGTGCGTCTGACGGAGGAATTGGGCCGCACGCCCACGCCCGAGGAAATCGCGCGCGTGCTCGGTCTGCCGCGGAAGAAGCTGCCGATCATCAAGAAGGCGATTCGGATCTACAACTCGGCGCCGCAAACCGACCAGGCCGAGGCGGGCTGGTCGCTGGGCGAAATGATCATGGACGACCGCGCCAAAAGCCCCGAAGACGAAATGCTCGAGGGGGACGACATGAGCCATGTGATGCGGATGCTGGAGACGATGGACCCGCGCGAGGCCACGATCCTGCGTCTGCGCTTCGGCTTGTCCGACAACGAACCGCGCACGCTCAAGGAAATCGGCGAACAACTCGGACTCACGCGCGAGCGCGTGCGCCAGATCGAAACCGAAGCGCTCGCCAAACTGGCCGAAAGTTTGCAGGGACCGGGCTAGCCCGGCGCGTCAATGTGGCGCGAGCGGAAGGTCGCCACGACCAACTCGGCGGCGGCCTCGACACCCAGCCGCGAGGTATTCACCACCAGGTCGTAGTTCGCCGGGTCGTCGAGATCCTTGTGGAAATAACAGCGGACGAAAGCGGACCAGCGGTCGTGCGTCTCGATCATGATCCGCTTGGCTTCGGTTTTCGACAGGCCATATCGCCGCGAGATCCGGTCGATCCGGTCGCGTTCGTCCGCCACGACGCGCACCGCAAGCCCATGCCGCCGCGGCAGGAAGAACTGCACCCCGCGACCGACGAACACCGCCGGGCCGGCGGCCACCACCGAGGCGACGATTCGCCGCAGGTAGCACACGTAGGTCTGTTGGCTGATCAGACGATGGTTGACGAAGTGCCCCAGCGCCTCGTAGAGCGTGCTGCTCTTGTTTTCGTCGAGCATTTCCACGACGTCGTGATCGACGTGAAACCGCTCGGCCATCAGGTCGACCAGTTGCTTGTCCAACACCGGCCAGCCGAACTGGCCTCCCAACAGCTCGGCCATTTCGTCCCCGCCGGCGCCCATGTGACGTGAGACCACGATGTACGGACCCAACCGCGGTCCTTGCCGCGCCGAACTTTGATCGCGCTCCCGGGCGATCTGCCGCAGGACATACCACGGCAATCCGCTGACCGTAAGCGTCGGAACAGGCTGAGCCGTTTCCAAGTTGAGGGTTTCCAGCATGGCTGATCTTCCTTTCTTCTCTTTTCTTGCGCGCGTCGGGCGGGTTGGTGGGCGGTGCCCACCCTACATCGCCCGAACCCGGCGTTTTCTTGCGCGCGTGGGGTTGGTGGGCGTTCGCCGCTGAAATGAAATGAGAAGCAAGGCTTGTGCCGTTCGATCCGAAGCCGGGGCGATTGCGTTTTTCGCGGCCCATGCCAGGCTCAAAGCGGTTCTGGCCCCATCTTTGCTGAAGCTGGGGCGGAGATCGACGATCTCGGGTCGGAAAAACGCCGCGCGACGCGCCGTTTGACGGCGCCACGTCCGCGATGAAGCGTGAAATGTGCCAAGTTTTGTGGTACGTTGTAAGACGACGACCGTACCAGGATCAACGAACAAACTGGACAGTGCCTGTCCGCGATGGTCATGGTTTGGTCAGCCGCGTCGAGGTCAATTTCAATGAGCACACGGTTCATTCTCAGGATGGCCGCTCCCATGATCGGCCTGAGCATGTTGCTGTTGGCGGTTGGCGTCGTGGCGGCTTGGTACGTCCACAATCAACAGAAAGACAATTCCGAGTTGCTGGCCCGCGACGTTTCGAGCATGCTGACGGCCGAGGACGTTGAAATCGCCATGCGTGAGGTGCGTAGCCGGCTGAACCGGTATTTGCGTTTGGGCGAGCGAAAAAACCTCGACGAGATTCCCGCGTTACGCGCGCACACCCTGAAACTTCTCGAGCAATCCAACCGGTTGGCGCGCAACCCCAAGGAACACGAGTTGGTGGCCAAGGTCGACCGCGGCTGCCAGCGATTTTTCAGCGACGTCGATCAATTGACCGAGCGGTTGCAGCGCGGCGATTCGGCCTTGGCGGTGGGCACCATGATCGACGACCTGATGCAAGCCGAAATCTTCACTCCGGCCCGGGAGTACATCGAGTACCACCGGCAGGTCGTCGCGCACTCCAGCGACGAAAGCCAACGGTCGGCCGACCGGATGGGGCTGGCGCTGTTGCTGCTGGGCGTGTGCGGTTCGGTGGGAGGGCTGCTGGCGGGCTTCGGCATCGCCCGCGGCGTCAGCCGTTCGATCGTGCAACTCAGCGTGCCGGTGCGCGGAGTGGCCGGCAAGCTGAACGAGGTGATCGGACCGATCACACTTTCGGCCGGTGAAGGTTTCGAGGAACTGGAATCGGCGCTGCGCAACATGGCCGAGCATGTGGCGATCGTGGTGGAACGGCTCGAACAGCGCGAATTGGAAGTGATTCGCGGCGAGCAACTGGCGGCGGTCGGCCAGTTGGCGGCCGGTATCGCCCACGAGGTGCGGAATCCGCTGATGGCGATGAAGATCCTCGTCCAGGCGGCGGCCGCGCGGGACGACGGCGCAGGACTGCGCGGCCGCGACTTGATGGTGGTCGATGAGGAAATCACGCGGCTCGAGGAGTCGATTCAGTCGCTGCTCGATTTTGCCCGGCCACCGCAGCTCGCCAAGGCCACCATCGATGTGCGTGGCCTGGTCTCGCAGACATTGGAGTTGGTTTCCGCCCGCGCCGAGCGACAACGGGTGGTCGTCCGCTGCGAGTTGCCGGCGCAAGCGATCAAGGTGGAAGCCGACAGCGGGCAAATCCGGCAGGTGCTGCTCAACCTGTTCTTCAACGCGCTCGATTCCCTGCATGTGGGAGGCGCGATCGAGGTCTGGGCGGTCGCCGATGATTGGTGCTCGATTCACGTCGCCGATACGGGCGAGGGCCTGTCGGTCAAATTGGGCGACCGCATCTTCGATCCGTTCGTGAGCACCAAGGAAACCGGCACCGGCCTGGGGCTGCCGATCTGCCGGCGGATCGTCGAGGCGCACGGCGGCCGCATCACGGCGGTCAACCGGCCGCAAGGAGGCGCCGAGTTCATCGTATGGCTCCCGCGCGCCGCGTCGCCCGTCGTGGGCGGCGCCAAGCCGCCTCGTATCACGGCCGTCACGGCGGCATCGCGCGTGGAGGCCCCGTAATGGCGCGCCTGTTGGTGGTCGATGACGAACCGAACGTGCTCTATTCGCTGGAGAAGTGCTTGAGTTCAAACGCGCTCGAGGTGATCTCGGCGAGCACGGCCAAGGAAGGGCTGCAACTGGTCGAGACGCGAAAGCCCGACGCCGTGATCCTCGATGTCCGGCTCCCCGACATGTCGGGACTGGACGCCTACGACCGCATTCGCCAGATCGACCCGCGCTTGCCGGTGATCGTGATGACCGCCTTCGCCAAGACGGAGACGGCGATCGAGGCGATCCGCCGCGGCGCTTTCGAGTACCTGCTCAAGCCGGTCGATTTTCACCGTCTCCGCGAAGTGGTGCGAAAGGCGCTGGAAGTCAGCCGATTGAACCATGTGCCGGCGGTGTTCGACGTCGAAGCGGAAGAGAGCGACAAGCCGACCGACCGCATCGTGGGCCGCGCCGCTTTGATGCAGGAGGTTTACAAGGCGATCGGGCGCGTCGCCCCGCAGGACGTCACGGTGTTGATTCTGGGCGAGAGTGGGACGGGCAAGGAACTGGTCGCCCGTTCGATCTATCATTACAGCCGCCGCGGCGAGGGACCGTTTCTGGCGATCAACTGCGCCGCGATTCCAGAGGCCTTGCTCGAAAGCGAGCTGTTCGGGCACGAGCGGGGGGCGTTCACCGGCGCCGACCACCGCAGGATCGGCAAGTTCGAGCAAGTCAGCGGCGGCACGATCTTTCTCGACGAAATCGCCGACATGAGCGCCTCGACGCAGGCCAAAGTGCTGCGGCTCCTGCAAGAGCAGCGCTTCGAGCGCGTGGGCGCCAACGAGACGATCCAGACCGACGCGCGGGTGATCACCGCCACGAACAAGAACCTGCAGACGCTGGTTGATGAGGGGAAGTTCCGCCAGGATCTGTACTACCGTTTGAACGGTTTTACGATCCAACTGCCGGCGCTGCGCGACCGCCGCGACGACCTGCCGCTGTTGATCGACCACTTCCTGCGGCAGTTCAACCGCGAGCTGGACAGGAACGTCCGCGCGGTCACGCCCGAGGCGCGGCAGTTGCTTGAAACCCACGGCTGGCCCGGCAACGTGCGCGAGCTGCAAAGCGCGCTGAAATACGCCATGCTCCACGCCACGGGCGAGATCCTCACGGCCGACTGCCTCCCCGAAAACCTGCGTCCCGGACATTCGCCGCCCGCCCCGGCGGTGGCGGCCTCGGTGGCCGGCGCCCTGGAGGTCGCGCAGTTGGTCCGCCAGTTCCTGAAGGACGGGGAGCCGGAGATCTACCGCCAGGTATATGCGGCCGTTGATCGCGTCGTGTTGGACGAGGTGCTCAGGCATGTGCGCGGCAACCAATTGCAGGCCGCGGAGTTGCTGGGCATCTCGCGGACCACGCTCCGCGCCAAGCTCCGCTCGCTGGGGCTGGCGGTCGAGAAATGGCTCTTACCCGACGGCGATTTTCCATTCCGTCGGGGCTCCGATCGCTGAACCGATCGGCTGGATCCGTGACCTTGTTCCCACGCTCCGCCGACCCATTGCGCGGATAACCCGAACACCTCTTCGGCCGCTCCGCGGCCCCGCGATGAGCGAGCGCATGGGCGTTTTCGACAGCTTCCTTCGATGGCTTCCCGCTCCTACGGATGTCGATTGACTACCGTGGTGATTTGATACAGAATTGGATCATGAGCACCGAAACGAAGGAGACGATCGTAATTGACCCACAGTCGCTCGCGGATTGCGAGGCGGTTCTTCGGCACGTCTTGCGCAAGGAGCCGCTTGATCCGGAGATCGCTCGCCGGGTGCATCGGCGGGCCGCGCGGATCACCGAGGAAATCCAGCGAAAACACGGGATCCTGGAAATCGGCATTCCCGCGATCCGCGAGTTCCGTGATCGCCAATGAAACTCGCGCTCGACTCGTCGCTTGCCTTCAAGTCCACCGATCTGATGCCCACGGCATTTCTCCTCTCTTCAACATTACGTTTGGGCGTCTACGACTGCGTGTACATCGCGCTTTCGCAGCGTGAATCATGCCTCGTAGTCACTGCGGATCAACGACTGGGGAGCGAGTCTTGAACGCCGACTGTCACCATTCTCCCGTCTGAAGCTGCTGTTGCACCGCGTCCCACGCGAGCGGCAGCAGGGGCACCGGCGGCGGCACGTCATCGGCATCCAGTCCGCGGCGGCGCGTGGGGCCGACCTCGGCCACTTCGTTCTCCAGCGCGGTCAACCAGGCGGGTACGTCGAGTCCCGCTCCGGAGGGGTGCTCGGTGAATTCGGCGAGTTCCTGCTCCAAGAGGTCGAAGGCGGTCGGCGGATCGCCGCGGCGTGCTTCCTCGATGGCCGGCCGAATCAACGCGCGGACGCGGTCGATGGCCAGCGGCCGGACGAACCGCTCGCCCAAGCGGTCGGCGATCGTCGGCAGCCTGACGCTGTACTGTTCGACCAGTTCACCCAACCGCCGCAGGTGCCAATCGGCGGCCCGGCTCGTGCGATCGGCGACCGCTCGCCGCCAGAGTTCGGCCGCCGCCATGCGGCCGTGCCGCACCAGAATCTCATGGGCCAGCACGACCGGCTTGATGTTCCAGGCGAAACGGTCGTAACCCGCCTTGAGCCGCAGGAAATCCAACAGCACGTAAAGCAACTCGCCCTGGTCCGATTGGGTCGTGGTGCTGTTGTAGTCCTTGAATTCGCCGAAGTTCTCCACGATCGCCTCAATCACCAGGCTCAACTGTTCGACCACCGTGGCACGGGGAACCTGAGCGTCGAGTTCCGACAAGAGCCCGATCTCGTCGGCCGCGTCGCTCGCCTCCAGGCCGTCGAGATAGGCGTCGACTCCCTGATGAAGGATGGCCCGCAGGTTGCCCAGGTTGAAGAAGCGCGGTGTGAACAGGTCGTGGCCATAACGCTCGATGAAGCCGACCAGGGCCTGCCAGCGGTCGTGCTCGGCGACTTTTTCAAGCACGCTCAACCGCAACGAGCGGCTATGCCCGAGCCAGCCTTTGAGCAGCCGCTCGGTCACCATTTGCAGTGAATCGATCAGCTCGGAGTCGGTCGCCGCGATGAGCTCGTGACTTTGGCCTCCGGCCGATGTGGCGCCGGCGGCGCGGGTGTCGCCGGCGGACCTGACCAGCGCTTCGACGATCGCCCGATATCCGACCTCGAACAATCGGTCGAACTCGGTGACCGCTCCTTCCCGGTCGGGGCGATGTTGCTCCATGGCCTGCGCCGTGGCGATCACCTGGCAGGTCTCCGTCAAGAGTCCCAGCCGCGGCAGCCCGCGCAGGAGGGCCAACAGCAGGTGTTGCAGCGTCTGGGCGCCCACGATTTGACCGGGCGCGCCGTGCCGCGACAAGGGCACGTACAAGATGGGTTCGCGCTCAAGCATGAGGCGCAATTGGGGAAACCGAGCGCGCACTTGATCGGCGTCGCCGCGAAACATGGCCCGCAGCACGCCGACGGATCGTCGTTCCCAATCGGCCAGATCCTTGCTCTCGCCGCCGTCGCCGCCGTCGCCGCTGTCGCCGCCGTCGCCACTCTCGCCGCCATCGCCACTCTCGCCACTCTCGCCACCGTCGCCACCGTCGCCGTCGGCGACATGGCAGGCGGCCAGGAGCCAGCGCGCGGCTGACGAGGTTTCGACGCAGGCCGCCACGATCCGCGCCAGCAGCGACTCTTTGAGCAACCGCCGGCGGTCGTATTCGACCAGCGATTCGTGCGTTCCGCGGGGGGCGGGCACGCGGAAACGGTGTATCGCGCGCAGCAGCTTGAACAGTTCGCGCCGGTTCGACACGGCGCGTGAAAACCATCCGCGAAGCATCGCGTCGCGCGCGCGCGTGTCGGTGGCCGACGCCGACATGCCGGAGGCCAGTTTCCAAAGCCGGGCCAACGTCGAAAGAAACGCCAATCGCTGTTCGAGCCGTGTCGCTTCGAATTCCAACTCGAAATCGTTCGCCGCGCTGGGCCCTTCGAGCATGTCGGCATCATGGCCGTCGCCGGTGCTGTCGCGGTAGACGACGTCGTCGTAAGCGGCGCTGAACAAATCCGGGTCGTGCTCCGCGTCCGGCTCGGCTTCGTCGTCGCGGTCGCGCCGGCCGCCCGGCGCGCGTCCGGCGTCGAACTCGAACCGCGGCACCTCCCAGTATTCCTCGGCGTTGGCTTCGAGATAATCGAAGAACTTCACGGTCAGGGGCCAACGTGTGACGGCCGGCCCGAGGCCGCGCAACCATCGATCGGCCAACTCGTGGAACGAGTATTCTCCTTCGACCAGCGGCACTTCGGCGGCCTGTCCCAGCCACTGGATCAAGAGCGCCAGCGCGGCGACGAAATCGCGCTGCTCCAGGAGCGCATCGACGACCAACGCGTACGACTTGGGCGAGGTGAAGCGATCGACGTGCTGGCGCCAGAAGGCCACGTCGCCGGCCGCGGCGCCGGCGCGTTGCCAGGCGCCCAAGGCGTCGGCCACATGCGACGCCGATTCGGCCGCCTCGCGTCCCGATACGTGGGCCACACTCGCCACTTCGAGCGTCGCGAACTGGTCCCACCAGCGCGCTCGTATCTTCATGTCGGCCGCGAGTTTCGTGGCGAGCGGGCCGTCGCCTCGGGCGGCCGCCTCGCCTTCGAGCCTCGCGTAAAGTCCGAACACATGCTCAATCAGATGGATCAACACGTCGACGCGGTGGTCGCGCACGCTGTTTTCCATGGCCGGAAACAAGCTGAACTGGCCCTGAAACCCCAGCACGTTCCACGGATCGACCAGCGCACCGCACTCGATCGCCCGCTGGAGCAGGTCTTCGATTTCCGCGAGCAGCCGCGCGGCGTGGGCAAGCTGCCCGCGGTCGATGGCGTGATGCCCGGCGGTCAGCCGGCCGTTGATCTCGCACAGTAAGCGCGCCGAAGCCACCGGCACGACCTGGGCTTGCCGGCTGCTGGCTTCGGGAAAACCCATCCGCGCGAACAACTGGGCCAGGTGAACATGTTGAAGCTGCACGGCCCGCAAACGGGCCAGGCACTGGTTCAAGTGTTGCCGCGCGCCGCCGAACGGTTGACGAAGCGTCGCCGCTTCGGCCCGCAGTCTCTCGCCGTGCGGCCCCGCGACTCCGGCGAGCAATCGCGGATAGAAAGAGTCGCGGAAGGCGGCGATCCGCGGAACCAGAGTCGCCAAGGTCGTGCCCGAATCGTGCGTGTCGGGACCGCGGCCGCTGACGGCCGAGGCCATCAGCATCGTTCCCGCCAAGACCGCGCCGGCCTCGAACAGCAACTCGTCGGCCGGTAGCGAAACCTGTCCAGCCAGACGCTTGCCAAGGGCCTCGAGCGTCACTTCCTGCAACACGAAGCGGCGGTAGCGCCCTTGATTGTCGATGCGGTGCGGATCCCATTGGCCGAACTGGTAGTTGGGCCGCTTGTTGACCGGATGATCGAAGTCGTAAGCCCGCGGGTCGAGCGCCAGTTCGTCGAGCAAAGCCGGGTCGAAGCATGCCTGCTCCAAGATTTCGGAATCGGTTGCTTCGAGAATCGCCAGGGCCTGCTCGACCAGATCGTGGTACGATCCGCAGGCGACGCCAACTCCCCTCAAGTAGAGGGGGATGGGGCATACCCATTCATGCGCGTAGGGCTCGATCCGTTGGGGGGTCTGGAGCACGGCGACAGGGCGATGTCCCAGGAAGTCATTCAATTGCGCCAGCGCGGCCGGGACGATTCGCTCCGACTCATCCAAGGGGGGCCCCTGTTGGAGCACCGCTTCGCACGCTCGAACCAGGAAGAAAGGGCCGAATAGCGCGTCGGAGCTTTGGTGGCTCAATAAATCGTGATGAAACTCGCGGTAGTGGGGCGACAAATGATCGAACACAAGTCCAATCACCGCTTGGGCTTGCTCGACTTCATCGAACGCGGCCGACGTGCCACGCAGCCGGGCGAGCTGGTCTCGCAGGCGGCAGCCAACTTGTTGCCAGACCCCTTGGCCCTGGGCCGATTCGTCAAGAATCGAGCGGAAAAGGAAATTCGCGTTGCGTTGAAACTTGGGGTCGGCCGTCCCGGACGAGAAGTTCAAATAGCCGAGCATTTCTTGCGCGGCCGCTTCGGATTGTGGGTTGGAACTGCGTGGATCCATCGAGGGAGCCTCTCGTCATACCGATCTGGAACATCAGTGCGGGGTTGTGGTGCGGGCGTCCCGCCTGCGTATCCGGCAGGCAGGCGGGACGCCTGCACCACAAGATTGCCCTTTTGGCGGTTCGTTCGATTTTTATGCTGATTCCAAGGCGGCTTCCGGTTATGATATGATAGAAAGGTTCGTTCGGGTCCGCCATTGGCCGCGGGAGGAATCATGTCGCGAATCGCGGTGGTGTTGTTTGGTATTGGGAGCGTGCTGGCGATCGCCAGTCCCGCTTCGGCCCAGCGTTTGAGAGGCGGGATTATCCCGGAGAACGTCGCCCAGCAACACGGTCTGCACCGGGCCTGGGTGATCCAGGTCGCCGTTGATCCCGGCGTCGGCCGGGTCGACTACGCGGTGCTGAACGACGGCCTGTTGCTGATTCAAACCGATCAGGCCACCTTGCATGTGCTCGACGCCGAAACGCGGCGCACGCTCTGGAAGGCTCAGGTCGGCCGGCGCAGGAGCCCTACGTCGGCCCCCACATGCGGCGCCGAACATGTGATTGCGACCAACGGCGCCATGCTCTACCTGTTCGATCGCCGCGACGGCCGATTGATTTGGGAAAAAAAGCTTGAAAGCGTGCCTAGCGCCGGAGCGGTCATCGGGGCCGGCCGTGTTTACGTGCCGCTGGTGAGCGGCATGGTCGTGGGCTACCGCCTGCCCGAACCGCCGGACGACGAGCACCCGGCCGAGCGCGAGACGTTCGAAAGGGTATTGCACTTCCGCGGCAACGGAATGGCCGACGCGCCACCGATCTTCACCGAGCACTGCGTCGTTTGGGGCACGGACAAAGGCGACGTTTGCGCGGCCACCGGCGACGAGATGTTGGGCAAGTTCCGCTTCCGCTCTCGCCAGGCGATCAGCGCTCCGTTGGCCTACTTTCCGCCCTTCATCTATGCGGCCTCGCGCGACGGCTACGTCTATGGTTTGCGCGACGAACGAGGCCGTAAACGCTGGCAATTCTCGGCGGGCAACCCGGTGATCGAGCGGCCGGTCGTGATCGACGACGCGCTGTACGCGATTTCCGAAACGGGCGACCTGTTCAAGCTGACGCTCGACACGGGCCTGGAGGAATGGTCGGTGAGTGGTATCAGCCGGTTCGTCGCGGCGAGCCAAACCAAGCTCTACATGGTCGACATGGCCGGTCGTCTGGTCATTCTCGACATCGGCACCGGAGCGCGTCTTGGGGCGATTCCAACCGAGTATCTCAAGTTGAAGATCATCAACACTCAAACCGACCGGATCTACCTCGGCTCGCCGTCGGGCATGATCCAATGTTTGCGCGAGCGCGAGTTACTCGAGCCGATCCGGCATACGCTTCCCGAGCTGGTCACCGACGATGAGGAGGCGGGAGACAAGAAGGACGGCGACAAGCCGGCCGCCGAGCCGGACATGGAAGACAAGCCCGACATGCCCGCGGACGACGACGACAATCCATTCGCCGACAAGGCCGCCGCCGCCGCTGGCGAAGAAATGAAGGACGACGAGTAACGCACGCTCGCCGAATTTCTCCTTGTTCCCATGGGTGTTGGTTCGTCACATCCGACAAGGTATAATCGAATTGGCGTTGGTTGGAACGATCAGCTTTTTGTTCAACGACCCTGGAGACGCGCATGACTAGAATTGTCCTTGACGCAACCCTGCGCGATCAATTGTTGGATTTGACCGAGCCCCTCGAGTTGTGCGACGAGTCCGGCACCGTGCTGGGCACGCTCATGCCGGTCATCGACTATGAGGCGGCCGAGCGCGCATGCCCGCCATTGAGCGACGACGAGTTGAATCGACGCAACCAGGGGCCCAGTTACACGACCGCCGAGGTTCTCGCGTACCTGGAGAAACTGTGAACTACCATGTCTGGCGGATCCGATGAGCCAACCGCGTATCGAGCGTGCGATCGTCAGCGTCAGCGACAAGACCGGACTGGCGGCCTTGGCGCGCGGATTGGCCGCGCGAGGCGTCGAGTTGTTCAGCACCGGCGGCACGCGCCGTCACCTGGAAGGCGAAGGACTGGCCGTGCGCGACGTGGCCGACTACACCGGCTTTCCGGAAATGATGGACGGCCGGATCAAGACCTTGCACCCCAAAATTCACGGCGGCATCCTCTTTCGCCGCGACGAGGCGGCCGACCTCGCCGCGATCGAATCGCACGGAATACTCCCCTTCGACCTGGTGGTGGTCAACCTGTATCCTTTCGAGGCCACTGTGGCGCGCGGCGAAGTCACGCGGGCGGAGGCCATCGAGCAGATCGACATTGGCGGGCCATCGCTGGTGAGAGCGGCGGCCAAGAACCACGCGTTCGTCACCGTGGCCACCCATCCCGATCAATACGCCGGCATTCTCAGCGCGATCGCGGCGACCGGCGCGACCACGCTCGAACAGCGGTTTCAACTCGCCGGCGCCGCCTTCGCCCATACGGCGCGTTACGACGCGTCCATCGCCGGTTACTTCGCCCGTCAGGCCGGCGCGCCCGCTGGTCCACGCCAAGCCCAAGCGACCGACGCGCCGCCCGAAACCTGGAGCCTCGAACTCGTTCGTCGCGAGCTGCTTCGCTATGGCGAAAACCCGCACCAGCGTGCCGCGCTGTACGCCGAGCCGAACGCCTCCGGCGCCAACCTGGTCACGGCGAAACAGCTTCAGGGCAAGGAGCTTTCGTACAACAACCTGCTCGATCTCGACAGTGCCTTGGCGATCGTGCGCACGTTGCCGGGCGCCGCCGCGGTGGTGATCAAGCACAACAACCCGTGCGGCGCCGCCTCGGCGGACACGTTGGCCGTCGCCGCGCGGCGCGCGCTCGACGGCGACCCGCAAAGCGCCTTCGGCTCGGTGCTGGCGTTCAACCGCTCGCTCGACCTGGCCACGGCCGAGGTGCTGGCGGAGCCGGGCCGGTTCATCGAGGCGATGGTGGCCCCCGAGTTCGCCCCCGACGCGCTGGCGATCCTCACGACCCGCCCCAAATGGAGGGCCAACGTGCGGCTGATGCGCGTCGGGCCGCTCGAGGTCGAGCCTCCCCGCTGGGACTATCGCCGCCTGGCCGGCGGCATGCTGGTGCAGCAAGCGGACATCGAGGCCGACACCGAAGCCGAGTGGAAAGTCGTGACTCGCCGCGCCCCGACCGACGCCGAATGGGTTGACTTGCGTTTCGCCTGGGCTCTGGTGAGGCACGTCAAGTCGAACGCCGTCGTGTTGGCCAAGGAGCGTACGCTGCTGGGGACCGGCGCGGGGCAAATGAGCCGCGTCGATTCGGTGCAAATCGCGCTTTCCAAGGCCTCCGCGGGCGCCACGGGCGCGGCGCTCGGTTCCGACGCGTTCTTCCCCTTCGCCGATTCGATGCATGCCGCGGCCAAGTCCGGCGTCACCACCGTGATCCAGCCCGGCGGTTCACGCAACGACCCCGAAGTCATCGCCGCCTGCGACGAATACTCGATGGCGATGGTCTTCACCGGCAGACGGCATTTCAAACATTGAACATGCCAACCATCCTCGACGAGATTCTTGTGACCAAGCGGCGGGAGATCGCGGCGGCCAAGGCCGCGCGGCCCGCGTCGTCGCTTGTCGAGCCATTGGCCTCGGCGCCGCCGGTGCGCGACTTCTTCGCGGCGCTGGCGGCGCCGGGTCCGATCAAGCTGATCGCGGAAGTCAAGAAGGCCAGCCCGTCGAAGGGCGTCATCCGCGCCGATTTCGATCCGCTCGTCATTGCGCAAACCTACGAGCGCCACGGAGCAACCTGCCTGAGCGTCTTGACCGACGAGCCGTTTTTTCAAGGATCGCTCGACGATCTGCGCCGGGTCCGCGCCGAGGTGGGGCTGCCGGTGCTGCGGAAGGACTTCATCCTCGATCGTTACCAACTGCTCGAGGCGCGCGCCGCCGGGGCCGACGCCGTGCTCTTGATCGCCGAGTGCCTCGACGACTGCCGTTTGCGAGCCTTGCACAACGAGGCGATCGAGCTGGGCATGACGCCGCTGGTCGAGCTTTACGAGCCGGAAAACCTGCCGCGCGTGCTGGCCGCCGGCGCCACCTTGATCGGCGTCAACAATCGCGATCTGAGGACATTCGCGACCGATCTGGAACACACGCTGCGCATGCGCGATCGAATCCCCGACGACTGCCTGTTGGTCGCCGAGAGCGGCATCCGCGACCGGGCCGACGTCGAGCGTCTCGCGGCCGCAGGCATCGACGCCATCCTTGTCGGCGAGACCCTCATGTCGCGGGCCGACATCGGCGAAGCGGTCGATGAACTGCTGGGAAGAGCGACTCCCGGCGCGCTCACGGAACCGTAACCTGCTCGGCCGTAAAGGGCAGGAGGCGGACGACCGCCACCGCGTCGCTCCGTCAATTGGCGCGCGGGTGCGCCTTTTCGTAGGCCGCCCTCAGATTGGCCGTGCTGAGGTGCGTGTAGATCTGCGTCGTCACCAGGCTCTTGTGGCCCAACAGTTCCTGAACGCTTCGGATGTCGGCGCCGCCGTCCAGGAGGTGCGTGGCGAAGCTGTGCCGGAGCGTGTGGGGCGTCGTGCGGCGGTCAAGTCCGGTCGCGGCAAGGTACTTCTCCAGCAAACGGCCGACACTGCGAGTGGTGAGCCGACGGCCCGATTTGTTCACGAACACGGGCGCCTCGGGGCCCTGGGACTCGCGTGGGTTGATGACGCGGACCTTGAGCCAGCGAGCCAGTGCCTTGGCGGCGAACGAGCCAACGGGCGATAGTCGCTCGCGTTTCCCCTTGCCGCGCACCCGAACGATGCCGGCCGCGAAATCGAGGTCGCCGTCGTTAAGCCCGACGAGCTCGCTCACTCGCAGCCCGGCCGAGTAAAGCGTTTCGAGGATCGCCCGGTCGCGCAGGCCCATCGGCTTGTCGCCCACGGGAGCTTCCAAGAGCGTTCCCAGCTCCACCGACGAAAGGAAGTGGGGCAGCGATCGACTCTTGCGAGGGTTTCGCAGTGGCTTGGCGGGGTTCGTCTCGGTCCAGCCTTCACGCTGGCCGAAACGAAAGAAGCTACGCAGCGAAGCCAGCCGCCGCGCGATGGTGGTCTTGGCGTATCCCTGCTCATGCAGACCCGAGAGGTAGCCGCGCAAGTCGAGTGTCGTCAGCCCGCCGGGTTCCGGCGCGGAGCCGTGACGCTCGGTCAGGTGCGCCGTCAGCGCGTCGAGATCCTCGCGATAGCTCTTGATCGTCAGCGCCGAGGCGTTGCGCTCCACCCGAAGGTATTGCAAGAAACGTGCGATGGCCGTCTGCATGGCCTAGAGAATCTCGTCCGAGTCGGTGGGCAGGGGGAGGTCGAAGCGGCGGGGCCGGGCGTGCGGGGGCGGTGGTTGCGGATGGGCCGCTTCCTGGCGGATCTTCTGGCTCAGGACGGCCGCGTCGTACCAGGTAAAGCTCAACTCGGGGTTCGAGGCGTATCGCCCCAACACCCGCAGCGTTTCGGCGCGGCTGGCGTCGTCATAAAGGAACACGTAGCGCTCCGCGCCTTTGACCAGGGCCAACACGTTGATGTCTTGCGGCACGGCCAGTTTCCTCCTTCCGACGCCGGCCCACGCCTCGCGATCCGGGCCGACCGAGACTTCCCATGGTGCCCTGCGCCCCAGCCTTCTTATCGGCGCAAAGGCAGCCGCCACACCACTCATCGGCCCAAGCCGGCGCGCGGAACGCGCACGAGAACCGATGCGAACATGGTTATCGGCAAAGTCGCCGCGGATTATCCAGTCAAAGATTGGCGTGGTCGGGCACGATCGGCTTCGTGGCGTCGATGCCCAGCGAGGCGAGGCCGGAAATCACAAACGAGATGGCGCAGACGGCGAAGCCGATGTTCCAATTCGGCACTTGGCCCTGCCCGCGGTTGACCCACTCCAAGAGCGGCGGCGAGACGGCGGCGCCGAAGTTGCCCCACATGTTGCCCCAGCCGAGAACCGACCCCACATGCCCGCCGCCGACGTCCTGCATGTAGGCCCATGTGCCGGCCACTCCCAGGTCGGTCGAGAAGGCGACGACCGCGAACGCCGCCGCCACGGCCAAGGGCGAATCGAGCCAGGGAACGACCATGAAGGCGGCCGCCGCCATGAATCGCGACAGCACCAGCGGTAGACTCCGCCCCCAGCGCAGCCCCAGGGCGCGGGTCGCCCGGTCGGTGAGATAGCCTCCCAACAGCATTCCCGCCATTCCCGCGAACAGCACCCAGGTCGTCATCCGTCCGCCCGCCGCGTCGGGCATCCGCTTGGCTTCCTTCAGGTAGCTGGGCAACCAGGTGACCAGGAAAACCCAACCGACGTTGGTCGTGAACTGTGAGACGCACATCAGCCACATGCTCGAGCTGGCAATCAACGGCGCGAAGGGCAGCCCGGTTCGCAGGGGCGGCGAATCGCCGGACGCCGGCCGCCCCGCCGCGATCAGACGGCGCTCGGCCGCGTTCGACCGCGGGTGCCGCTCGGGACGCTCGCGAAACACAAGCCAAAACAGCCCCGACACACCCAACCCGAGCACGCCGTAGCTGAGCATCACGCCCTGCCAGTTTCCGAACGACAGCATCAACCTCGTCGTCAGGTCAGGCGCGATCGCGCCTCCCACGCGCCCGCCCCAGGCGACCACGCTACTGGCAAGGCCACGCTCCGCCAACGGCATCCAGCGGCTCAACAGGGCGCCGCTGGTGGGATAGGCGCCGGCTTGCGCGGCGCCCGTGCTCAAACGGAACACGCACAACATCGCGAACCCGGTCGCCCAGCCCATCAGGGCGGTACACGCCGACCAGCCGGCAATATAGACCACCATCATCGTCCGCGCGCCAAACCGGTCGCCGAGCCAGCCGGTCGGAACCTGAGCGACGGCGTAGGTCCAATAAAAGGCGCTCAAGCTCCAAGCGACCTGCCAATCCTTGTCCAGGCCGAGCGATCGCTTGACGTCGTCGTACTTGAGCACCTCGGCAAGGCAGTTACGGTCGAGGTAAAGCACCACCGCGGCGAGCGTCGTGACGAAGAGTACGCGATAGCGGACACGGGTCGGAGCGTCGTCCGGCCTGGCGCCCGGCCAGACTTTGCGCGGCGACGTTGGTTCCAACGGATTGGCCATCTCACCAATCGACGGCGATCTTGACGACCGCCTTCAGCAAGGCCCCCGTTCCACCCAGGGGCGCGTGGGCGTCGGTGGGAAAGAACACCGCCAGAAAGCCCGGTGGGACGGCGAACCAGCTTTCGGGCGGGTCGGCGTAGAAGGCAATGTCGTTCTCGTCCGAAAACGGCGCTTCGGCGCGTGAGCAATCGCCGCTCGGCTTCCAGCCGATTTCTTCGGCCCCGCCGAGCGTGAGCTGGATGTCGATGTACTTGCGGTGCGATTCGAGCTTCGCACCGGCGCGGCCGCGTCCCTGTTCCCGGTTCATCACCACGAACAGCCGCTCGCCGTCGATCGGCTGCCGCCCGGAGGGCAAATGGTCGAGCGGCTGTGCAAGAAACTCCAACGCCGCGGCAAAGCCGGCATGGAGCGACAAGTAACGCCGCGCGTTGCTAAGACGGTCGAGGATCATGTGGATGGACAGCCTACCTGATTGCGGCGTGCGGTGCAATCGTCATGGTTGGGAGGTTGGGAGATGTTGGGAGATATTCTCCCGATCGTGCTGGCGAAGTGGGGCGCCGGCGCATTACAATCGACTGCCACGCGGAGCGTGGAAACGTGATCAGCGTGGGAACGAGATCAATGACCCATGACCACCCGCATCGCCTTCTTCGGCGGCGTCTACAGCAATTACCTGGCGCTGGCGGCGGCGCTGCGCCACGCGCGCGGCCGCGGTGTCGATGCGATCTATTGCCTCGGCGACCTGGGTGGCTTCGGCCCGTACCCGGATCGCGTGTTTCCGTTGCTCTTCGACCACGGTGTCGTTTGCTTGCAAGGGAACTACGATGATTCGGTCGGCCATGGTCTGGACGATTGCCAGTGCGGCTATACCGACCCGCGCGACAACCACTTCGCTCAGATCAGCTACGGCTATACGTTGAGCAACACGTCGCAGGAAAATCGCCGCTGGCTTTGCGCGCTGCCCAAGCAACTTCGCTTGGAGTTGGGACCGTATCGGGTTTACTTGTGCCACGGCAGCCCGCGGAAGGTGAACGAGTTTCTTTGGGAGTCGACGACCCCCACGCACTTCCTCGACCAGTTGGCCGACGATGTTTCGGCCGACGTGGTACTAGCCACGCACACCGGCATCCACTGGCTGCGCGAACTGAAGCGGGGCGGGCGGTTCGTGAACGTCGGCGTCCTGGGGCGTCCCGAGAACGACGGTCGCACGAACGTCTGGTACACGCTCCTCGAGCACTCGCCGGCCGCCGGACTGACGGTTGAGTTCGTGCCGATCGAGTACGACCATGATCGCCTCGCCCGCGAAATGCAAGCCGAAGGGTTGCCACCTGAATTCCAGCGGACGCTGCTCAGCGGCTGGTGGACGACGTGCCTGGAGATCCTGCCGAGCAAGGAACGGCGGCGGGGAAGGTTTTAGCTTCCCGGCCCACTCGTCATTATACTTCACGCGGCCGACAATGAGATATTTTGCGGGAGAAAGCGGCGGTGGCTGGTGGCAGAGCCTTGGCGATGCCCCGGCTCGATAGCGACCGGGGCATCGCTAAGGCTCTGCCCCAGCCACCGTGAAGTCTATCTAGCGCGCGTGGGCGGGCGGCAAATCCATGATGTCGATCGGCTTGTCGTCGGAGATCAACCGCCGCAATCCGTCGTTTGTCGAGGATGCCAACGTGGAGGTATTGGGCATGCGAATCCGCACCCGCGGCGCGTATTGGGCCCGCGTCACGCGATTTCGCTGGCCGCTCGCCGGCGCACTGTACCCCGCCGGCTGAACCGGGTTGGCTGGCTCGATAGCTTCCGCATCGGGTGCGGCGGCGGTTCGCGGGCTGCGAGCGGGATCGGCGGCGCGCGCCGCCCATCCGCTCGATGAGGGTCGTTGCGAGGCGCGGCCACCGGTGGGAACCGCCGCGCCGTTACCTGGTGATGGGCCGGGTGCGAAGCCACCCGGCGGAGTGTAGGGGCTGGCCGGCGCGGAGTTGTTGGGGACAAAGCCTTGGCTCGACGTCGGTCCTGGGTAGGCGCCCGGCGGGCTAGGGTAATAAGGCGCCGCACCCTGGGCGGGATAGGAGCCGGTGGCCGGGGGAGGCACGGTCGTGCGCGGTAGGAAGGGGTCGTTCGGCCGTTGGGCCGAATGGCACCCCGCCGCCAGCAGCGCCGCGGAGAACAGCACCAGCGGCCGTTTCATCAGACGACTCCTTTTTCCACCGATCGCCACCTAAAACCTGGGGGCGGGAGCATAGCGATTTTCGCACGGGCGTCCAGGCCAGTTTGGTTATTTCCCCGGCAGTTCCCAAACGGGGCTAAAGGGCGATGTGGACGACGCCAAAGCCGCTTCGACGCGCAAGCGGAGCACGAGCGAAGGACCATCGTCGGCAAAATGGGCCGGCGATTCGCGCAGGGTTTTCAGCGATTGCGAGAAATCGCCGACCTCGAAATGCGCGAGGGCCTGTTCGTACCGCTCGCATAGCGCGGGCCAGGTGGGCTCGGCGACGGGCCGCAACTCGTACAGGGTGACCGGTTCGACGATGTTGACAACCCGCACCTGGCAAAGCCGGCGAGTGGCCAGCGAGGCGTCGAGCCGCGCCTGCGTCGCGGCGGTGACCAACATGCCGGCCCGCAGGTGTTTGGTCGCCCCTTGCACGCGGCTTGCCAAGTTGACGGTGTTCCCCAGCGGCCCATACTTGAACTTGCGGCGCGAGCCGGTGTTTCCCACGCGGGCAACGCCGCTGTTGATGCCGATTCCCAGCCGCGTCTCTTCACCCAGGCGCTTGGCCCAGCGCGCGTTGAAGTCGTGCAACGATTGCCACATTTCGACGGCCGCGCGCGCGGCGCACAATGCATGGCCTGGCTGGGCGATGGGCGCCCCCCACATGGCCAGCAGTTCGTCGCCGACGTAATCGACCAGCACCCCGCCGTGGCGGATCACGCAATCGGAGAGCACGTCGAGCACGTCGTTGATCCAGGCCATCGTGCCCGTCGCGCCGAGCTGCTCGGCGATGCGGCTGAAACCGCGGATGTCGGCGAACAACACGCTCACTTCGGTGTCGCGCCCCGCCAGCAAGTCGGGCTGCAACGCGAGTTGCTCGGCCAACTCCGCCGAGAAGAACTGCTCGAAGCGAACGCGCGCCGCGACCGCCTCGCGCTCTTGCTCCATCCGCGCCAAGCCGGCCGCCACGCCGCATGCCAGCGTTTCGACCAGCACCGCCTCGGGCTTGCTGATCCGCATGCCCGCCGACGAACGAGTACCCACGTACCGGTCGCCGTAGAGCGCGCCGATCACGTCGCCGTGACGATCGAGGATCGGCGATGCCACGACGGCCTCGACGTCGGCCAGGCTGTCCCGCATCGCGCCGACGTCGGCCCCATCGCGCCAATAGGTCGCCTTCCGTTGGCAGACGGTATCGAGGATGCGGCGGCTGGGTTGCCATTCGCCCTGCCGGGCGGCCAGTCCGCGCCCCTGCCGCTCGGCCTTCACCATCCAGCCCTTCTCCTCGCGCAGGAGCACGCGGCCCGAATCGAGCCCGACCAGATCGACGACGGCGCCGGCGGCGCGCTCGAAGAAGTCCTCGGAACTGGAGGCGCTCTGCAAGACCCCCGAAACGGTCTGCAGCCACTCGACCAGCGGAACCAAGTCCCGGTCGGCCAACGACGACAGCGGCGGCGCCATGGTCCGCGGCACGCGCGGCGCGACACCCGGCGCCATGGTCGGTTGCGCCAGCGTGTGCAACTCCTGCGACTCGGAAACCAGGGGTTCGACGCGCACCTCGAACAATTCGCGCTCGCCGACCGAGAATTGGCAGGGCGCGAAAAGCTCGCGGTTGGCGCCGGAGGCCACGCTCGTGCCCTCGCGCAGGCGAATGACATTTCTCGTCGAGACGTTGCCGACGCGCACTCGGTCGCCGGCCAGCGGTTCCAAGAGCACGTGCCGCCGCGAGACGCTCATCTCATCGATCCCGGCGATCGGCACTCGGCGGACCGTTTCGTCGGGCGCGTTTTCGAAGAGACGCTCGTCGGAGTCGTGCTGCCGGCCGAGTTCCATGGCGGCGTCGAACTCGCCGCTGTGGAGCAACCGGCCCTTGTGATAGACCATGAACGTCAATTTCGCAGCCACGCCGTCGGCCCTGGTGGGAAGGGTTTCCTTCCTGCCATTCTAAGGGTGTTTGGCGAAAGGAGAAAGCCGTACACGTCTGAGGTCGAAGGTCGCGCTGGCGAAGCTTCAACTCCGACACGCGCGCAAAACATGAACGACGTTTTGCGAGCGCAGGACTCGAAACACGACAACAAGTGGTCCGCCAAATAGAATCCGTCGGCCGCCGTCGCGTGATTCGCCCGCATGTAAGGGATCATTCCGCAGGATCTCGTGGATCCCTTCTGTCGCCTCTGTGATCGCACGCCGCCGGTCGGAATCGGCTGCCATCCATACGGCTGCCAAGTCGTCAAGCGCGGAGGGTTGCCAGATGACGCGGAAAGTCACAGCTTTTCCAGATAGGCGAGAACTTCCGCCGTCGTATACCCCCCGGTTTCCTTTTCACGGCGACGCATCTCTTCTTCCGAGAGCTTGGGCATGGCGCGCTCGACCTGCTCGTAATCTACCGTCGGTACGAAGGTGCCGAGCACTTCTCCCGATGCTGAGCGGAATTCCAATTTCCGCGTGAGGTTCAAGAGCTTGCGTTTCAGGGTCGCATCGACGATGACTTGAGTCATGCTAGTTTCCTGTGGCATGAATGAGCGGCTTGCGAGTCGGTTCCAACGTCACCGCTATTATACCCCGTCGATTGCGACGGACCAACACATTTTCGCGATCACGGGGGCGGGCCGACTCGCCAAGGGGTGCGCAGCACGTTGAGTTGCATCACGAGCTCGTAGTTGAAGGGTTGCGGCGAACTGACGGGCGCCACGGCGGCGACGGTCAAGGTCGTGCGGCGGTTGAAGACCAAGGTCGCGCCCGACGTGAGGTCGACCGTATTGGTATACTGCACGCTGCCCAGCATGTTGGAGAAACCGGTCATCGCGGCCAGGGACTGCGTGGCGGTCACGCCGTGGGTGCGATTGCCCAAGGGCGTGTTCACATGGCACTCGACGGTGGGCACAATACCCGTCAGCCCGCGATTGGTGTTCCGCTTGTAGTAGTACCCCAACCCATAGTCGTTGTACCAGAAGGTCGCGTCGTGGGCCGAAAACGGGGCATCGATCGAGGAAAAGCCGTGTACGAACAGGCCGTCGAAGGCACGCCCGATCGAGCGATAGAACCCCATCCAGGGTTGGATGCTGCCGCGGTGATCGACGCCGTTGATGGTGTAGAGCGGCGTGACGCCCGCGAACGTGGCCGGACCGGTGGGCGTGGTCACGGCTGCGCCGACCGAAAGCACATTGCCGCTGTTCGGTTGAAAGATCAAGGCCCGCTTGTAAAGGAACGTCAGGTCGCCGATGTAGGCGCTGGTGCCGGTCCCGGCGCCGAACGTGCCGATCTGCCCGCCCGGCGCGAAGGGGTCTGGGGCCACGCCCGGATCGACCGTCCAGAACGGGATCCGCATCCCGAACGACGACCGTCCCTCGCCGAACGTGCGTTCGAAGCCTCCCATCTCCTGCGTGAGGCCGGTCGAGTCGCCCACCTGGGCGAAGTAGTTCGAGGTGAAGAAGACGCGGTTGCGGGGCCACGGGCTTTCGTTGTCGGCGATATTGAACGTCCGCAGGTTGAAGGGCGCCGCCAGGTGCCCGCCGTACGGAACGGTGACGCTGACGACCTTCCCCGGAATGATCTCACCGTTGGGCAGGGTGACGTTGGGTGTCGTGACGGTGTTGTTCAAGAACAGCGTGCCTCCGAAGGCGCCGCCGGCCAGGTAGTCGCCGATCATGAACGTGCCGGCCGATTGCGGTCCCGACGCGCCTCCGTACGCGCCGGCAATCGAGCCGAGATCGGGCGCCGCGTCGTTTCGTATTCCGCCCGCGGGGGCGGGGGTTTCACCGGGTTCCTGTTCGGTGGAAGGCCCGATACCGGGCGCGGACGGCGTATCGTTCGTGCTGGGCGCGGGCCTGGCCTTGGGGCGGCGGCAGCGGCAAGGATCGCCGCAACGGCGGCAAGCGTCGCACGCCTTGCGTGGTCGATAGGCCGCGAGGTACGCCGGTGTCAATCGGTCGTCGTCCGTAAGTTCGGGCGTTTGGGCGGAGAGTGCCGACGCGCACGCGAGCATGAGCACCGCGACGGCGGCAGGCATGCGGAATGCGTTCATCGGCGATTTCCCGTCCGGTTCCCGTGTCCAAGGGACGGGAGTTCGCCGCTCAGCGAGAGCCGGTCCATCCCGTATGGTTGTTTTCGGCCGTCCGCGGGAAGCGGATTAAACCTTTCCGAGCGCTTTGTCGCACAGCTCATAGACGTCTTCGAGCGGGAACAGCGGGCCGTCGGCGCCCAAGCGCTCGAAGATCCAGGCCATTCGCTCAAGTTCAGCCCGCGTATCGACCGTGAGGCGAATGTCGGGCCGCAGACCTTGCCAGGTTTGCGGCAACGGCGCGACGCGAAAGCGGCCGGGCGTTTGACGGAAGTAGGGCGTGACGTGTTCGCGGTGCTGGGCGTCGATGGCAAGCCGGGCCATCGTTCGCAGCGCTCCGGCCCGTATCACCTCCGGCACGACATAGGAGAGGCTTTCGATGCACGTATAGTCGGCCCCGATCCGTAGATGCTCGGCGACGATCGCCGCCGTTCGCAGCGGACAATAAAGCGGGTTGTCGGCCGTCGCGCGCACCACGAGGTCGTCGTCGGCCAGACTCTCGCCGGCGGCCACGTACCTCGCGAGCACGTCGTCTTCCGGGCCACGGAAGCAAGCCGCGCCCAACTCGCGGCAAAAATATTCCGTCGCGTCATCCGCCGGCGCGGTCGAGGTCGCGACCAGCACTTCCCACATGGGGGCGCCGGTTTTGAAGGCGGCATGACCCGCCGCTTCCAGCCGTGCGACGACTTGGGCCAGTAGCGGCCGGCCCGCCAAGGGCGCCATGATCTTGCCGGGCAGCCGCGACGAATTCATTCTCGCCTGTATGACGACCCGCACCGTTTCAGTCATCCGCGTCATCCTTGCCGCCCGCTTGGAAAGGGCCACGGATTATAGCGGTCGGCGCGTGTTTCGCGACAGGCCGCGACTCACTACTCACCACTCCACCAACCGCTTGGCACGCCGCCGGCAACCGATTACACTAACATGCCATCGGGGGGTATCCCATTCATTATCTCTCTTTGAGGCAATTGGCATGGCCGTCAAGACGGGCAAAGTAACCGGTCGTAGAGAGGTACACTACGACAGTTACCAGGATCTTTTGAACGACGCCGAGCGGCTGGCCGGCGGGGAGGTCCGCCTGCTGGGCAATTGGTCGCTGGGGCAAATCCTGGCTCACTTGTCGCGGGGGATGGAATTTGCCATCGACGGCATTCCGTACAAGGCTCCCTGGCCGATACGAACGGTCGTGCGGCTTTTCATGCGTCGGCGGATCATCACTCGTCCCATGTCGGCCGGCTTCACGCTGCCGGGCCGAGCGGCCGATTTCCTCGTACCCGGCCCCATCAACACCGACGAGGGCTTGGCCATGCTGCGGGTGGCGATCCAACGGCTGCGCGACGAAACCGAGCGATCGCCCCATGCGCTGCTGGGGGAGATGAGCCTCGACGAGTGGGACAGTTTGCACCTGCGGCACTCGGAGTTGCACATGAGCTTCGTCGTGCCCGTCCAGGCGCCGGCCCGGGCGCCATGACCTCCTCGACGGTTGCCCGACCGCGGTCTAGGATGGCATGGCACTTGGACAATGCGGTAAGGCACCTGGCCCGGCGTTCCGGTGGGGGAGCTCCAACTCTACTCTATCGGCTCCGTCACGACAGCTTCAACCCAGCGAGCCGGCCCCAGGCCGCGGAGCGGTCGACGGTGCGCTTCCACGCGGAGCGTGGGAACGAGGGACCGTAGTCATCACGCTCCGCGTGATGTGGTTTCATCACGCGGAGCGTGATGTCTACGATGGTCGGCCGCGTTGCCATCCTAGCCTTTGAGCGAGCCGCCAGGGCCGCGGAGCGGCCGACGGTGCGCTCCCACGCGGAGCGTGGGAACGAGGGAATCGCGCAACAGCCACCAAAGCAGGCGCGGCTGACGCCGGGCCTGGGCCAGGCAATAGGGAAGATAAGCTCGGCCGTACGGGACGTAAATCCGAACGGGTACGCCAAGCTCGGCCGCCACGTCGAGCGCGGCGCGCACCGGCAGTCCGTAAAGAAGCTCCAGATCGCATGAGGTTCCGCTTGCCCGCAGCCGCTTGAGCGCCTCGGCCGCCAAAGGCGCGTCGTGGCTGGCCACCGCCACATGCCGCGCTCGGCCCGCCAAACGATCAATGACGTTCAAGAAGCCCTCGCGCATGCCGAGCTCCGGCTGCTCGACGTCGCTCCATTGCCCCTTGACCACGCGGGCGATCACACCCCGCGCGATCGCCGACTCGGCGTCGTCAAGGCTCCTTCGCCAGCGGCCGGGCAACGTACAACTCAGCTCCGATCCCGCGCCGGCGAGCGCCGCGATCGCCTGCCAGGTGGCGGCGGCCGTTTCCGGCCCATGGGAATCGAAGTGCAGCCGTACCTGCCGCCGCGCCGCGCGGTGGGCCACTTCACCCAGCAACTCCGGCGAGAATTGCAAGGCGGGCGGCTTGATCGAGAGATACGAGTCGCCGCCCGCCTCGGCGGCATGTTCGGCGCGCCGCGCGGCCAGGGCGTCGAGCGCGGCCAGGTATTGGTCGGCCACGCCGCGCGGCGAGTCCCCTTCGCCGTCCCAAAAGCCCAGCGTCGAACGAAACCCGCGTCCGCCCAGATGATCGGCGACGCGCAGCGCGTCGCCGAGTTCGGGTCCGGCGATGTAGCCGCGGGCGGCGCGCCGAGCAAGCGGCCAAAGGCAGCCTGAAGCGGTTCGCCGCAGGTAGCTCGTCAGCGTTCGCATGCCGCGCGCCCCAGAAGCCGCCGGTATCCCATGGCCGCCGCTTCCCGCGCCAGCGTGGCCGCGCCCCGCAGGTTGGCCGGATAAGCGCGCAACGAGACGCAGGCCCGCTGGTGTTCGGTCCAGACCTGAATCCACGGCTCGACCGTCCCAAGCAACTCGTACCGCGAAAGTCCGGCCGCCACGGCATCCTTGATCTGCTCGACCATCAGCAGGATGCCGGGACTGGCCCGATGGAAGCGCGGATCGTAGCCGATCTTGAGCACCCACAGGGCATCGGCCTGGACCACGCTGATCTGCACGGCCGCCACGTTGCCGCCGATCCGCAGGAAGCCCAATCGCAGGCTGCCGTCGCGCGCGGCGCGGCGTGCGAAACGGCGGTAGAAGGCGGCGCGGGCGGCGTCACGGGCCAAGGCCGTCCCCTGCGCGCCCTTCCAGGAAAGACCCTCGATCTCAAACACGACGTCGAGCAGTTCATCGACGTCGCGCGACGACGGGGCGACGATCTCGCCGGCCACTTCGCCCTGCTCCTCGGCGTGCCGCCGAGCACGGCGAAAGTCGCCGCGGCGGCGCGACGAGAGCCGGCCTTCCGGCGCCGACCAGGCGGCGTCGAGCGGAATGTAGGGGAAGCCGGCCTGGGGACGGACGACGACGCGCCCCCGCCGGCCGTAAGCCCTTTGGATGGCCGCGACCGTGGGCGAATCGGCCGGCAGACGCCCCAGGAAAAGCGGCAATCCACGGCGAGCCAGCTCGCCTGTCAACTCGGCCAAGGCGGCCGCGTCGGCGTACACCAGATCGGCCGGCTCGTAGAGCTTGTAATGGTTCAAGAGTTCCCAGCGGCCGGCCTGAGCCCTGATCAAAGGCGCCGCGGCCAACAGTCGCGCGCCGTCGCACAGCGCGATCACCTGGATTTTCCGCTCTTGGGCCAGGCTCGCGATCGCCGAGCGCAGCCAGGAAAACGACCGCATCGGGTTGGAAGCGGCGGCTGGGCACGTCGTCCAAGCGGCTTCGAGCGCATCGAACTCGTCGAGCGTCCGCGACGTCGTCCAATGCCGCCGGGCCGGCGTGACCTCCGGAATCGTCGTGTTCGGCAATGGGATTTCGACGGTTGCCGTCATGTCGGTCGGTTCACCGCGGATGAATCAAGTCAGGTCTGTAGGGAACGCCCTCCGTGGCGTTCCGTCCATACCAAGCATAGGTCACGATGGCATGTCGTGCGCGCGGCTCAGTTGAACGGCCCGGAGTCCTGGGCGAAGACGTCGCGCGGATCGTGCGGGTAGAAGTAGCGGCCGATCGTGTCGGACAAGACGCTCACGTATTGGCGGCGGAACGCGTCCTCGGAACGGTCTTGGACCGGAATGCCGGCCTTGGGCGGAAAGACGACGTGCGGCATGATCTTGTCGAAAACGATCCGGTCCCGTTCGTCCTCGATCGTCATGTCGAGCACTTTCAGCCGGACCTGCGACTGGCCTTGCCAAAGGGTCTGTCCTTGGCTCAACTCGAATGCTTCCAGTTCGATTCCCAGTACCATGTCGGCTTCGAGGGCGTTGCCGATGTCGGCGAAGTCGTCCTCGCCGCGGCTGTTCTCGTCGATCCAGTTATCGACGTCGCGGGCGGGAATGACCTTGATCCTGCCGCGAAGGTGCGACTTCAGCAATCGGCCGACCTCCGTGGCGATTTCCGTCGCCACGCTGCTGGAACCGAATTGCAAGCTTTGCGCGGGACGGCAGACGATGGCCACCGTTTTGTCCTTGAGCCCGACGTATTCCGGGTCCACGTCGGTTCCCTTGATCAGATAGACGGCCGTGGTCAACATGGTCCGACAACCGCCTTGCGACGGCACGATACCGCCGGCCGCCACAAGGGCCAACAAGTAGCAGCACGTCCGCGAATGAGACCGGTGCATGGTATTTCCTCGTTCCTCTTGAACGAAACTATCGGCCGAAGCTCAGCCGGCAAATCCAGTCGATCAACGTCACCACGACCACCCCCAGGGAGGCGCCCACCAACGCGCGCTCGCTGGGCGGCCGTGTCAGCCAGCGCCCGCGGGCGGCCGAAACCACCAGCCAGGGCCCCGCCAGCGCCGCCACGCCGGCCAGCAAGGCCCCGCCCGAATTCGACGCCAGCGCCGCGGTCCAATTCCCACGCGCCGCATGGGCCCACGAGGTGGTCATGCCGCACGAGGGACATCGCATGCCGAACAGCCAAACGAACGTACACGGAGGCAGGCCGAGTTGCTGGTGCGTGCCGAGCCCGTTCGGGTCCGGCCGCAAGCAACCAGCCACCACCAGGGGCGCCAACCAGCACACGCCCGCCACGGCCAGCAAAAGCCGCCGTCGGACGGAAAACCGGTCGGGCCCGATTTGGACGCTTTGAGTCACGATACGTTGCGGGAAAGGAACGGGAGATTAACCAGATCTTCGCCTGGACGCAAGACCGGTTCAAGCCCCCGCCGGCTGGTGGCAGAGCGTAAGCGATGCCCCGGCTACATAGCGACCGGGGCATCGCTTAGGCTCCGCCCCAGCCACCGTGAACGTCTCATTCTCGGTTGCGGGTGAAGAAGAACTAAACGCCGCCGCGCTTTCGCTTGGCCGCGGCAAGCGGTTTCTTCCTGGCGGCCCGCGTGCGCGCGGCGGCTTTCGTTTCCTCGGCGGCCGCCGGCGGGAGGGCTGCGGCGGTGGCATGCGCCTTACGCTTCACCTTGGGCGCGACGATTGTCGCCACGGCCGGCTCGGCGGCGCGGCTCGGCGAGCGGCGCCGGCGCCCGCTTTTCGTGGCGGCCTGGCCGACTGCGGATGAATCGAGATCGATCCCGAACATGGCGCCCAGGTCTTCTCCGGCCAGGGCGTCGCCTCGCGAGCCCAGGGCGCCGGCGAGGTTGTCGCCCGAGACCGCCTGGCTGACCAGCTCGCCGTGGTCGACGTCGCGGAGCAGAAACAGGAGTTGGGGTTCCTCGTCGAGTCGCGCCGCGACGCCGTAGAGTACGGCGGCGATATGTTTGCACAGTCCGGCCCAGTCGGGGCAACTGCACGACATATGGATTTCCTTGGGGTGCGGAAAAAGGCCGTCCCGCTCGCGCGTCAGCCGCCGCATGACGCCGTCGGAAAAGCGACCGGCCAACAGGTCGAGCAGCGAATCGATCGCTTCCGAGCACTCGGCCTTGATCCGCTTCCAGTCGGCCGGCTTGAGCCGGTCGATCTCGATCTTGACGGTGTAGACCTCCGAGCCGCTGACGAAGGCTTTCACGCGTCCGGGCTGGATGTGCAGGTCGATCACCGACCCGTTGCGAACGTAGGTGCGGCCGCGCGGAAGCCGGTTTTCAAAGTCGCTGTAGCGTTCCAGATTGTCGCACCAGGCTCCGCCCCAGAACGTGCGTGCGATCTTGCGGCCTTCGATATTCACCGGCCGCAGGTCGCGACCCTCTTTCTTCGCCTGCTTCGCCGCGAACTGGGCGGCCTGGGCGCGCCGCTTAGCCACGGGAACATACGGTTTCCATTCCCCCCAGTACATGGTCGACTCCTTTCGTTCGAGACTCCGGCGGCCGCGCCGCGCAGCGCGCAACCAAACGACCACCGCCAGGGTCAAGATAATCCCAAGTCCGCTTTCTTGCCAAGAGCAGCTTGCCGGTCACGATCCGTCGGGCAGTAGCCCAAAGTAGCAGGCACACTCCGTGTGCCGTAGCTTTCCGCCCGCCGACGTCGACTCGCCGGAGGTTACGGCACAGGGGAGGTGCGGCGAAGGCCGTGATTGATGCGGTCGCGACGTCGTGCCGCCCAGGCGGAGGGCCTGATGACCGTTAACCCGGAGTTGATGGCGTCCGCCGATGTGCCCGCGTTCCTAGCCGCTTTTTGAATTCGATGCGCTCATCGCGGTCGACCTCGCGGCTGCGCTCCATCCTGAAACTCCGCTCGAACGCTTTTTTTGGACAGGATTGACCGGATTCACAGGATATGGTCCGACAAATCGCAAAGGATTGCTTTCCATCCTGTTCCTCCTGGTCATCGTGTCTCGCCTTCGCTGGCTGGCCGAAGCGCCTGAAGGAGCTTCACGCGCCTGACCTTACCCCCTATCGCCCGTCTTGCGGGCATGCCCGACTCACCCACCGGTGGTGTAGAGGTGCGGCGAAACGGTCGATTCGACGAGCGAGAGGAAAATGAACACGAACGCCAGGATATGCAGGAAGTCGGCCATCGTCAGCACATGGGTGGCGGCCAACGACGAACTGACGACGTACTGGCTCGCCACAGCGGCGAAAATCGCCCCCACCCCCAGGCCGAACCGCAGGTCGAGGTCGGTGGGCCGGATGAAAAACGCCAGGAATGCGATGCCCGTCGCCACGAACAATCCGAAAACCGGTAGGGGAGTTGTGGCGACGGCTTCGCCATTGACCTGATCGATGGTCTTGGCCAGAATTGCAATAGGGTAAGTGGGACGTTGATCGCGCACAGGAGTACGTCTATGGCCATCTCCCCGGTTCAACCGGCAAGCAAACTGCTAGACAAACGCGCGCTTCAAAAAGCCGTTGCGGATTTGGACGACCGCATGGGTTTTGTCATCGATCCCACGGCAACGGCGGAAAAGGCCCAAGCCATGATGCTGGCGCGAGGCATCCGGCCGGCGGATCGCTTCCTTTCGGCTGATATCATCCGCATGCGCCGCGAGCATGGCGAGGAGTAGCAGCCCGTGGTTTTCCTTCTCTGGGATGCGAGTGCGCTGGCGCAACGTTATGCACCCGAGATCGGGCACCAGACCGTCAACGCACTTTTCGCGGCCGCTTCTCGCGCGCAGATGATCACGACCGTCCTGAGTTATTCGGAGACTTGTGGCGCCCTGGTCCGCAAGCGCAACGGAGGCGCGCTCGACGCAGCTACCTTCTCGGTGGCTCGCTCAGCGTTACGCGCCGAAGTCATTGACGACGCGGATTTCGGCGTCTTGGCCATTGAGTTCGGCGACATGCTTGACGGAATCGACTTGATCGATCGTCACAACCTCAACTCCGCGGATGCCTCGATCCTCATGTCGTTCATGGGTTTCGCTCGATCGCAACCTGTTACGACTACCTTTATCTTGGTCGCCGCTGATCAGCGGCTGCTCCGTGCCGCCCAGGCGGAAGGCCTGATGACCGTTAACCCGGAGTTGATGGCGTCCGCCGATGTGCCCGCCTTCCTAGCCGCTTTTTGAATTCGATGCGCTCATCGCGGTCGACCTCGCGGCTGCGCTCCATCCTGAAACTCACCTCGAATGCTTTTCTTCGACAGGATTGACGGGATTCACAGGATTGGGTCCGACGAATCGCAAGGTAGGGCTGCGCTGGCCGAAACGTGGCCCGCCGCGCGAATCGCGGCGTCGGGCAGTAGCCCAAAGTAGCAGGCACACTCCGTGTGCCGTAGCTTTCCGCCCGCCGACGTCGACTCGCCGGAGGTTGCGGCACACGCAGGAGCGCGGCGAAGGCCGTGATTGATGCGGTCGCGACGTCGACTCGCCGGAGGTTACGGCACACGGAGTGTGCCTACTACATTGCCAGGCCGCACCGGTTTCAGGGCATCGGATCAACCGTCAGCTCCTCACCTGCGTCGCCGTGCGGGGAGGCCGGCGCCAATATGGATTTTCTCGGCGGTTATTGTACAATAATCAACAATCGTGATGCCGGCGCCACGTGCCGGAACGGACAAGGCCGCGATCAGTCGTCTCGAAAACGGCGTTGCCTCGAACCCGACGCTGTTGACGTTGCTCTCGCTGGCCAATGGTCTCGGCAAGCGGGTCGTGGTCAAGCTGGTCGACGACCCCGCCGCGAAACGCAGGCGGACGGGCTGATCCGCACCGCCAAGTCAATACGTCGAATTCAACGTCGAATTCAAGACACGCTGGATTCAGCTAACCCATTTCCCAGACGAGCCTTGCGGTCCACGGCGTTTGCGGCAAATGCCTGGGTGTCTTAATCCGGCGTGGGGGCGGCGTGTTGGCCGACACCGCGCTCAGCCATTCTTTTTCACTCGCCCACTAGCTTCCGGGTACGGGGCATATATACTTATGCCCGGGTCCGACGCCCCCGCTGTTTCGATCGATGAAACGCGCCGCCCCGTTGAGCGTATTTCGCGGCCTCGGAATAGCGCGATGCGGCGGCGATTGAAATCCGTTGGGTCGTCGGCTCGAAACGGCTGCGCAGCGGTGGATAGGGCGCCCTGGGCCAAAACGGAATCTGGTTTCTCTTTTGCGTGTGCGTTTTTTCTTTGCTACATTGACTTCGGACGTGGCATCGTGGACTAATCAGGACGACTCAACGCCGCCAGTTTTCAGCGTTATACATATGGTCAAGTGCCCAGCCTGCGACCTCGAATCGTTGGACTCCGAGTTTTGCGATCACTGCAACTCGGAGCTAGACGAGATTTTCGCGGCCAACGACGCGCCGCCAAACTCGCTTGAATTGGAAGGCGGCGAATCCGTCGATTGTGCCGGCTGGGGCGGCTCTTGGCCCTCTGACCCATTTCAAGGTCTCGTGGTGACTTCCTCGGATGGCCGAACGCACCGCGCTCACGGTTTGAACTCGAAGCGTTGGGCCGAGTTCCAGCCGATGGTCGAGCAACGGTCACAAGTCGAACTTCCCATCTTGCCACGAATCAAAGTCGTTCCCGTCAACGCAGGGGCGATCGTGCTTGCCGAGGCGGGGCAGGGAGGGCCATTTACGTTGAACGGCCACGGGAGCGACCCCGCTTGGCGCGAATGGGTTTCGAGCGTGGCCGCCCTCGTCGATGCCTGTCGAACACTGCACTCGGTGTTGAAGCCGTTGCACGACCGCGACCTCGTTTGGCTGAACTTCGACCCGGAGCAGCTCGAGGATGCAGGCGATTGCATTCGAGTCACCAACCTCGATTTGGCGGTTTACAAGGCATACGAATGCCCGGCGTCGATCCGCATATCCCCGCGCTATTCTCCACCTGAGGTATGCCGATTTCGCGGCGATCAAATCACGTCGGCGACCGATGTATTCCACATGAGCATGTATGCCTACTATTGGCTGGCGGGCCTGCTGCCGAGTGGTTTTCCAGGTCGAGGCCTGGAAGCGTTCGATTTCGAGTTTCCGCCGCTCAGGATTTATAAGCCCAATTTGCCACCCGGCATCGCTCCGGTGGTGGAACGCGGACTTCGGGTAGATCCGAAGTCACGATTTCCGTCAACGCAGGATTTTTTGGCCGACCTCGAGGCGGCAGTCTGGCGCGCTGGGGTCCGGTACGTCGTAAGTGCAAAGGTTCGGCACGAAATCGGTGGCTTGACGCGCGCCGGCCGCGCGAAGACGGCAATGGGGTCTGCGAACCAAGACCAATTCGCCGTCTTCACGGTCCCGGTAAGTGGGCGCCCCCATGCGGTCGCGACTCAAGGCATTGCGCGGCGTATCGTCACGGCCCTCAACCGATGCGCCGACGGGTTCAGGCTGATTTCGAGAACAGTACGGCGTGCTTTGCCCTCCGAAGCGATCGAACGTCCATTCGAGGCGCCGGCGGCGCTTGTATGTGTGCTCGACGGCGTCAGCACTGCTCGTATCGGGAGCGGCGAGAGGGCCAGCCGCATTGCCTGCGACGCACTGGCAAAAACCGCGAGTTCTGAGTTGGACCTATCTACGCGAGCCACCATCGCCGCGTCGCTTTCGCGGTGCTTTGTTGAAGCAGGGACGGAAATCGTCCGAACGGCCATCGACCAAGGCCAACTACCCCCGGACTTTCGCGAGTCCGACGTAATGAGCACTACAGCCGTTGTCGGTTTGCTACATGGCAACGTCCTGCACATTGCAAACGCCGGAGACAGTCGGGCATACCTGATCGAAGGGCCTCTGGCGGAACAACTCACGGTGGACGGCGATGTTCGCTCGACGACTCTGGCGGCGCCAACGCCCCCTGAACACGTCCGAGACATGGGTGTTGAGGCGAAATCATTGCGCTGCTGCCTGGGGGCCTGCCGCCGCGACCCGAACGGAGCCACGGCGACCGACGTTGAGAGATCGACGCCGCAGATTGCCCATTGGCCTCTTCGCCCAGGTGATGTGCTCGTGCTTTGCACGGACGGTCTGGTCGAAGAGGGCGTATTCCTCGGACCGGACGAGGTCGCGGCGATCGTCCGCGACTGCAGGTGCCTTTCTGCTCAAGCGATCGCTGAACGGCTTGTCGACGCCGCGGATGCGCTTCAGCGATTGCCATCGGTTGCGGAGCCGAATGGCTTCGGCGACAATATCACGTGCGCGGTCATCAAGGTCATTGGCGATCCGCCACCAACGAAGGAGAACGGCTGATTATGGCTGAAGAATTCATTCTCGACTGCAAGGTCGACCAACCGCACGTGCTCGCCGGCAAGTCCGAGGACTTGTACGCCCTTGTCACGATCAGGCCGAACATCGCCAAGCTTGGCCCGTTGCTGGAAACGACGACAGCCACCCCGTTACCGGCGCATCTCGTCGTGGTCGTCGACGTGAGCGGTTCAATGAATTCGCTCATTCGCGACGACCCGAACGCGCGCGTGGTTTCGCGGGGAACCTCGGACGGGCGAGACGTCACATTCGTTGAGTCGTCGGTGCCCACCCGTCGCGAAGTAGCCCAACAAGTGGTCGAGCGATTGGCGGCGCAGATCAATGCGAGCGACCGCATGACGCTCATCGCATTCGACCATCTTGCTTACCCATTGGCGAGTTGCGTCTCGGGCGCCGACGCGCGCGACCTCAAAACTGCGGTGGCTGAGCTCTCGAATGCGGGGGGCGGAGGAACATCGATGGGGCGTGGGTTTCAAGCGGCAATCAACGCCCTCGGCGCGGCGCCGATCGCGAACGGAACGTCAAAAGTTGTTGTGCTCACCGACGGAGAGGATCAAGAGCCCGAGTTTGCTGTCGCACAGGCGCGTGTTCTGGCAGAGGAACATCATGTCCCGATCCATGCGTTCGGAACGGGCGATTGTCGCGGCGAATTTCTGACCGAGATCTGCAAAACCACGATGGGGGGAAAGTTCAGCCATATCAAGGACGACACGGACGCCGAGCGGGATCTCGGCGCCGTGCTTCAAGCCCAGAAGAACATTCTTGCGACGAACGTGACTCTTTCCCTCTGGCTCTCCCCTGAACTCTTCGTGCGCGAACTATATCGCACGAAGCCCGAGGTGCTTTACGTTGGCTCCATGAGCCCTGACGCCAGCAACTGCATCGTGCTGCCTATCGAATACATGGAGAAAGGTTCTTCATACGAGTTTCTATTTCAGACAACGTTGCCGGCGCGGGAGGCGGGCCGCCGTTTCCGGATTGCAAAGGCGACGTTGACTTACGATATCCCCGCGTTGGATGTCACTCAACAGAAGTCCGAAGCGAACATTGCGGTGGAATATACCGTTGACGCTGAGCGCGCGATGCTGCGAATCGGTGAAGTTCGTCGCGTCATCGCCCAAGCGGAAGTCCAACGCCAGGTCTTGTTCCTGCAGAGTAAAATAGATGCACTCAATGCCGGGCGAGGGACCGAGAAGGACAGGACGGCGGTGGCCAAGTTGATTGACCTCCTGATCGGGAAATACGAAGACTTCTCTGACCAGGCGAATGCCAATTCCTATCGCAAAATGCGCGACGAGTTCCTGGCAAAGGGAACGATCTCGCAAGAAATGCTCAATCGGTCGTTGGCCGCGTCGTCCAAGGTGGAAGAAGCCGTCGGCGTCGTTGACATCGATGATTTTTGAAGCTCGACACCTCGTCGAACGCGAACTTTCAACCCAAAGTGATCCCCATGGCAGCTCTGGCGTGCGTAGTCTGCGGCGAGCCTCATGCCGCGGAATCGAAATCCTGTTCGTTGTGCGGCACGTCAATCTCCAACGAAGCCAACAGCACAACCGTTCCGGCAAGCCCTGCGGAAGGCCCCTTTGACGCCGCGTTGGATCCGGCTGATTCGTCAAGTGCTGTTTCGCCGCAGTCGGTGTCAGCGGAAGAGGGGCCGCGGGCCGGTGCTGCGAGCGGGAGCCGTGTGTGCCCTGACTGCGACATGACTTATGGGTCGGAATACGCCGACAGCTTCTGCGTTTGTGGCGCTGAACTGCAGGCGCGGGATCTCGCGTCGAGCAATCCGCCAATTCCGGCTAATCCGCCGGCCGTCGCGCCAGCTCTAGCGCAGCGGCCTCCGGCTGGCAGCCCGTGCCTCGTTGTGTATTCCAAGGATCGGCAACCACTTTGCTACCACGTCTTGAACAAGGATGTAGTGATGATCGGGCGCAGTGATCCGGTACGCGGCGATTTCCCGGATCTTGACCTCGCAGAACTCGTTGCGCCGGAGGAGGCCCGTCGGATCTCCCGAAAGCACGCCATTGTATTGCGATCAAGGGAATCCCAAAGCTTCGTCCTTCGGCCGTTGGCCAAGAATACGGGTACTCAGTTCGAACGCGTACTGGCCGCTGACCTTGTTGATTATCCTTTGATCGATGGGAGCCGACTCGTCCTTGGAGGAATCGTGCGGATCAAATTTGAAATTATGAAATAAGTCGTTCAGAGAATTCTCCGCTCCTCCTTCGATTTAGAACGACGCTTGCGTATGGCACGACGTTCAAGCCAAGAGTTGAGCGATTGGCGGGAATTCGACTACCGAAACCGCCGGTTTGTTGAAGCCAAGGTTCCGCGCGGCGCGAACGAGGGCCAAAAATATACCGTGGCTAAGCGCGTCGCAGAGCGATACGAGGTCAAATCGTTTTTTAAGTCGGGAGGCTGTGGTCTATTGCTGAACGGGCTCGATCTCCAAACCGGGGCCGAGGTTTTGATCAAGACAACGCTTCGTTACGACGTCGCGTTTGAAATGAAAGGGCGCGACCGCGAGAATGTCGCGCGGAAACTCAAGGGGCCACGACAGCAGCTTCAGATCGAGCGACGTATCCTTGTGCTGCTCAAGAACGAAGGTTGCAATGCGGTGCCCAACCCCAATGATTACGTCTTCGATTGGAACCCGAGTCTTGAGGGACCTCATATTGACGTAGGTGGGTCTGCCTGGAAGTACGACGACGAGTCGATGCTTTCCTCCGAGCCGTACCTCGTGATGGAGCACATTACCGGCAGAACGGTCGCTGATCTCCTTAAGAAAGAATGCTCGCATGGCGTCTCCGAGGAAAGGGCATTGCTCATAATGCAACAAGTCAGCAATGTCTTGCGTGTGTTGCACAGGCCATTCACAATGCGCAACGCTGCCCGTTGGCAGATAATATACCAGGATTTGAAACCAGAGAACATTCTTGTCGGGCCACACGACCAAGCGGTCGTTGTCGACATGGGCGGTTGCTTTCTACGAATCAATGGCAACCCGAGGGCCCTCGGCGCCAGAACGTCGGGGTACGGCGCGCCGGAATGCGACACCGACAAGGATGGACTCCGCTGGACCGCGGCAGTCGACTCCTACGCTTTTGGCAGCACCGTGTACCACATGCTGACGGGCGTTGAGCCGGCGGAGTTCATGCAGTCAAGGCTCGGAGACGCGGGGCCAAAAGCTGTTCCGCCCGACCGATGGAATTGGGACCTGCTCAAAGGAAAATGCGGCCAAAGCACCTATGACTTCGTCCAACGTTGCCTCGAGGGGTCGCCTGCTGCGCGGCCGCGTGACGGGCAGGCACTGTATGACGAAATCGAGCGATTGCGGAGGTGACCGTGAAACTAACGCCTGGCGCGCGCCTGCACGACCATTTGCGCGTTGAAGGAATCTCTGACAGTCCTGACGGGGTTGTTTCGGGCAATCAGCCGATCTACACGGTGACGGGCACGATCGCCGAAACGCCCTGGCACGGCCTTTACACTGGCAAGAAGATCTTCCGCAACTTCAAGTTCGAAGAAGGGCGGCCGGAAGAAGCCGATTTAGACGAATGCCTCGACGTATTGTTGAAGTCCATCGTTTACACGCGATGCGACGACAGGGAGTACGTCAACCTGCGCCGCGAACAATCGCGCTTCGAGGCAAAAAGTGTCCTCGGGATCCGCGAGACAAACCTGTTGCCGGAGCCCCTCGACGTCTTGAGGCTGCGAAACGATCAGGACCAATTTTCCTTCCCCCGCTCCGGCCGGCTCATCGACAAGGAGCCTGTGCTGGTGTTCGAGAAGATCCACGGACAAGACTTGGCAACCTGGAAGAGGGTCGTGCAGCCGTCGCCGCGCCGAGTATTGCAATTGCTTGCTCGGCTTCTGCAATTTATGCAACAGATGCATGGAAAAGGACTCGTGTTGAACGGCCCTTTCCCGGCGGCGATCTGGGTTGACGAAATGGACGGCCCGCACTACGTCGCTTCCGAGAACATCGTCAACGGTCGAAGCGACGGCGCCTGGCGGGTGATGTTCCCGCCGGAACGATATGCCGAGGGGTTTTTCCCACCCGAAGTGCGTGCCGCTGGCGGCCGTGTCGACGAGCGCTGCGACCTGTTCGCCTGGAGCTCATTGGCGTACTTCCTGTTGACGGGGGACAATCCAGCGAATTGGCAACGGACGTCTGCGGCGCGAGATGTACCGTTCCAACGCGCCCATTTTCAGCGACTTCGCACGGTCCTTCAAAATCTGCCGGCTGTCGACATCGAAGGAGTTGCTGCGTCGCTCGGCGTTGGGGGCCGGCGGTTTGTGCGGAGTTGGCCGGACAGCTTCGTCGACGTCATTGAAGCGTGCCTGGAAGCGAATCCGGACGACCGGCCCTCATCAGTCACCACGATGAGGGAGTGGTGGGCCAACGCTCCGCCAAGTCCAATCAGTTTCGCCTGGGCGATTCCTCTGAATGATGGCACCGTCGAGGTCCTATATTCTCTGGAAGGCGTTCCGGCGAGTGCGCAAGTAGTCGTGCGCTGCGCCGTCGGTGTTGCGCCAAAACAGTACGGCGATGGCGCACCGGTGGCGGAGGCGCGCCCCCGATGGCGGGCCGCCGGCGTCGGGCGCATTGTGATCAGTCCGCGTCTGCCTCGCCCTAGCGGCGGGTTCGGCGTTTTCTATGCCGTATTTTCCAAAGTAACGGTTGACGGTGCAACAGCGTTTTCCAAGCCCACGCTGGCGTCTCAGATCGACGCCAGTCGGACGAAAGAAGTGCTCTCACGAATCGAACAGATGCCGGGTGCGATGGAGGACCCCGATCAGTTGCTCAACGCAGGCGACCTCCCGGCGGCTTTGACGCCGCTGGTGGCAAGCCAGGTGCTCGCCGGCTTGGCGACCGTGCTGCTCGGTTCACGGTGGGGACGAGTAAGACGCTGGGGCATTGCTCTTTTGCGAAACCGCCTCCTGGATTCGATGGCGCCGGCCGAGATTGAGGAAATCTTGTGGCAGTTGGCCCTGCGTGACTCGCGGTTCGACCTGCGGCTCGCGGCCGCGTCCGCCCTCTTGCGGGGCGAACATGCTCCACAACCGGAGCTACTCATCCGTTTGGCGCGCGCCATGGTGGGCGAGAATGTCGATGCGCAGATCCGTGTCGTCCGCAGCCTTCAGGGGTGCGACGTGACACCGCAGGCCATCAACATTGCGGTCGCCATGCTGGAGGGAAACCGGCTCGTCCGGTGCCACGAATGCCAGCAGGACGTGCGCGCAGCGCAAAGAGACGCACATCTGCAGACAGAACATGGCTACGTCCTCCTCGACGATCGGGTATTGCCGCTTGGCGACGCGCTAAAGGCGCTCTGGGAACGCATGTTCGGCGCCAATGACGTCGGTTCGGCGCGTCGCCTTGCCGAGTTGTTCACCGAACGGCGCGGCAAGAACTCCCTCGATGCCCTGGGTGCGGCTTTTGTGGCGCAATTCAGCCTACGATGGCGAGCAAATGGAACAAGCGTAGCCCCGTCATCCCGTGCAGGTCGCGAGACCCAGTTTGCGCATTGCCTGGATGCGCATGAGCTGCTGCGGCGGCTTTGCACGCGGCTCCTTTCACACGACCTGCCCGAACTGCGCAGCCTAGCGCGTGCCGTGCTTGTCCCGCATTTCGCGCGTCGGCTCTCAGCCGAATCCGTGGCCCCCGGAACGTTTCGGCAATCCGTCGACGCGTTGTGCCCTCGGGATGGCCCGATCGTCAAGATCGAGGCTTGCCGCCAGCTTGCCGCGGCCGGCGCGTCGGCCGCGGCCGCGGCGCTGAGTGAACGCGCCCTGGAGCTCGACGTCGAGATAGCGTGCCCGATTTGCGCGAAGAATCTGCCTCGTCGGGAGCTTGGGCGGCATACTCGCCTCGACCACGGCGTGTACGAGTTCCGCGGATCGCGGTACGACTTGGAACAAATCAAGTCTCGCTTGTTGGCCTTGGTTTTCGGCGAGGAGCCCGATCCTGACGCCGCGCGAACCTTGTTCGACATCTTCGACGAGCAGCTTGGATCCGAACCGGCGGTAAAACGACTCGCGGAGGTTGTCGGGGCCACTTCGCGGGCCGCCCACTCCGCGCAGAACCATCACCTACGCCTGCCGGCGGCCGCGCGTTCGTTGGCGATGCTTTCACGGGCGCCTGAATTGGCCGAACTGCTCCTCGCGGGTCGCGTCGCTGACTTGGGTATTCTCATTTTTTCAAACCTGGCCACCGCCCCAGGTGACGCGGCGATTGGCCGACTGGTTCATTGTTTGGGAGAGCCGAAAATACCAGTGGCGTGGCGTTCGGATGCCCTCGCGGCGTTTCTGCGGTTATACGGCGACTCGCATCTACAATCTCGGAACGCCGTGCTGCAACTCGCTAACAGCGCGGGAGCCCCCGAGTCGGCGGTCAAGCTACTCTACGAGGTTAAGAAGATCGTAGGAAAATCCGCCACCCTCCAGAGCGTTTGCTCGGAGATGGAGCGATCCATCGTGGTGAAGTGCCCGAAATGTGAGTCTACGGCGGCGCTGAGCGAAATGCGCAAGCACATCTGGCAGGTTCACGCCCTCGTCCTCGATGGCCGGCTAGCGCGTAAACCGTGGGCGTTCGTCGAGGCATGCATCGACGACTACCTTGGCGACGGCGACACTGAGCGTCTCCGACAAGCGAAGGAAGTGGCCAGCCTCGTGGATCCCGTTGACGGTTCGGCGCTGCTGGCACGCATGGCTTTACGGCGCGGGGCCGGCGACGAAGAGTTGATCGCTGCCTTGGAAGAGCGCGCGGCGAAAGTTCACGCCTCGATTTGTTGCTCGTGCTTTGACCTCGTGCCCTCGCCGCGCGACGCTCCGGTGATGCGCGTGGAGGCACATGCCGGCGGCTCGCTGACCTCCGACGCGTACTCGATTGCCGTCGTCCCGTCAAGGCTTCGTGTCGAGTCTACGATAAGGACGCACGCCGGATCGCCGGTTCATGAACTCGCCGCTAGCTGCCGCACAAAACTCGGCGCCGCCCTGCTTGCCGCGTCCGCACCCCTGGTAGGGGCGTTCCTCCTGCTTCCGATCGTGGGCATGTCGCATTTCCGTGTCATGCCTTTCGCTGTCTGCATGGCCATTGCCACCGCCGCTACGTTCCTTGTCGCGTGCATTTTATATCGGCCGAAGCTCACCACAGGCGTCGATGTCGCGTGGCAATCGATTGTACCGCGACTGCTCGACGCCGAGGACGACCGCGTCGCGAACGCTTTTATCGGAGGCTTAGCCGTCGCCAGCATAGGGCGGGGCGCTGCGCGGCCGCGTACCTCGGTCGTCGATCGTGCCATCGGCAAATACACTGACTTGGTCGTGAGGAGGAAGGCTGCATATCCGTACCTTGGATTCCTCTATCGACTCGCTCTCGTTGACGGAATCCAGTTGCGACACGATGCCGCTGTCGTCGAACTGGTCCGGCGGCTTCTCCATCGGTGCGTCGACGGCGCCATTCCGATCGACTGCCTCGACGGTGCGACGGAAAATGGCGGGCTGCTACGACCCATGCCGCCACGCTGCATGCTTGCGCTAAAGTGGGCCATCTGCGACGCGTACCTCGCGGCGCGCTACTCTCCAGCCGATATATTAGCGCTTTGCGAGCGATCAGCCACTATTCGTACCGTGCTCGCCACAACTCCGACGACGACCAAATCGGTCATTGCGAACGTCGCCGCGATTCGCGATGTGTGGGAACGTCACACAGCGAAGAGATCGCCGGTTCCGGCGGAAACCGTCTTCGACCTGATTCAAAAAGGGGATCTTACCCAAATCGAGCGGTATCCGGATCTCCTCGCCGTCTCGCATGACCGCCTGATTGGGATTGTTGAACGCGGCTTGGTGTTCCACGGCAATTTATTCACTTCGCGACCCGAAGTTTCATGGCGTCCGGTCCATGACTTCGTTCAAACCGGTTGGCAGTACCAGCGAAAGGATGGGGGCCCCGACCGGCGATTCAATCCTAATCCTGCGGTCGGGTATCAGAAGGTCGTCGGGTTTGAACTGTCCGTCGCCGGAAAGACCTGGTCCTATAGTTCGTCGCCCGAGCGATTGGCACATAACCTCAACATTCTGGCCGACATATACTTTGGGGCTGTCCAGCCACTCGCGGCGCAGCTCGCGAGTCAACCCGCGCGCCGTACTCAAATCGCGGGGCCCGAGAGTTCCAAAGCGCGATGTCCGGCGTGCGGACAGTTGGTTCGCTTCGCGGAAGGCCGTACCTCGACGCCCGCGGACGACTTATTCGATGACCATCCCGTCGGAGCCCACGCATGAAATTTGGATTTCGCAAGCCGTCGCTGCGGAAGCGGATCGCGGCGCGGACGTCGTGGAAGCGGTTCGTTCGGCACAACCTGGGCCTCAAGGCGCCGCGGGGCTGGGGATGGCTGACGAACCCGGGCCTATGACCGCTGCGCGGGATACCCCGTGAACGGGGCGGTTCAAAACGCTCAATCAAAAAACCAAGAGACATTCAAGGCGTTTCCAGGATCTCGGGCCAGTCAGCGGCTTTTGCCGCCCTGCGGATCATTCGGTCCAGGCGTTCGAGATCGGTGATGTCCTCCAATTGGGTTTTGATGAACTCGTTCGCCGGGCCAAGCCGTTCCTCACCGACGAGCAGGATGTCCTTCTTCGCCTGTTTTTCCTTGCCCTCGTCGAGAATCATCAGATACGTATCGGATTCTTGCATCACACGAACTCCTCGAAAGATCCTTGCAGCCACATCACGC
>DATKSN010000232.1:0-52216 GCA_035531595.1 Pirellulales bacterium | reverse complement strand
TTTTTGCGTGGAGTGAGTTTCTTTGGCAAGATGTGGCGTGACGAAGGCGTCCCCGGTGGTTGCTTGGGGCGTGGGCGAGGCCGATGAGGCCGCCGCGCGGCCGCGACAAACTGGCAAAACCGTACCTTTACCCGACGAAAGATTCGACGCGAAGGGTGCGACGGCGCGAGACGTGGGGGAAAGTCTTGGGGCGTCTATGACCGGGCAATCCGCCGAGACGGATTTCCTTGTCGGTACAGGTACGGTTTTGCCAGTTTTTTCGCAACGCGAAGCGTCGCGCGTGGCCGGTGGCGCGTGCCCCCCCCTACCACAAAAATACAACCCCCAACACGGAGTAAAATCGGCGCGCATTTTTTGCCGTTTAGCAACTCCATGTTAGCAAGAAATCAAACGCCGACAGCGGCGGACGTGCGTAATTCCCAGAGATTTTGATGAAACACCTGGACGGCGGACGAGCGGTTGTTGCTGGAAAGGTGTCGAATCGAACGATTTTGAAGCGTTTTTGGCGATTTTTGAGTGAAAACGAGCGGTGGTTTGGCCTTCGGAACCACCGCTAAATGGCACGCGCACGCCCGAACGGTGCCAAATCGCAACGAAACCGAACGTCCTATCGATGATTGAAATAGGCCCCAGGCGGGCGAAGCCCGCCTGGGAAAGGCTCTCAAGCCGCGCGCGTCGAACGCGAATCGGGTATACTCTGGAATTCCCCAGCCCGGATGATTCATGGTCCCACACTAACCCGTGGAATTGACCGCATGGAATACGCCCAAACCAGCGCCTCGCGGGAACTGCTCGTCGAGTCCCAGGGGGGAGTCGTCCGGATCTCGCTCAATCGGCCCGAGAAGCGCAACGCGCTTTCCGAGGAATTACTCTGCGAGCTACGCGCCGTCCTGGCGCAAGTCGCCGGCGACGAGGAGGCGCGCGTCGTCGTGCTGGCCGGCAACGGACCGGTGTTCTGCGCCGGTCACGACCTGAGCCAAATGGTGGGGCGGTCGGAAGCCGATTACCTGGAGATCTTCGCTCGCTGTTCGGCCGTCATGCGGCAGATTCGCCGGCTTCCCCAGCCGGTGATTGCTCGCGTCCATGGTCTGGCGACGGCGGCGGGCTGCCAACTCGTGGCCGCCTGCGACCTGGCCGTGGCCGCCGACAGCGCCCTTTTTGCCACGCCGGGCGTCAAGATCGGCCTTTTCTGCACCACGCCGATGGTGCCGATCGTGCGGGCCATTCCCGCCAAGCCGGCCCTGGAAATGGCCCTCACCGGTCAGCCGATTTCGGCCGAACGGGCGCGCGAACTGGGTCTGGTCAATCGCGTCGTGCCCCACGGCCGGCTCGACCTTGCCGTGAGCGAATACTGCGACGCGATTCTGGCCGCTAGTCCGCTGGTGATCCGGTTGGGAAAGCAAGCGTTCTACGAGCACTTGGGGCTCGACGAGTCGGAAGCCTACGAGCGCGCCACCAAGGTCATGACCCACAACGCCACCTGCCGCGACGCGCAGGAAGGGATCAGCGCGTTTCTCGAAAAAAGGCCGCCGGTTTGGACCGGCGATTAACGTGGGGCAGGTTTCCAACCTGCCATTGAACGTATGCTCTCCAACGACCCCTGGTCCGACTTCCGACGCCAGATGCCCTCGGCCGGCTCGTGGGCGTGCTTCGACCACGCGGCCGTCGCGCCGCTTTCGGGACCGGCGCGCGAGGCCATCGTCGCCTGGGCCGACGATCTGGCCGAAAACGGCGCCGCGAATTGGCCCCGCTGGGCCGAGCGCATCGAGGCCACGCGCCGCCGCGGCGCGCAAGGGATCGGCGCGGAAGCCGGCGAAGTCGCCCTGGTCCGCAGCACGACCGAGGGAATCAACTTCGTCGCCGAAGGCTTTCCGTGGCGATCCGGCGATAACCTCGTCGTGCCGGCGAACGAATTCCCCTCGAACCTCTATCCCTGGATGCACCTGGCCGATCGCGGAGTCGAAACGCGGCGCGTACCCGTCGAACAAGGGCGCGTCGGCCTCGACGACCTCGCCTCCGCCTGCGACCGGCGCACGCGGATCATCGCCGTCAGTTGGGTCGGCTATGCCGGCGGCTGGCGGATGGATCTCGACGCGCTGGTCGAACTGGCCCACGCGCGCGGGGCGCTGGTGTTCCTCGACGCCATCCAGGGGCTGGGCGTGTTCCCGCTCGACGTCCGTCGCACGCCGGTCGATTTTCTGGCGGCCGACGGACACAAATGGCTTTTGGGGCCGGAAGGGGCCGGTCTCTTTTATTTGCGCCGCGAACACCTTGGTCTTTTGCGTCCCGTCGGCGTCGGCTGGAACAGCGTCGTGCAGACTTTGGATTTCAGCCATATCGAGTTGAAGCTCAAGCCAACCGCCGGCCGCTACGAAGGCGGCACCTACAACATGGCGGGTTTCGCCGCGCTGGGCGCAAGCCTCGAACTCTTGGCTCGTTACCCCGCCGCCGCCGTTGCCTCCCGCGTGCTCAAGCTGACCGACGAAATCTGCCGCCGGCTCCGCGACCTTGGCGCCGTCGTCGCAAGCTGCCGCGACGAGGGGCGGGCCAGCGGGATCGTCGCCTTCGACCTCGCCGGCCAAGATCCCATCCAATTGCGAAAACGCTGCCGCGAGCGGCGAGTTCTCTTGAGTTGCCGCGGCGGCCGGCTTCGTGTCAGCCCCCACGCCTACAACAACGACGAGGATATCGATCGATTGATCGAGGCACTGCGAGCAGGGTGAATGAGGTGCGATCTTCCGGCGTCCGCAAATTCCGGCACGTCATCTCACCACGAAATTCACCATCCGCCCGCGCACCACGATCGACTTGACGATCGTCTTGCCCTCCAGTTGCGCGGCAATTTTGGGATCGGCCTTGGCGGCGGCTTCGAGCGCGGCTTCGTCCGCGCCGGCCGGCAGCACGATCCGCCCGCGCACCTTGCCGTTGATCTGCACCGGCACTTCGACCGTGTCTTCCTGGATCGCCGCCTCGTCGTACGTGGGCCAAGGCTCGTAGGCCAGCGTACCCTCGTGGCCCAACACGCGCCACAGCTCCTCGCCCAAGTGCGGGGCGAACGGCGACAGGATCAGGGCCAGTTTTTCCATCGCGACCTTGGGCCGCCGCTCGACTTTGAAGAAGAAGTTGGTGAACTCCATCATCTTGGCGATGGCCGTGTTGAAGCTCAGCCTTTCGATGTCGTGCGTCACCTCGCGGATCGTGCGGTGCAGCACGCGGTTCTGCTCGGCCGTCGGCTCGACGTCCTCGATCGCCGCGTTCAGTTCGACCGTCTCGGCGCGCTCGTCGACGATCATCCGCCAGACGCGGTTCAGAAAGCCCCGCACGCCGTGTACCCCCTCCATGCTCCAAGGCTTGGTCGCCTCCAAGGGCCCCATGAACATCTCGAACAAGCGGAGCGAGTCGGCGCCGTATTCGGCCACCACCTGGTCGGGGTTGACCACGTTGCCACGGCTCTTGGACATTTTGTTGGCGCGGCTTTCGAGCCGAACCTCCGGCTGGGCCTTGAGCACGAAGGCGTCGCCCTGTTTTTCCGCCGCCGCGGGCGCGACCTTCACCGCCGTCAGCGATTGGCCCGTCGATTGATGGAGGGGCTTTCCCTCGGCGTTGGTGGTCGCGTGCCGCGCGCTCACCCAGGCGCCGTCGGGCCGCTGGAAGCCGATGAATTCGATCTCGCCCAGGATCATCCCCTGGTTCACCAGCCGCTGGAACGGTTCGGGCGTGCTCACCAGCCCGCGGTCGAAGAGCACCTTGTGCCAGAACCGCGCGTACAGCAGGTGCAGCACGGCATGCTCGGCGCCGCCGATGTAAATATCGACCGGCATCCATGCCCGCTCGAGATGGGGATCGATGAACGCCCGGTCGTTTCGCGGGTCCAAGAACCGCAGGTAGTACCAGCAACTGCCGGCCCATTGCGGCATGGTGTTCGTCTCACGCTTGTATTTCACGCCGCCGATCACCGGGTACAGCCACTCGCGCGGGGCTTCTTCCAGCGGCGGATCGGGCCTGCCGTGCGGCTTGAAGTGCGGCATGTCGGGCAAGTGGACCGGCAGTTCTTCGGGCCGGACCGCACGGATCAGACCGCTCGGATTTCCGGCGGCATCGAGCTCGTGCAAGATCGGGAATGGCTCGCCCCAAAAATGCTGCCGGCTGAACAGCCAGTCGCGGAGCTTGTAATGGACCGCCTCGCGGGCCACGCCCCACAACGCAAGATCGGCCGTGATCTTCGGCTTGAACTCGGCCGTCGGCAGGCCGTCGTACGCGCCCGAGTTGATCGCCCGGCCGCTCCCGATGAAGGCCGCCTTGCCCGCCAGAACGTCGGCCCGCGCGATTCCGTCGACATCGCCCAGATCACCACCCGGATCGACGACCGCCAGGATCGGCAGTTCGTATTCCACGGCGAACTCGAAGTCGCGCGCGTCGTGGGCCGGCACCGCCATGATCGCGCCGGTTCCGTAGCCCATCAGCACGTAGTCGGCCACCCAGATCGGCGTCGGCTCGCCGTGGACCGGGTTGAGCGCATACGAGCCGGTGAAAACGCCCGTCTTTTCCTTGGCCAAATCGGTGCGATCGAGGTCGCTCTTGCGCGCGGCCTTCTCGCAATAGGCCGTGACCTTCGCGGCGCGGTCGGCGGTGGTCAGCCGCTCGACCGCGGGATGCTCGGGCGCCAGCACCATGTACGTGGCGCCGAAGAGCGTGTCGGGCCGCGTGGTGTAGATCCGCAACACATCTTCGCCCGCCTTGCGCGGATAACCGCTTGCCGCGCGGGCTTTCACCCATGTGGCCAGTGCGTTGGCCGAAGGGCGGCTGCCATCGAGCTGGCCGGCCGCGCCGATGAAGAAATCGACCTCGGCCCCCGTGCTGCGGCCGATCCAGTTGCGCTGCAGGGTTTTGATGCTCGCCGACCAATCGAGGCCGGCCAGGTCGTTCTCCAGCCGGTCGGCGTAGGCCGTGATCCGCAGCATCCATTGCCGCAAAGGAATCCGCACCACGGGGTGCGCGCCGCGCTCGCTCAGTCCGTCCTTCACCTCCTCGTTGGCCAACACGGTGCCCAGCTTCGGGCACCAATTGACCGGGGCTTCGAGCTGGTAGGCCAACCGGTGCTCGTCGCGAAAGCGGCGCACGGCCGGTTCGCCGGCCGCGGCCACGTCGGGCGGTATTGGCAGCTCGTCGATCGGGCGGCCTTTCCGTTGCGACTCATCGAACCAGGTGTCGAACAGCAGCAGGAAAATCCACTGTGTCCAGCGGAGGTACTCGAGGTCGGTCGTGCTCAACTCGCGGTCCCAGTCGTAGGAGAAGCCGAGCATCTTCTCCTGCCGGCGGAAAGTGGCGATGTTCTTTTCGGTGGTGATCCGCGGCGGGGTGCCGGTCTTGATGGCGTGCTGTTCGGCGGGCAGGCCGAACGCATCCCAACCCATCGGGTGCAGCACGCACTTGCCGCGCATCCGCTGGTAGCGGCAGATGATGTCGGTGGCGGTCTGCCCCTCCGGGTGCCCGACGTGCAGCCCGTCGCCGCTGGGGTAGGGAAACATGTCGAGTACGTAGAGCTTCTCGCTCGTCGGCAGGCGCGGGGTCTGGAACGTCTTGTTCCGTTCCCAGAATTGCTGCCACTTGGGCTCGATCGCGGCGGGGTTGTAGCGGGGCATGGGCCGATTTTAATCATCCGCCCGCTTCACGGCTACTAGCCCGGATGATTCATGGTCTCGTGGCTGGCTTCGCAAGAAGTCAGGCCGTAGCTGGCTTCGCAAGAAGTCAGGCCGTAGCTGGCTTCGCAAGAAGTCAGGCCGTAGCTGGCTTCGCAAGAAGTCAGGCCGTAGCTGGCTTCGCAAGAAGTCAGGCCGTCAGGCCGTAGCTGGCTTCGCAAGAAGTCAGGCCGTGGACGCGCGTTACGCCGGAATTCTTGCGAATTCTGCTACAGAACCCCATGCCGCGAAAATGCGCGGCCGGCCGCGGCCCAAGTATTGCCAGCCTTCGGCCGGGTTGCTAGCTTGGCGGTGAATCTCGACGCCACATTTTCTTGGAGAACTCGCGAAATGCCCACGATGATGATCCGACACCCGGCCTTCCAGACGAATTCGATGCACCGGCACTTGTGGCCGAACGTCTCCGGCGCCATTTCCAACGTCGATACGGACGACGATGACCTCGACGACGACGACGATGATGACCTCGACGACGACGAAGACGATGACCTCGACGACGAAGCCGATTTCGACGACGATTTCGAGGACGACTTCGAGGATGAGGATGACGACGAAGACGAGGATGAAGACGAGGATGAAGACGACGCGCCATGATCCCCACGGAAATCGGCGCAGGGCGCCGAGAGGGCGAGCGGGGGACTGCCGGTCATGGCCGTCGCTCGACGATCATCGCCACGGCATTGCCCCCGCCGAGGCAGAGCGCGGCCAGACCGCGCCGCAGGTTTCGGGCGGCCAGCGCGTGCAGTAGCGTCACGAGCACGCGGCAGCCGCTGGCGCCGATCGGGTGCCCCAACGCGACGGCGCCGCCGTTGACGTTGACCTTCGCCGGATCGAGGCCCAACGGCCGCATGCAGGCCAGGCACTGGGCGGCGAAGGCCTCGTTCAATTCGACCAGGTCGATGTCGGTCAACGTGCAATGGGCCTTGGCCAGCGCCTGCTGGATCGCCGTGACCGGGGCGATGAAAACCTCCTTGGGCGCGACGCCGCTGGTGGCGGCGGCGACGATCCGCGCCACGAGGGGCGAACGGCACTGGCGGGCCGTCGCCTCGTCGACGACGACCACGGCCGCCGCGCCGTCGCTGAGTTGCGAAGCGTTGCCTGCGGTGACCGTGCCCGCCGGGTCGAAGGCCGGCTTGAGGGCGGCGAGCTTTTCGGCCGTCGTATCGGGGCGCGGGCCTTCGTCGCGATCGATCCGCGAGTCACCCTTGCGGCCCGCGATGACGACCGGCACGATCTCGGCTTTGAAACGTCCCTCGGCCATGGCGGCCGACGCGCGGCGGTGGCTCTCGGCGGCGAAGGCGTCCTGATCGTCGCGGCTCACGCCCCGGCTGGCGGCGATGTAGTCGGCCTCGGCGCCCATCGCCACGTTCTCGAAGGCGCACCAGAGGCCGTCATGCAGCATCGAGTCGAGCACGGTTTGCGGGCCGAACTTCCATCCCTCGCGCGTGTCCATCAGCAAGTGCGGCGCGCGGCTCATGTTTTCCATGCCGCCGGCGACGACCACGCGGGCGTCGCCGCAGCGAATCGCCTGATCGGCCAGCATCACGGCCTTCAGCCCGGAACCACACATTTTGTTGACGCCCACCGCCGCCACGCCGGCCGGCAACCCAGCGCCGAGCGCGGCCTGTCGGGCCGGAGCCTGGCCGAGACCCGCCGAAAGGATGTTGCCCATGATGACGTCGTCGACCCGCTTGGGGTCGGTGCCGGTGCGGCGCAACGCCTCGGCCACGGCCAACGCGCCGAGCCGAGGCGCCGGAACGCCGGCGAAGCCGCCCAGGAATTTGCCGATCGGTGTGCGGCAACCGCCTAGAATGTAAGAAGACGACATGGGGAGTGTTGGAAAGTCAGGTGATCCGGGCTAGCGGGGAGCGACACGCCAACCCCGTCCAATCTTACTGAAACCGAGACCCGATGCAAGCAGCCCTTGGCACGGTGGCGATCGTCAGGCGGCTACCACCGTCAGTTGGCTTCCGTTAAGCTGTTGGACATGGACGCGAAAACCGAAGAGCAACGGCATTTTTTCGACCGCCTGTCGGCGGCCGTTCGCCGCTGCCGTAATCCGGTGCTGGTGGGGCTCGACCCGCGCGCCGAACAACTGCCCGCCGGCCTGGCGCCAAGTGTTCCGGCGACGCGGGCCGACTGGGCGGCGGCCTACGCCCGATTTTGCACGCTCGTCATCGACGTCGTCGCGCCGTTGGTGCCGGCGGTCAAGCCCCAGGCGGCCTGTTTCGAACAGCTCGGCGCCCGTGGCATGCAGGCGCTGGCCGAGGTGATCGCCTACGCGCGGCGGCGGGGCCTGTTGGTCGTGCTGGATGGCAAACGCAACGACATCGGCTCCACGGCCACGGCCTACGCCGACGGTTTCCTGGGGCCCGCCAGCGCCTGGGGGGCCGATGCGATGACGGTCAGTCCCTACCTGGGCGACGACAGCCTGCGGCCCTTCGTCGACGTGGCGCAGGCGCGCGGCTGCGGCGTGTTCGTCCTGGTCAAGACCTCCAACCCCGGCGGCGGGCAGTTCCAGGATCTGGTCGCCGAAGGCCTGCCGCTGTACCGGCACGTCGGCCGCCACGTCGAGCGTTTGGCGGTCGAGACGGTGGGCCATGCCGGCTACGGCGCGGTCGGCGCGGTGGTCGGCGCCACCTATCCCGAGCAACTGGCCGAGCTTCGCGGTGAAATGCCACATGCTTGGTTCCTGGTGCCCGGCTTCGGCAGCCAGGGGGGCACCGCGCGCGACGTCGCCGGGGCCTTCGACCCGGCCGGGCTGGGGGCGGTGATCAACAATTCTCGCGGCATCATCTTCGCCCACGCGCGGCCCGAGTTCGCCGAGCGGTTTGGCGCCGCGCGCTGGCAGGAAGCCGTCGAGGCGGCGACGCGCGAGATGATCGAACAGTTGCGCGCGTCGACGACGGTGGCCAAGTTTTAGGCTGGTCGGAGACTGCCAGGAGCTTTGCCAGCGGCAATTCAAAGCCGGGCAAGAGGAGCGTGCGGCCCGTCGGAAAAAAATAGCGGCACGGGCGCCGGCGGTGTATTATATACTTCACGCGGCCGAGAATGAGACATTTTGTCACGAGAAGTGTGGTGGCTGGTGGCAGAGCGTAAGCGATGCCCCGGCTCAAAAGCGACCGGGGCATCGCTTAGGCTCTGCCCCAGCCACCGTGAATGACTCATTCTTGGCCGCGTGAAGTATAATGGCGCAAGCTTTAACGACGCGTGTTGGCGTCCATCGCCCCCGAGGAGGTATTCGCATGATCCAAGGTTCGGTTGCACCACTTTTTCGTCGCGTCGTCGTCCTGACCTGCGCATGGACGATCGTCTCGGCTGCCGGGCTTGCCGCAGCCCAGGCGCCGGCACCCGCGGCGCCGGCACCCGCGGCGCCGCCCACGCCGGCCCCACCGGCGCCGGCGACCATCAATACCCACCATCGCTGGGTCACGTCGCTGGCTTATTCGCCCGATGGCAACACGCTGGCGACCGCCGGCGGTGACAGCCTGCTCTATCGTCCCGGCGATGTGAACCTCTGGGACATCGCCAGCGGTCAACAAAAAGCGGCCCTCGCCGGTCACGGCACGATCGTTTGGGCGGTGGCATTCTCGCCCGACGGCCAGACGCTCGCCACCGCCGGCTACGATGGCACCGTCAAGCTATGGGACGTGCCCGGCGCCAAGGAAAAGGCCTCCTGGCCCGCCCACAAACATTGGATCATGGCGCTGGCCTTTTCGCCCGACGGCCAGACCTTGGCCACGGCCAGCGAAGATACGACGATCAAGCTCTGGAACCTGGCCGCCATGCCTCCGACGGAAAAGCTGACGCTCAAGGGGCATAGCGGGGCGGTGGCCGGCGTCGTGTTCTCGCCTGATGGACAACAAATCCTCTCCGGCAGCGGCGATAAGACCGCGATCCTCTGGAATCCCGCCTCCCCCGACCCGGTCAAGAAACTCGAAGGCCATTCCGACACGGTCTCGGCCGTGGCTTTCGTGCTCGACGGCAAGACGCCGGCCACCGGCAGCTACGACCGCACGGTCAAGCTCTGGAACCCGGCCGAAGGGAAGGAAATCGCCTCGCTCGCGGGCCACCACAACTGGATCAGTTCGATGCGTGTCGCCGCCGACGGCAAGACACTCGCGACCGGCAGCCACGACCGCTCGGTCAAGGTGTGGAACCTCGATACGAAGCAGGCCACGTTTACCTTGGAGGGGTTCAAGAGCACGGTTTGGGCCGTGGCGTTTTCGCCGAATGGCCAGATGCTGGCCACCGGTAGCCACAACGATTCGCTCAAGGTCTGGAAGGCCGTGGCGGCATGGGCCGACGCCTTCCCACCCCCGCCGCCCCCGGCGCCAGCGGCCCCAGCCGCCGAGAGCAAGCCCGCCGCCGAAGCCGCGCCCGCGGCAAAGTAGCCGCGTATAATGAAAAGGCGGACGTTATACTTCACGCGGCCGACAATGAGACATTTTGCCACGGGAAAGCGGTGGCTGGTGGCAGAGCCTAAGCGATGCCCCGGCTACACAGCGACCGGGGCATCGCTTAGGCTCTGCCCCAGCCACCGTGAATGTGTCATTTTCGACCGCGTGAAATATAGCGCCTTTTTCGACCTTGCCGTCGTATTGGCCCGGCGGGTACGATACCCCCCACGTCCGGCGGATGGAGCTTGGCGCCCGCGGCGCCCCGCCGGCTCGTCGGCGGCCGGTGACGGATGGCCAGTTTTACTTCGCAGCCAAGGGAGATGAACGTGTTCGTTCGTTGTTCAAACTCCGAGCGTTGGGCACTTTGGCTAACCAAACGGTTGGCGATTTTCCTCTCCGTCGCGCTGGTCTTGACGTTGGATCTGCGGGGGGACGACCTCCCGCCGAGGCGCGACGATCCGCCGCTGGCGATCGTTTCGTCGCAACTGGCCCAGAACGTGATCATTTATCGCGACTCGTTCGGTGTGCCTCACATCGACGGCGGCGACGATGAAGCGACGGTGTTCGGCTTCGCCTACGCGCAGGCCGAAGACAATTTCTGGCAGGTCGAGGACACGTACCTGCTCAGCCTCGGCCGCTATGCCGAGGCCCACGGGCCGGAAGGAATCAACTCCGACCTTTTGAACCGGGCGTTCGAAATCGTGCCCAAATCACAGTCCGATTTCCAGCGATACCCGGCGGAGAACAAGTCGCTTTGCGAAGCCTATGTCGCCGGGTTGAATTATTACCTGGAAACCCACCCGCGCGTGCGGCCGAGATTGATGACCCGGTTCGAGCCTTGGCATGTGCTGGCCTGTGGTCGACATGTGCTACTCGAACTGACCTTCCGCTACACGCGTTTGCACTCGAACTACATGCCCCGCGTGAACCCGAACATCGCCGCCGCCACGGGTTCGAACGCCTGGGCGATCGCCCCCTCGCGGACCCGTTCAAAGAACGCGATGCTGCTGGCCAATCCGCACCAGCCCTGGTTCGGCTTTGGCCAATTGTACGAGGCCCATCTCCGCAGCGGCGAAGGTTGGAATTTTTCCGGGGCCACGTTCTTCGGAAGCCCCCTGTTGACGATGGGGCACAACGAGCACTGCGGCTGGAGCTTCACGACCAACGAGCCGGACATCGCCGACGTCTGGCGAGAGACGTTCGACGACCCGCGGGAGCCGTTGAACTACCGCTACGGCAAGGGCTACCGCAAAGCGGTCGAGTGGACTGAAACGATCACGATTCGAGCGGCCGGCGGTCCCAAGGAAAAACGATACACGTTCCGCAAGACGCACCACGGCCCGATCGTGGCCCGCGAGGACACCCAGCATCAGCTTGCCGCGCGGATCGGCCGGCTCGACGAGGCGCGGCTTTTCGTTCAGATGGAGCAGCTTGTGCGGGCCAGGAACCTGGCCGACTTCAAGGCCGGCATGGCCGGGCAGAACTTTCCGCTGATGAACGCGACGTACGCCGATCGCGAAGGGAACATCTACTTCCTCTACAACGGCGCCATTCCGCGCCGCGATCCGCAATTCGACTGGAGCAAGCCGGTCGACGGCGGCGACCCGCGAACCGAGTGGCAAGGCTATCACGGAATCGACGAGTTGCCACAGGTTCTCAACCCGCGCGCCGGCTTCGTGCAAAACTGCAACTCGACCCCCTTCACCACCAGCGACGACGACAACCCGCGCAGCGACGATTTTCCCGCCTACATGGTCGAGGACAAGCACGACGACAAACGGCGCGCGAAGATCTCGCGGCAACTGCTCCGCGAGATGCGCGATCTCACGTTGGACGAACTGCGCGTGGCGGCCTTCGACACGACGAACTACTGGGCCCAGACGGAGCTGCCCGAATACGCCAGGCTGCTCGACGAATTGAAACGGATCGATCCGGCGTTGGCCGCGCAAGCGGCGCCGTACCTTGAGCATCTCATGGCGTGGAACTGCCACACGACGGCCGATTCGACCGCGGCCACGCTCTGCGTCGCCTGGTACGAGGAGATGTATGGCGGCACGTACCCCGGCGAGCAACTCAAGCCGCGGTTCGTCGACGACGTGCCGTTGCGGTTCAAGGCCCTGCTGCGGGCGGCGACGACGCTCCGCGCGGTCTATGGCGATTGGCGCGTGGCGTGGGGCGACATCCACCGCATTCAGCGGCACCCCGAGGTGGCCGACCTGATGAACGTCCCCTTCGACGACAAGCTCCCCAGCCTTCCCAGCCTGGGCTCGCACGGGCCGATGGGGATGATCTTCACGCAATACTACACCCCCACGGTCCATATTCCCTTCGTCAAGCAGGTGGCCAAGCAATACGGCGTGGTCGGCTACACCTATGTCGGCGTCTACGAGTTCGGCGAGCGCTTCGAGGGCGCGACGCTGGTGCAGTTCGGCGCCAGCGGCGACCCGAATTCACCGCACTACATGGACCAGGCCCGGCTACTCTCCGACTGCAAGCTGAAGCGAGAGCTGTTCTACTGGGACGACGTATTGGGCGACGCCCGCGGCGCCTATCATCCCGGCGATCACCCCACCACGCCCGTCATCGGTCCCTTGGCGCAGCCGATCAATGGGACGAAGCTCAAGTAGGGGATACCATTGCAGGCGCCGGATCCCGATGCCGTGGTCAATGTCCAAGCCGCCTTTGCCGAGGCCTTCCAGCGAGGCCGATACGGCCGCTGGATCGACTACGCGCGGCCGCCCATGGCTGGGCTGGCCGATGCTGACCGTGCTTGGGCCGTCGAGCAGGTCGGCCACAGGGGCCTCGATGCTGTCCCAGAGATTCTGGACTAGAATGATCCGCTCCGCGACGCTCAGTTCCGCAATCACCACCGGTTTGCTGAAATCAATCATGGTTTTGACTCACGCTTGTTCGTGAAAATCAGCCGTTAAGTCCGCCGGGGCCGATGGATGCCAATCAAAATCGGCTGTTTCCGCCGGCTGGCCAACTCAATCCTACCCGCAGCGGCGGCACCGTGCAATTTGGACGGATTGCCCCTGCCCACAACGAACGCGGGCTGAAGCACTGAAGCCCGCGCTACGTAGGGTGGGCGCCGCCCACGATTCCAACTTTCGCGTTTTCTCCTCACACTTCGACGACCGTGGCCTCGACTTGCGGCAGTTCGACGCAAGCGATCGTGTGCGGGCTGGCACGATAGACGGCGCCGGGGTTGAGCAGCAAGGTACGGCCGTGGCGCGCTTGCCGCGCGACGTGCGTATGCCCGTGGCAAACCATGTCCCACTCGCCGCCGGCGGTGGTTTCGTTCAGCAATCGGGCGTCGTCTCCGTGCAGGAAGGCGATCCGCCGTCCGGCGATCTCGATTTGGCCAAAGCGGTCGTGGCAGGTCTGCCCCGCGTCGCGGATGGCCTCCCGGAGGACCGAGGGATCGTCAACATTGCCGAACACGAAATGCGTGGGCCAGGGCGCGAAGAGCTCGACGACGGCGGCCGATCCGATGTCGCCGCAATGGATCACCAACGCGACTTCGAGGCTTTCGAGCATCCGCGCGGCATTCCGAGTGTGCCGCACCTGCCCGTGTGTATCGCTGACCACGCCAATTCGCATCGGACTCCCCTTTCTCGACTCGGCTGATTATAGTGGTTCGATGCCTTCCGATGAACAAACCAGGCTCTTGGCGATGTGCGTACTCGGCCTGCTGGGCCTGGCGCTGGCGATCGCCACCCTCCGCGCGTACCTCGCGATGCCCTTTACGCCGTTGCAATTGCCTCTATACCTGTTTAACCAGTTCATGAGTAGGGTCATCTGGCGCGCGGCGGTGGATGGGCGGGTGATTCGGCCTCCAGGCCAGGGGGTGGTGATCGTGTGCAACCATCGCAGTCCGATCGACCCGGCCTTCATCGCCCTGGCTTGCGACCGGCAGGTCCACTGGATGGTTGCACGCGAGTATTGCAAGCATCCGCTGGTGGGCTGGGCGTTGAAAATCCTGCAGGTGATTCCCACCGGACGTGGCGGCGTCGACACGGCGGCCACCAAGCTGGCGCTGCGCTACGTCCAGCAGGGCGAACTGGTCGGCATGTTTCCCGAAGGGCGGATCAACGATACGGCGGACCTGATGCTTCCGGGACGTCCGGGCGCGGCCTTGATCGCGCTGAAAGCGCGGGTGCCGGTGGTGCCCTGCCACATCACCGGCTCGCCCTTCAAGGGAAACATCTTCGGCTTCCTTTTCATGACCGCCAAGGCGCGGCTGCGGGTGGGCCAACCGATCGACCTGTCGGAGTATTATGGCCGCGAGGGTCAGCGCGAGGTGTTGGAGGAACTGACCAAACGGTTCATGCGCGAAATCGCCCGTCTGGCCGGTGTGCCCGATTACGAGCCCAAGTTGGCCGGCAAGCACTGGAAGGCCGGCGCGCCGCGCGACAACACGTTGCAGGCCGCGGCCCAGTGAGGCAATTCCCAGAACGGCCATTGTGGTGTAGGCTGGATGGCTTGACTCATCATGCGCTACCTGCTGACCCGCATGGGCGAGGCCCGTGATTTGGGAGGTAAAGGGCTGGTGCTGAGGGCCGGATTGCTCGGGCGGATGAGCCGCCTGGAGGTCCACCATATCTTCCCCAAGGCCCAGCTCCGAAAACTGAAATACGCGCGGCCGGACGTCAACGCACTGGCGAACTTCTGCTTCCTTACCAAAGAGACCAACCTTGAGATCAGTGACAGGCTGCCGGAGGAATACTTTCCAGGGGTGGAGAAGCAATGCTCCGGCGCGCTTGGTTCGCAGTGGATACCTATGGATCGCGAGCTTTGGAAGATCAACAATTACCGCGACTTTCTCGAAGCCCGCAAAGCGCTGCTTGCGGCGGAGACCAACCGCCGCATGGCTGGCCTGCTTCACGGCGAGACCCGTTGGCTCGAAGGCCCACTATCTGCGACTCCGGCGCTCGTCGCCATCGCGGGGAGCATCACCAGCCAGTCGGAGGAAGAAGAACTGGAATCGCTCAACGATTGGGTGAAGCAGAAACGACTCCCGCCCGGCGTGTTGAGCTACGACTTCGCTGACCCGGCGACCGGAGAGCAAAAAGCCGTCTTCGACCTGGCATGGCCAAGCGGCATTCAAGAGGAGTTGAGCGAGCCGGCGGCGGTGTTGCTCAACGAAAGCGCCAACACCCTCGCTCTGGCCAGCGGCGCGGGATTCCGCTGCTTTACGTCCACGAGCGACTTCAAGGACTATGTCCGCACTGCAATCCTAACGCGGGAAGCTGCTGTTTGACAGGAGAAAGATCATAGTTCGTCCAGATCGGCAATCTGAGGCCGTCTTTCCAGTTTTCGGGCTTGGTGGATTTCCTCCATGATCGCATCCCACTCCGTATCGTCAGCCAACGCTCCCTCCGTGCGAAGAAACCCCTCTCCGGGCTCCCGGGACGATGAGGGGATCATTCGCACATGGACTTCGACTTCTTGCCCTTCGGCCACGCCGAGGTCTTCGTCGAGTTCGATGGTCTTGCCGTGGACCTTGCCGTGAATCGTCTTGGTCATGTTGGCTTCCTCCTATTCGTCGTCCTCGTTCGCCAATCGCGATGACCTGCAGCATGACGTGCCGCCGTTCGACTGTCAAATCCTCGGCGTCTCGCTTGACGTCGGACGACAGTAGGGAGCATCATGCGGCCTTGCGCGGCCGGTCGCCTTCGATGGCCGGTGTTTCCGGCCATTCTCGCACGGGCGGCACACGCCCGCGACGCATGCGGTCGGCCAGCCCGACGCGCACGACGTCGCAAAACATCCGCCAGGCGTGCCGCGAAAGCGACAGCGTCGAACCGTATTCGTTGATCAGAGTCACCGCGATCCGCCGGAAGGGGAGCCGCAAACGGTGGCAAAGCAACACCACCTCGGCGTCGAATGCGAATCCATCGACCACGGTACGCGAAAAAATCTCCCACGCCGCCCGGCGGCTGAACACCTTCAGGCCGCACTGCGTGTCGGTCACTTCCCGCGAAATCAGCCGTTTCGCGACCTCGCGGAAGGTCGCGCTGGCGATGGTCCGCGATAGCTTGCGCCGCACCCGGCACTGCGATTCGCGCAGGTCGCGGGCCCCGAACACGACCTCGCACTCCCCGCGCTGAACCCAGTCGTAGGCCGACCGCAAGGCCGACAAGTCATAGGGCAAGTCGGCGTCCGTAAAGGCCAGCACGGCGCCGGTGGCGGCCAGCATCCCTCGGCGGATCGCGGCCCCCTTGCCGCGTTGGCGGTCGAGCCGCAGTGTCGAAAAACGCCGGCCGAAATGCGCGCTGACGGCCGCCGTCGCGTCGCGACTGCCGTCGTCGACGACCAGCACGCGATAATCGATCAGCGAGGCGTCGAGGAATTCGGCCAGTCCGGTCAGCGTCGTCGGGAGGCGGCTCTCTTCGTCGAAGGCCGGAACCAACACCGTCAAGGCGTGATCGCAGGCCGTCTGCCGGCCCTGCGACGATCGCCCGGCGGGGTCGAAGTGTTCCGATGTCGCTTCCGCATCCCTGAGCATGCCACCAACCCGACGTCTGGACCCGTTCCCGCGCGCGCCGAGCGCCCAAGGCACTGGCTACGCCGACCGATATTCACGCGGGTCCATTATCGGCCGTTGGCATCGCGGAGCTTGTGCCGATTTTCCGGAATTGGCCGATTTTCCGGGAATTGGCCGAATTCGCGGAATTTGTCGAAAGCGATCGGCAGCCAACGATCTCTCGGCACGTCCGGCAAAGTCGGGAAAAAAGGCCGGGCGATGTGGTTGACAGCCCTTCCGCGACGACTAATGCTTGGGTGACGTGTTGCCGACGAATCCAGGCCCGGCGGGGCATCGCGATCGTCAGCCATCCGGGTCTGGAGTCGTGTCCATGCGACCGTTGGTTGTCGGAGGCCTCGCCACCATCAGTTGCTTCGGGGCGTTTTGCGCCGCGGCCCTCGCCGAGCAGGCCCCCGCGGCGCCCGATGCGGTCTTGAACGCGATCCGGCAGTCCAGGGGCGCCTTCCACGCCCCGACCGAAGACGAGTTGGCCCGCGCCAAGTCCGAAGCGGTGGCCGCCCGCGACGCGCTGGCCAAAGAGCTGGCCTTGCTACCCAATGGTGAAAGCCTTGGCGAGGAGTTGGGGTTGAACGACCTGGCGGAGCAGCTTGGTCAAGCGCGGCCCGACCGGTCGCAGTCCGACCTGGCTGAGCTCGACGACCTCCAACGCACCCTCCAATTCAACCGGGCAAGCGCCAAGGGCCCGAACTACGACCGTTTGCGGGCGGCGCTCATCAGGTACTTGCAGTTCTTGCGCAGCTCGGCCGGTCCGCGAGTCGTGGAGGAATACGGTCGGCGGATCGAACAGCTTGAAGGGGCGTGGCGGGCGTACATGGCGCTGGCTCCGGCCGAAAGAGTGCGTCCGCCCGAACTGGCGCAGGTGCATGACGCCTACGCCTGGCTGGCGCGGCACGGTCAGGCCACGGCCGCGACCGACCGGGTGCGCGACGCCGTTTCGTACCCGAACCATGTGATGATCGCCACGGAACACTTCATCGACCGCGCCGTGGCCCGACCTCCGGACCAACCGGTCGACCAACCGATCACCCGCGACGAAACTCAAGACGGAACCCGGATTTCGGTGCGTGGCAACGTCAAGGGCCATACCCATGCCACGCTCGAGCCCGACGCGAACCATGGCGCCGTGCGGGTTCATTTCCACGGCGACGGCGTATCGAAGATCACGGCCCGCAGGGGCCGCGTTACCGTCCATGCGCGCGGCGACACAAGAGTCGAGTCCAGCGAGATGGTACACCTGTCGGATCAGGGCGCCGCGGCGCATGCGCCGCGGGTCAACATCCGGCACCGCACCACGCCCTACGCGGTGTGCGTCGACCTGCGTTCTCGTCTGCTGCGCAAAGTGGTCGGCAAGCTGGCCTGCCGCGCCGCCTGGAAGCAGCAGCCGACCAGCGACCGGCAAGCGGCCGCCAGGGCCCGCCGGCAGGTCGACGAGCAGATGCGCGCGCGGAGCGCCGAGTTCGTGCGTGGAGCCAACCTGACGATCGAGGATCTTGAGGTCTTTTCGCTGTTGGGGCCGGACCCCTCCGAAAAACTGAAGGTCAGCACGACGCCCACGCACCTGCGCTGGTCGGGTGAATACGCTTCGGAGTTGCAATTCGCCGCGCCGAGCGCTCCCCCGGCGGTACGCCCCGACGCGGCCGCCGTCGTGCAAATCCACGAGTCGGCCATCAACAACACCGAACGGCTGATGGCCGGCCGGACCACGAACGAGGCCGACTTCCGTGAAATGCTGTTCGATCAATTCGGCTTGGTTCCGACCGGTGACGACCAGATCGCGGGACGCGTGGCGGCCGAATTGACCCTGGCCGAGCACGAGCCGATCACCGTCCACTTCGACGACGAGATCGCGCGGATGACGATGCGGCTGTCGAGCGTCCGCGACCGGCGCGAAATATTCGACGCGCAGCCCTGGACCGCTCGGGCCGAGTACCGTGCCCAAGTCGACGCGCGCCACCTCTCGATCGTACGGGAATCGTTGACGATCGAACCGGCCGACGCCGCGGGGGCCGACCGCGTTCGGGACATCCTGTCGCGATTCCTGGTCGCCGGGGCGTCGCGTGTTCCCACACGGCCTGACGCTTCCAAGCTGGCCAAGGAATTCAAACTGGGAGATCTGACGTTCAAGAGAGGCTGGCTGACCATCGTGCTCGCGCCTCGGAAAATATCGGAGTAGCGTTTCATGTGGAAAGCGAGGCGAATCTCGACCAGCCTGGCCGCCGCGGCGTTTTGCGCCCTTTCGGCCGCGCTGGGCCATGCCGCCGACGCGGCGCCCGCCGCCACCGACTCGTGGCGCGACCGAATGGCCAAAGTCGAGTTGCTCGTCTCCTTCCAGGGCAAGGGATCGAGCCTCACGTACGACGCCGGGGCGATCAAGCAGGCCTATAAGTGGCTTCCCGCTCTGAAAGAAGATCGCTTCGTCCTGGCCGGAAACAGCAGCGGTTCGACGTACGCCGTGTACTTCGCCTGCTTCGGCTTCTCGGAGCAAACGATTGCCCGCGCGGAGAAGCACATGCTCAGGGCCGATTTCAGCACCGTGCGCGGCAACGAGAATACGATGAAGAAAGCCGTCAACCTGATTCGAGGCCACGAACCGGTCATCGACCCCGAGGCACTTCGCGAAGTGATCGCCTTCGCGCTGGGCGTCGCGGGTCCGGCTCCGGACATCCGCTCGGTCATCCGCGCCAGCCGCGCCGTTCCGCGCTGTGGGTTGGTGATCGCGGCCGCCAACGCCGAGGTGCTCGCCAACCGTGCCAAAGCAGGCAGCGTTTTCCGGGCGCAGGATTACAAGGAGTTCGACGCGCGCAATTTCGACGTCTCTTGGAAGCCCGACGTGTTCGAGTTTTACAGCCGGCGGCCCGAGCAGTTTGCGAAGGATCACCCCGACCTGACCTTGGGACGCGATCGGTTCATCGGCAAAGCCCTCACGTACTTTGTCGATCGCACGATGTACGAGTTGCTCAGCCGCATCCCGCCCGAGGAACGGCTGGGCGATCTGCGGCTGATCGAGACTCCGGCCGACCTGGCAATGGCCATCTACGCCTCGACGGCCGAACCCACCTACTTCAACCCCGTGCCGGAAACCGACTACTCGAAGTTGCGAACGGGCGACGACCTGGGCACGAGGGGCAACAGCCGTAGGCGGAAATACGGCGGCGGCTTCATCATGCCCTTGGTCGGCCAGGACGTGCGGCGCATGCTGCCCGCGATCCGCGTGCTGGGCACGGGCGTTTCACGTCTGCCGCTGGAAGCGAGAAGATTGATCAAAGCCTATTATCTTGTCGACGCGCAGTCGGCCGCCGACCTGAGCGCCTGGTGGACCGACCTCGAAGTATCCATGCCGGGCCCGCTCCAGGATCAGATGCTCGTCAAGCGCAAGCTGACGCCGAAAGAGGAGTTTTCTCGCGGCTACGACCTGGCCGAGGAGCATTTCGCCGCGGACCACGGGCTGCCCAAGTACGTCGTGCGACCGAATTTCACCTGGCCCGCCAGGGAGGCGATCGTGAGTCCCGATCAGACGGTCGACTTCGAGGAAGGGCCCGAGCGGCCTCGCGCGTTGAAGACGATGCGCGGGCTCGGGCCGCTGCTCCGATCCCCGGCGAACTGAGTTGGCGTGGAAAGGGAGTTCGCGTGGGATACCTGGTGGGCACGGATGAAGCCGGTTACGCTCCGAACCTGGGGCCGCTGGTCGTTTCGGCGACCGTGTGGCAGGTGCCGGGCGAACCATGCGAAGCCGACTTGTACGAGTCGCTGCGCGACGTCGTGACGGCGACGCCCGCTCGACGGAGGGCGACCGCGCCGCGCGAAGGCGAAGCCGACGGGGATTGCGTTCCCTTGTTTTTGGCCGATTCCAAGCTGGTCTACAAGCCGGCGGGCGGACTGGCGAATCTCGAATTCGGCATGCTTTCGTCGCTGGCTTGGGTCGGCCGGCGGCCCAAGAGTTGGCGTGAGGTCTGGGAAACGCTCGACGCCGAGGGCTTCGCGCGGGTTGAATCGCTCCCCTGGCACGACGGTTACGACCATCCGCTTGGCTGCGACGCGGCGACGATCGACCGGCAAGCCGCGGCGGTGCGCGCGGGCGCCGACGCGGCCGGCGTGCGCTTGCTGGCGGTGCGCAGCCGGGCTGTGTTTCCCGAGCTTTGGAATGAACGGATCGACCGGCACCTCAACAAGTGTACGGTCCTGTCGCTCGTCACGCTCGACTTGTTGGCCGAGGTGCTCGCGGCGCTCGACTTGCTGGAAGCCGCCCCCGTGTTTGCGATTTGCGACAAGCACGGAGGTCGGAACTGCTATCGGCCGTTGTTGCAGCGGTGCCTGACCGACGCGCTGGTCGAGGTTCGCCGCGAGGGCCGCGACGAGAGCCTCTATGGCTGGGGCCGCGGCGAGAGGCGCGTCGAAGTGGCCTTCCGCGCGAAGGCCGAGCGGTATCTGCCCGCCGCCCTGGCCTCGATGGCCTCGAAGTACCTCCGCGAACTGGCGATGGAGGCCTTCAACGAGTTTTGGCGCCGGCATGTGCCCGGCCTGGTTGCGACGGCTGGCTATCCAGGCGACGCCGCGCGTTTCAAGACCGACATCGGCGCCGCCCAGCGGGCAATGGGCATCGACGAACGCGTTTTGTGGCGTTACCTTTGATTGACGGCGAGCGGTCAACGGCGACACTAACCCGCGGCGCAAGCAAGGCGCGTAACGACTTACCTTGTTTGCGCTGCGGGTTAGTGTGGGACGATGAATGATCCGGGTTAGGGGTGTCCGCGCGATGATCGACCAATGGTTTTCGACGATCAAGCTGCCGATCACGTTCAAGCAGTGGCGGAAGTTGCCGCGAAACCATGCCTATAAGTACGAGTACTTCGGCGGAAAGGCCTGGTTGACGCCGCGCCCCAAGGGCTACCACGCGCTGCTCGATCTGCGTCAGTTCAGCTTGCCGGTCCCGATCTGCTTGCCGGAATCGCTCGGTTTACCCGTCCCACCGCGGCCGCCGGACGCCCTGGTCATCCGGCCGTTGGCCGACGGCGACTGGAGGCGGATGCCCAAGGTTTTCGCCGCCGCTTTTCATCGCGTGCAGCCGTTCGCGAGCCTCACCGACAAAGTCCGTGCGAAGGCGGCCAGGGAATGCTTGCAAGCCACGCGCGACGGCGCGGAAGGGCCGTTGATCGCCGAAGCCAGCTTCGTGGCGGCCCTCGGGGCGGGGCGGGAGCCGGTGGGGGCGATCTTGATCACGCTCTTGCCCCAGCGCGATCCGGTCGATTTTAACGCCTGGCATTGGCGCGAGCCGCCGCCGGCCGACGCCCTGGCCCGGCAGATGGGCCGGCCGCATGTGACCTGGATCTTCGTCAGCCCGTGGTACGCCGGCCACGGCGTGGGGATGGCCTTGCTCGATCGGGCGGTTGCGGCATTGGTCCGCCTGGGCTACCAGGAACTGGCGAGCACGTTCCTGTTGGGAAACGAGTCGAGCACGCTCTGGCATTGGCGCGCCGGCTTCCGCCTGTTGCCGTACCCCGGATCGACGCGATTGATCACGGAGCGAGTCCGGCAAGCCAGAGAGGAGTGAATGGCGGCACTGACCGCCCTCGATACAAGCTGGAAGCGATTCGACCGCTCCTCATGGCCCTGTCTCGCTCCTGCGCCGCTGCGCCGCGGTCATTAGCCAGGATTATTCATGGTTCCCCGACGATTTGCGACCGTGTGCTGTAGCAGAATTCGCAAGAATTCTGGCCGTATCTCGCGACAACGGCCTGACTTCTTGCGAAGCCAGCTACGGGACCAGCAATAATCCGGGTTGGTCGATTTTTTACCGGCATACCGTTTGCTCTGTATCTGGCCGTGAATGGATCTTTCTCGCTACGACGTACCTGGCAACGAACCGCGCCGCCTCGATCGACACGCTCAGGGGGACGCCCATCTTGGATTTGAGGGCGACTGCGATGTACCCATTACCAATCAAGCCCGGAGATCGTCGAGCCGCCGTGGTTTTCGGACGGCGCGAGACCGTTCGTATTCTCGATTCCGCGCGATTGAGCCCGAGGTACTGGTTTTGCGAATCGGAAGTCCGAGGCGAGATCCTGGCGGTCGCCGAGCACGAAGTCGGCGAACTCCTACCGTGCGCCGGGAGGTTTTGGAGAAGCGCTCCATGAGTTATGAAAACGGCTCCGGCGGTCAACGCGCTTCGTTCCCCGCCGGGCGGCTTTTGATCGCGGCGGTGATCGCGTTGATCTCCCTGGTCTCCTATTTCGGGACGCGCAGCAAGAACGAATTGACCGGCGAGACCCAGCATGTCGCCATGACGGTCGAGCAGGAGATCGGCATGGGGCTGCAAGCCGCGCCCGAAATGGAGTCGCAGTACGGCGGCCCTTCGAGCGATAAAAAGGGGCAAGACCTCGTCGCGCGCGTGGGCCGGCGGCTTGTCGAGAGTTCGGTCGCCGGCAAGAGCCATTACCGCTTCCAGTTTCATTTGCTCGCCGACCCGAAGACGATCAACGCCTTCGCATTGCCGGGCGGGCAGGTGTTCATCACCGAAGGGCTGTTCCAACATCTGAAGACGGAAGGGCAGTTGGCCGGCGTGCTCGGGCACGAGATCGGCCATGTGATCGAACGGCACAGCGCCCAGCAGCTTGCCAAGAGTCGCTTGACCGAAGGGCTGACCGGCGCCGCCGTGGTGGCGTCGTACGACCCCAATAGCGCGCGTTCGCGTGAAACGGCGGCAGTGGCCGCCGCGGTGGGCAAGTTGGTTGGCCTCCGTTATGGCCGAAACGACGAGTTGCAAGCCGACGAGTGGGGCGTCAAGCTCACGGCCAGCGCGGGCTACGACCCGCGCGCGATGATCGGCGTCATGGAGATCCTCGAAGCGGCCGGTCACGGCCACGCCCCTCCGGAATTCTTCAGCACGCACCCAAATCCGGAGCACCGCCTGGAGCGAATCAAGGAGCTGATCGCCGAGCAGTTTCCGAAGGGCGTGCCGGAGGGATTGGTGCCGTGAAAGCACCCAATCGGGTGATCGTCTGATGCAGGGTGGACAAGATCGCGCAGCGAGCGCCATGAGCGAAACGAACACGCCTGAGCGAAGCGAATACGCCTGAGCGAAGCGAACAAAACTGAGCGAAGCGAACAAGAAGAAGCCGACGTAACTTGGCCGTTTACCGACAAGGCAACGGTCTCAGCCGTTGCCCGCGCCGAGCAACCTGAGACTTAACATCGGCTCACGCGCTTCAATCCCTGCAGGTCGAAAGGGACGTCGGTGAAAGGCCAAGTTGCCATGCATGATGTAGAGCTTGATCCGCTGCCCGCGCAACAGGTCGCGCCGCTCGAGCCAAACCAGCGCCAGCGCGGCCGCCAGGTGGAACGCCGTCGGCGCGACGACACGATCATCGTGCGCACCAGCGCCGGGGTGGCCACAATCGCCAGCACGATGCCCAAGCCCGGCGCCGCGGCGAAAACGCCGAGGCACACCGCCACCAGCGTCATAACCAGGAAGAGCGAGATCAGGCTGAAGGTGTGTCGCGTCGACGACGCGATGGAGTTTTCCGGCGCGTTGCCGGCGGTCGGCGCGGCGCGATCGGGAAGCGCGGCACCATCGGGCGGCGCCGCGCCGCATAGCCAGCAGCGCTGGCCGATCGAGGGATAATCCGCCCCGCATTCGGGGCAGGTGGCCGGCGGGTTGGCAGCGTGATCATCCATTGCCGCCCTCGGTGGCCAGAACCACTTCATCGTATAAAAACCCGCTACGCCGGCCGCGGCGAAGCCTGCTGCATACGCGCCGATCATTCCCACGTTGGGGCCGGTGACTCTTGGGTCGGGTCCAAGCGTGAAGAACGGTAGCCCAATAGGAAAGCAGACGGCCACAAAGGCCGCGGAGCCGGCGATGGCCGACACAAGCGCCACGCCGATCGAAGCAACCCCCGCATGGAGGCGGTCTTCCCAGACCACCGCCAACCCTGCTTCGCGCCGGCGCTTGATCACGGTCGAGGCACGCACCAGGGCGGGTGTGGCAATCAGCGCCCAGGCGATCGCCAAACCCGGCGCGACCAGGCCCACGATCCCCGCAATGCCGCACGTCGCCGCAACGCCGAGCAGCAACCGCCCATCCACGCCCCGCGCCGGCTGCGCCACGGCGACCGGCGAAACGAACGGATTGGCGTCGTCGCGTCCGCATTGCGGGCAGACTTCCGCCCCCGGCGGATAGGCATGTCCGCACGTCAGACAAGTTCGGGTGGCCGGCGACGGTTCCATCAACGTAGCGGCGAGTTGGGAGCGGGCATGGAACAGGGGCGCTGTGTCAATAAACCAGACGGCGGACGAGGAGGTACGCGAAGTCTGGGTCGAGATTCGCCGCCGGCCGGAGCGCCGGTTGGTGACGGTCGTGGAAGTCCTTTCTCCGACGAACAAGACAGGGACAGGGCGTTGGGAGTACCGTGCCAAGCGCCGGGCCCTGGCTCGCCAGTCGGTACACCTGGTCGAAATCGACCTGCTCGTCGGAGGTGAGCGAGTTGCCTCGTCGCCGGCAATGCCCGTCGCCGATGATTATGCTTTTGTTTCCCGTAGTGAGCGGCGGCCCAATGGAGATGTCTACGGATGGACGGTTCGTCAAGAGCTGCCGAGTCTCCCGGTTCCGCTCGCCGCGCCCGATCCCGACGTGTACGTTGATTTTCGAGCGGCGTTCGTCGCAGCCTTCGAGCGCGGCGATTACGGAGCATTGATCGAGTACCGCCAACCGCCCCTGGCCCCACTGGCCGAAGCCGATCGTCAATGGGCCGCGGTGCAGGCGCGGCGGAGAGAAAGTTGATTCTGGCCGGTTTCCAACGTTTCCAAGCTGCCATACGGACTTCTATGGCTGCTGCTGCGTAATGCAATGAAAGGCGCCCAGCCCCCAGGCCAGGTCGACCGCTCGTTGACCGGCGATCCGCCGGCCGGAAAAGAGCTTCGCCAAAGTCTCCAAGACCGGGCCATCGGCCGGGTCGCCGTATTGCGGCGCGACGACCAGGCCGTTGGCGACGTAGAAGTTCATGTAGCTCGCCGGCAAGCGCCGCTCGCCCTGGAATAACGGCAGCGGCATCGGCAGCGGCACGATCTCCAACGACCGCCCCTGGGCGTCGCCAGCGGCGCGGAGCCGGCGGAGATTGTCTTGCAAGGCGGCGTAGTTCGCGTCGACCGGGTCTTGCTCGACCGCCGCCACGACGACCCGCTCGGCGACAAAGCGAGCCAGCTCGTCGATGTGTCCGTCGGTGTCGTCGCCGGCGATCCCCTCGCCCAACCAGATCACATGCCGCGCGGCCAGGTAGTCGGCCAGGTAACGCTCGATGTCGGCGCGCGAGAGGCCAGGGTTGCGATTGCGGTTCAAGAGGCACTGCTCGGTGGTCAAGAGCGATCCTTGCCCATTCACGTCGATCGCCCCTCCTTCCAATACGATGCCCGGCTCGTAGCGCCGATACCCGAGCGACTCGGCGATGAGTCGCGGCACCTGTTGGTCGCGGTCGAACGGTGGGTATTTGCCGCCCCAAGCGTTGTAGCCCCAATGGACCAGGGCGGGCGGCGAACCAGGCGCCCCGACGAGGAACGTGGGCCCGTGGTCGCGAATCCAAGCGTCGTTCGTCGCGATGTCGTGCAGCGTGACTCGCGGCAGATGGCCCACCATCCGCCGAGCTTCGCTCATGACCTCGTCGCCGCCGGCCAGCACATGGACCGCTTCCACCGCGGCCAGGGCGCGGACCAGTTCAGCCCACACGCCGGGAATCGGCTCGAAGGCCCCCGGCCAGCTCTCGCGGTTGTGGGGCCACGCAAGCCAGGTCGCCGCGTGCGGTTCCCACTCCGCCGGCATGCGGTAGCCGAGCAGGGAAGGAATTGCGGATTTCGGATTGCTGATTTCGGATTGCATTTCCATTCCTCATCCTCATCGACAATCCGCATGATCTTGAAAACGGTGCTGCTTCTTTGCGGCGTCGAGCAGCTTCTCAAGGAACCTGGCAATCAGCGCAAAGGAATTCAGAGTAACTTCACGCGAATTCCAACGGAAGAGCCATGCCCAAAATAGGTGGTCGCGATCCAGCGCGTCGGCGGCCATATGGAGTCTTGGTCGTGACCCCGCCGGCCCCAACGCCTATTGAGAATCCTAAAGTGCCACCTTAGAATTCTCAATTATGCGATACATCCATCGAGAACTGGAAGGACCGCTGCGGCAGGCGGCCAAGAACTTCCCCGCCGTGGTGCTGACCGGCCCGCGACGCGCCGGCAAGACGTGGTTGCTACGGCACTTGCTGCCCAAGGCCGGCTATTTCTTGCTCGAAGATCCCAACCTCGTCGCTCGTTTACGCGCCGACCCGCACGGCTTTCTCGATGCGGTGAAGACCCCTGTGGTTCTCGACGAAGTGCAACATGTGCCGGAAGTCTTCGCCCTGGTGCGGGCCCGCATCGACGGAAAGCCGCGACGGACGGGACAGTGGTTTCTCACCGGCTCCCAGGAGGCGCCTTTGATGCACGGGGTAACGGAATCGATGGCGGGTCGCGCGGCCGTGTTGCAACTGCGCCCTTTCTCGGTGCGCGAGAGTCGCAAGGTGAGCTTGTTCCGCGGGGGTTACCCCGAGGTCGTGGCGCGCCCGGCGGCCGCTCGATTGTGGTTCAGCTCGTTCGTGCAGACTTACCTCGAGCGCGACGTGCGCGCGGTGACCGCGGTCAAAGACCTGGCCACGTTTCGCCGGTTCCTCGCGATCCTGGCCGCCCGCCACGGACAGATCCTCAACAAGTCGGACCTGGCCGCCCCCCTGGGAGTCAGCGTACCCACGATCACCCAATGGCTGGGCGTGCTGGAAACGACGGCGCAGATTCTCATCGTGCCGCCTTTTTACGTAAACCTCGGCAAGCGATTAATCAAGTCCCCCAAGGTCTATTTCGCCGATTCGGGGCTGGCCTGTCACCTTTTAGGGATCGACTCCGCGGCCGAATTGGCGAAATCGCCGTTCCTAGGCGCGTTGTTTGAAGGGTTCGTCGCCGGCGAACTGACCAAGGCGCAAGTCCATCGCGGCCAACGTCCGGAGATTTATTACTTCCGCGACGAACAAGGGCTCGAAGTCGACTTTCTGCTTCCGCGCGCCGGTGGTAAGGTGGCGCTCGTCGAGTGCAAGGCCGCGCGGTCCGTCAGTCCCGCCGCCGCCGCGCCGATGTTACGGCTGGCGGCGGCCTTCAACAAACGGGAGCCGCGAAATGCGCCGGTCGAAATGTTCGTTGTCCATCAGAAGTCCAAAACGGCGTCTGCGACTCAGGCGTTGGCGCCGGGCGTCCGGGCATTGACCTGCCAGGATTTCGTCGCTGAACTGTGAGGTGGGCGTTTGGGCGTCGAGCCATTGCTTCGGCGCCCCTTGCGGCCCGCTTCGGCGGAGGTCTTCAAGGGCCTATCCCAAAACCGCCAGGCAGGCGGGACGCCCGCACCACAGGGCGATTTTGGCGTGGGCCCTCAATCCCGGTATCGTTTCAGCAGATCCCCGTAGGCGTCGATCCGCCGGTCGCGGAGGAATGGCCAGTGCGTCCGCACGACGTCGATCTGGTCGAGGTTGCAATCGACCAGGAGCGTCTCCTCGTGCTCGTGGCTGCCGCGGGCCAACACATTGCCGTTGGGATCGGCGACGAACGACGCGCCCCAGAATTCGATGTTCCCTTCCATGCCCGTCCGGTTCACGGCCGCGACGAACACGCCGTTGGCGATCGCGTGGCTGCGCATCATCGTCTCCCAGGCGGAGTGCTGGCTGGCGCCGTATTCAACCTTTTCGCTGGGGTGCCAGCCGATCGCGGTAGGATAGAAAATAATCTCCGCTCCCGCCATCGCCGTCAGGCGTGCCGCCTCGGGATACCACTGGTCCCAGCAGACGCAGACTCCCACGAGGCCGAACCGTGTGGGGCAGCTCGAAAAACCCAGGTCGCCGGGCGTGAAGTAGAACTTCTCGTAATAGAGCGGGTCGTCGGGGATGTGCATTTTGCGGTACAGCCCGGTTTGCCGGCCGTCGGCGTCGAAGATGACGGCCGTGTTGTGGTACAAGCCGGCCGCCCGCCGCTCGAAGATTGAACCGACCACGGCCACTCCGTGTCGCCGCGCGGCGCCGGCCAAGGCGTCGCTCGTCGGGCCGGGAATGGGCTCCGCCTCGGCGAAGCGGGCGTGGTCTTCCGACTGGCAAGGATAAAAGCCCGCGAACAACTCCTGCAAGCAGACGATCTGGGCGCCGGCCGCGGCGGCCTCGCCGATGCGCGTAACGGCCTTGTCGACGTTCGCCGCTTTCGCCTCGCTGCAACTCATCTGCACCAGCGCGACGGTCACGCGGCCCGGCCGCGAGCCAGGTTGGTCGTTCTCGGTAATGGTCATTGTTTGAATGATCGCGGTCGAGAATCAGACATTCACGGTGGCTGGGGCAGAGCCTAAGCGATGCCCCGGTCGCTAGGGCCCAAAGGCAATGCCACGTCGGGCGGCGTTCCACCGGATGGCGGCGGCGGATTGGAGGCGGACATGGAGGAGCTTTCCGGAAATCGCCAAGCAATGTGGCACGATCTTCAGGCTATCAAGACAGGATATCCACAGTCAAGGGGCCCGCGCTTTCCGCGCTTTCCGAAACTGCTGCCGGTGGGCCGTATCCATCCTCCCTTCGGCGGATTTCGTCCCAAGCTCAATTTGGCGAATGGGCTCGTTCGGGCCGTGGCGCGGCCCCTGCCGGCTGGTATAATGTCCGAGGGCAATTCCAGCCGAACGGCTTCTGAAAGAATGACGATGACGAACGCGACGAGCCAGCGTCAGCAACCAGCTTCTCATGCTCGAAACAGACGCCACAGGCGGATGTTGTCCCGCTTGGCACTGCTCTCGCTCTTTCTTCCGGCCAGTCCCTCGTTGGCCGACGAGACGCCCGCGACGTTTTCAATCGTACCGTTCGAGTTTGCATTGCAAGGCGCGCGGGCGAAACAGCAACTCCTGGCGACAGCCGGCTTTCCCGAACAGGGCGAGGCCGATGTGACGCGGCAGGCGACGTACCAGAGCCTCGACCAAGGTGTGGCGCTGGTCACGGCCGAGGGGCTGGTGGTTCCGCGCGGCGACGGCGCGACGACGATCGTCGCCAAGCACGGCGCGCTGGAAAGCCGCGCGCGAGTGGTCGTCCGCGACTTTGCCGAGGGCGACCCGGTCGAGTTCCGCACCGACGTGATCGCCGCGCTGGGCCGGGCCGGCTGCAATCAAGGGTCGTGCCACGGCTCGCCGCAGGGCAAGAACGGCTTCCGCCTCAGCCTTCGCGGTTTCAACCCGGACCTCGATTTCACCACGTTGACCCATGAACAAGGTGGCCGTCGCACCAACGTGCTTTCGCCCGCGGAGAGCCTGATCTTGTTGAAGGGGGCCGGGCGTATCGCTCACAAGGGCGGCACGCGCTTCCGTGAAACCGAGGCCGCCTATCGCACGCTGCGGACCTGGATCGGCCAGGGCTGCCGCGACACGGGCGGCCAACGGAAGCTGGCCAGGCTCGAGGTTCTGCCGGACCAGCGGCGGCTGCATGGGGCGCATCCCCGGCAGCAACTGGTCGCCCGCGCGCACTTCGCCGATGGTTCGACGCGCGACGTGAGCGACCTGGCCGTGTTCACGACGAACCACGACACGGCGCTCACGGTCACGCCCGAAGGTCAGGTCGAGTTCAGCCGCGCGGCCGAAGGCACCGTGCTGGTGCGCTATCTCGACCAGATCGCCCCGGCGCGGCTGTCGTACGTGCGGCGCGATCCCAAGTACGTGTTTGTTGGTCCGCCCGAGGTGAACTACGTCGACAAGCTGGTCTTCGCCAAGGATCGCGATTTGCAGCTCAGCCCCGCGCCGCTCGCCACCGACGCGGTGTTCCTGCGGCGGGTTTATCTGGACGCGATCGGCACGTTGCCCACGGAGGCCGAAGCCCGCGCGTTCCTCGACTCGACCGACCGCGATCGCCGGGCCAGCCTCATCGAGGGGCTGCTCGCGCGCAACGAGTTCGCCCAGTTCTGGGCGCTGAAGTGGGCCGACGTGATGCGCGGCAACCGGGCCACGGTGAGCGAGCGCGGCTTGCACAGTTTCCATCGCTACCTGGTGGCTGTCTTCGCCGCCGACCGCCCCTTCGACGAGTTTGCCCGCGAAACGTTGACCAGTCTGGGAAACACGCTTTACAAGCCGGCGGCCAATTTCCACCGCGTCTCGCGCACGCCGGAGGAGGCCGCCGAGACGGCCGCTCAACTGTTCCTTGGCGTCCGCATTCAGTGTGCCAAGTGCCACAACCATCCCTTCGAGGCGATCACTCAGGACGACTACTACGGCCTGGCCGCTTATTTCGCCCGCGTGAAGTTCAAGCGACAGCAGTTCGGCCTGGACGATGAAGTGGTCTACCTCGATCGCGGCGGCGAAGTCAACCACCCCGGGCGCAACAAGCCCGTCGCGCCGGCGGCGTTTGGCGAGCCGGCCGGCGAGCTGACGGCCGACGACGACCGCCGCCGGCGGCTCGCGACCTGGCTCACGCGGCCCGACAATCGCTGGTTCAGCCGCGCGACGGTGAATCGCATCTGGTATCACCTGCTGGGTCGCGGGCTGGTCGAGCCGATCGACGATTTCCGCGACACGAACCCCGCCTCGAACGCCGATTTGCTCGACGCCCTGGCCGAGGAATTCTCGCGCGGCGGCTTCCGGGTCAAGCCGATCATTCGCGTGATTTTGAATTCGAACACCTACCAGTTGAGTTCCGAGCCGCCGGCTGACGTATCGCCCGAAGCGGCCGATGCGGCGCCTTATTTCACGCGCGCGATCGTTCGCATGCTCACGGCGGAGCAGATTCTCGACGCGATTTCGTCGGCGACGGGCTTGCCCGAATCGTTTCCCGGCTACCCGGCCGGCACGCGGGCCATCGAGCTGGCCGAGGGGGGCGTGGATCACCATTTTCTCAAGGCGTTCTCCAAGCCGGTGCGCGACGCGGTCTGCGAGTGTTCCCGCGAGGAAGACCCTGCGTTGGCCCAGGTGCTGCACTTGTTGAACAATCCCGCCGTGGTGGCCAAGGTCAAGTCGAGCGACAGCTTGCTGGGGCACTGGCTGGCCGCCGGTTTGGAGACGCCGGCGATCGTCGAGCGGATGTACCTGGCCACGCTCAGCCGCCGCCCGACGCCTGAAGAACAAAAGCTCGTCGCCGACCACGTCGCGTCGTTGGCCGACCGGGCCGAGGGGCTGCACGATTTGCAGCACGCGCTGGTGAACTCGAACGAGTTCCTGCTGCGGCACTGAACGGGCTGGCTTTCCGACGCGCTGCCCCCTGTTGAGGAGCCGAAACCATGGCCGATAACGAATCCATCCGCGATGACGCCTCGGGCGCCGAGCGCCGTAAGACCACCAAGAGCTCGACCGAATACCGCAAGACGGACCATGGATAAAGACTATTATCGCTCTTGGACGACGACCGGCGGCGGCGCGCTGGCGCACTGCCTCAAATACGTCGTGGGCGGCGCCGCCTACGCGCGGATGGTCGTCGCCGGGCTGAATCCCATCACCCCGACGGACGCCCAATTGGCCGGGTTCGCCGATCTTTACCTGGAGTACGACGCCGAGCGCCATGTTACGAACGAGACCACCGATGGCGGCCTTTACTCCTTCACGTTCGCCTTCGCCACCAACGCGAACCCCGGCTATTTCGACGATTACGACAAATGGAAAACCAAGACGGTCGAGACACGTCCCGACGGCGCCACGAACACGGTCTACTCCAACTACGTCGCCGACGTGATTTTGAAGCAACTCTCCAGTGGGGGCGACGCTTCCCCGCCCCTGCTGACGAGCTACGGCTACACGTTCTTTTCCGGCGCGACGGCGGTCCAGCAGCGGACCACCACCTGGCCGGTCGTGCCCGCCGGCCAGAACGGTTCGGGCGTGGCCGAGAGCCGCGTCGAGCAATTCGACGCCTGGGGCAATGCCGCTTCGATCGCCGATGAGCGCGGGGTGGTAACGAATTTCACGGTCGACGTGGTCACCGGCGGCGTTTCGCAGCGCATCGACGACGCGACGGGCACGGCGCTCGTCAGCGACTTCACGCTCGATAATCTGGGCCGCACCACGGAAACGCTTGATCCCTCGCACACGGTCGATGTCGGCGGCGTGGCCACCGTGGTCCGCACCGCCGCCTGGACCGTTTGGGACGACGTGAATCACCAAGTGCGCACGGCGCAAGGCTGCGCCGTCGGCACGGCCCCCAACTACACCTTCACGCTGGTCAACCCCGTCTCGATCACCATCTTGGACGGCGACGGCAACATGACCGACCAGGTTTCGGCCACGCGCGCCAGCACCGCCGGCCCGCTGCTGCCGACCGACACGTTCGCCCAATCGAGCTACGTCCGCTGGACGCACAATGTCTTCAGCGACAACGATCAGCTCACGGCCACGCAGGTTTACTTCGCCATTCCGGCCAGCGGCGGCGGCGCGGAAGGCACGAACTATAATGAGCAGGATTTTGGCTTCGATTCGCTCGGCCGGCAGAACAAGACGATCGCCACGCGCAGGCCACCGGCAACCTCATCGGCCGCGCCGCGGTCAATTACGACGATCGCGGCCGCGCCTATCAGAACATCCGCTACGCCGTTGATCCCACCACCGGCACCGTGGGCAATGCGCTCGTCGACAACACCTGGTACGACCCATCCAGCAACGTCTTGATGCGGCTTCCCGCCGGCTCCAGCGCCTTTTCCATATCGGTATTCGACGCGCTGTCCCGGCAGACCGCGCAGTACGTGGGCTATTACTCGGGGCCGATCAGCTACGCCCAGGCCGTGAGTATCACCGGAGCTACGATCGTTGAACAGGTCGAAACCGCCTGGGACGAGGCGAGCAACAACATCCAAACGACCTCGCGCCAGCGTTTCCACGACGCGACGGGCACGGGCCCGTTGACCCAGCCCGGCGGCGCGCAGCCGCAAGCCCGCGTGACCTATGCGGCCCAATATCCCGACGCGATCAGCCGCCAGCAGGCGGTGGCCGATTACGGCACCAACGGCGACGTGCCGCTGATCCGCTCGGCCACGATGCCCGCCCGCTCCGATACCACGCGGGTCCCGTTCCGCGTAGCTCCGACACTCCGTGGCGGACATCGCTGGTCGCCTCTGGCGATCGGTCTGACGGCCCCCGTCACGGAGCCCCGCGGCTACGGGGGCTGCCTGGACGCGCCGCCGAGCCTAGCTTTCCGCCTTCCGACGTACACCCGCCGAAGGTTACGGCACACGGAGTGTGCCTACTACATTGACGGGCCATGCCATATGCTCGGGCGTGCTCAAGGCGCCGCAACCGTTTCTGGCGAAGCGAGTCGCGGGAAGAGACTCCAAATCTTCCGAGCGCCCTTAGGATCGAGAACTTCCGCCAAAAGCATCGTCAAGCTTTGTCCGACCCGCGGGGCGTTGATCGTTTCCCGGTCATCCGCCAGGCCATTCGTCGCCAGCTCGACGGCTTCTCGCATGATCTCTAGGGCATTCGTCAAATCTGGCTTCGCTGGCTTCCGTTTATCGGCCTTGAGGGACCAGACGGGGCCCGGCGGCAACGACGCCCACGCGCACGCGGAGTATCCGTCCGCGGCCAGCCAAAGCAAGATCGGTTTGCCCGCACCTATTTTCGTCACGCCCTCCGCCGCCTTGCGCAATGAGTCAATCTCCGCTTGCGACAACGAGTGCGAAATGCTTTCTGCGACACGCTCAATCCCAAGAGCGACGTTGATGACGGCGCAGATGTCGTCGGTCTTGTACAAATGGGCCACCAATTCTCCGGACGTGGCATGCCAACCAGCAGCGTCGCAAACTTGGGAAATTAGCCGGTACTTGGCGAGCAACATCTTGGCCCTCACCTTCAACTCAAAGTCGCCGGTTTTGGACAACGCTCGGAGGTTCGCAACGATATCCATCAAATGCTTCGTCGCATTGCCGACCTTGCCCTCGGCGATGGATAACCTGAAGCGGCCGATATCATAATTCACCATCGTTCCACGATATTCAGGCGACTCCTCGCCCAAAGCTTCACAGTTACGGCAGAGCCTCTCCACTAGAGCGAGCAACTCTCGCGCCTCTTCTATTTTCCCGTGCGACGACGTGATATATGCCGCCTCCGACGCCAAGGAGTTGGCCAAGGCGGCGTGTCGCATTCCTGCCAACTTGTCGCCACATGGCGCCTTGAGGGCGAGCGACGTCAGCCGCTTTGTGTTGCCGATGAGATCCGCGACGTCACGGGCATCGGAACAGCTTTCAATGCACGGTCCAATCGCCCCATACAGTTCCGTGCGAAACTTAACGTAGCCCCCGCGCTCGTCCGCCGCGCCTTCCGTGTCGACATCCAAGTCGGCCTTCAATGCGCTGAACACATATTTCTTCGTCGCCGCAACGTCCCCCCGGAAAGCCGCCACTCGCAACAGAACCGCGATGAGCATCGCTTCTTGCGGGAGGTCAATAGGCAAGCGGCTCGATTGGCAGTGGATTGTCGACTTTTACCATGCCAGCGAACGGCTGCACACGATGGGCGTCGCGTTGTTTGGAGAGGGGCAAGCAGCGTTTGCGTGGGCGCCGCGATTAAAGACATCCAAAGTCCGAAGGCGGCCGGCGCGCCCCGTTGGGGCTCGACAAATAGAATGCGGGGGTCCGTCCAGGGGCGTTGCCCCTGGTAGGCATCGCGGAAAAACCAGTCGTTCGCCCGGAAGGGGCGGCACCTGGCGTGACGCGCGACCATCCATCGCCACGAACCGCCGGATTGATTGTGGTACGGACGTCTCCACTAACGGCTTCGACACGAACCGGCGGCGCAAGCAAGGCGCGTAACGCGAGGCGGGTTTCGCCCCGTTGAGCGGAAAGCGAAGCGCATTTGAATCGTTGCTCAACACCCTACCGCGACACCGCCCCTTCGGGGCGGTCGACATTCTTCGCGGGACATTCCTGGGGCTGGCGCCCCAGGCTGTACGCCCGCGCCCCTGCGGGGCGGAAAGCCCGCGCTCAAGCGGCGTTTCATGGCGTGAAGTTGGCACAACGTGTCCGCCGCGAAGCGGCGATGGCATCAAGCCTGGGGCGCCAGCCCCAGGACGCTTTTTTTACGGTTTTCCGCCCCGAAGGGGCGGCGCGAACCGGCCATGATGTTTAACCTCCCTGAACCGAACAGCCGATCGCGCGGGCGGATTCTCCGCCTATGGCGCGGCCGGATAACGGCCCCAAAGAGGCCCTATCAAGATTCGCACGCCTCGGACCTGGCCGCTTCAGCGACGGGCATCGTCGCCACAGGTGGCACGGTAGGTTGGCCAACGAACGACACCAGCGGGTGACCGCTTTGCGCCTGACGGGCCTGCAGGTCGCGGACCATGGCGCCTAGGTCGTAGTTGAATTTCTTGGCATGGGCCTCACGGATCCCGCGAATTTCGGCAATGATCGGATCGATGATCATGAGTTTCACCCTAGACTTTCGGATTCATGATTTATCCGGGGAATCCCCGCGGTCGTGGGCCCGAGAAGAGCGTTTATTGAACAACGGGCCGTTGCCCGCGTCAATTGCCCGCCAGATCCGCTATACTACACGCGGCCGAGAATGAGATATTCACGGTGGCTGGGGCAGAGCCTAGGCGCCCCGGGCCTAAGCGATGCCGCGGTCGCTATCTAGCCTAGCCGGGCATCGCTTACGCTCCGCCGCCAGCCACCACCTTCTCGTGGTCATTGTCGACCGCGCGAAATATACAGTAGAAAGGCACGATCCCGCGACCCTGGAGCACCCCAATGCCGACTCGCCAGCAACTGGGCGGCGTGATCCATACCTACCAGCGGTACGACCCCAAGACGTTCCCCAGCCCGACCGAGCCGCCACCGGATGTGGTGTCGTCGGCTTTCGACCACATGCTGGCCTACGGCAGCCTGCGCGAACTGACCGAGGAGGAACTGGCCCGCGCGATTCACCTCGACCCCAGCCAGATCGCCGGCCTCGGGCCGAGCCTCGACGCCCTGCGCGAGATGCTGTTGGAACGCAAGCGGCGCATCCTGGCAAAGTACGAAACGAAGCGCGTTCGCGAGGAAGCCCGCCGCCAATACCGCGACACGGGCGAAAAACTCCTGCCGCCCAAGTCGCTGCGGCCGCAATTCCAGCGCGCATTCGACGACGAGCAATTGCGCGAACTGGAGCAACTCTGGTATCGAGCCGGGGGCGAACGCTCGGCCTTCGCCCGCGACCTGGTCCAATTGGTCGACCGTCTGGGCGACAAATACCAGGTTGACGAACTGGCCGCCAAGTACGAGTTCACCGGCCGCGCGCCGCTCACCATTCCCCAAGCACTGGAGGTGAAGGAGGAGTTGGAGCAGATCGACAAGCTGCTCAAGCAACTGGAAGAAGCCGCCAAGACGGCGCAGATCGGCGTGATCGACGTCGAGGAACTGGCCCGCTACGCGGAGCCGGGCGATATCGAAAAGCTCAACGCGTTGCAGCAACAGATCGAGGACTACGTCCGCGAGTTGGCCGAACAGCAGGGTCTGGAGCGCACGCGACGCGGTTTCCAACTGACGCCCAAGGCGTACCGGCTGTTCCAGGGCAAACTGCTGGAGCAGATCTTCAGTCAACTGTCCGCCTCGCGCAGCGGCCGGCACAGCGGGCCGATCGTGGGCGAAGGAGCGGTCGAGTTGCAACACACCAAGGCCTACGAATTCGGCGACTCGGTGGCGAATATGGACATCCCGGCCTCGCTGACCAACGCCATGCTCCGCTCAGGTCCAGGGCTGCCGGTGCGGATGAAGCCCGAAGACATCGAAATCCACCGCACCCGCAACACGCCCAAGTGCGCCACGGTCGTGCTGATGGACATGAGCGGCTCGATGCGCTACGGCGGCTTGTACGTGAACGTCAAGCGCATGGGGCTGGCGCTCGACGCGCTGATCCGCCGCGAGTACCCCGGCGACTTCCTGCAGTTCATCGAGATGTTCACCTTCGCCAAACCGCGACCGGCCGGCGAAATCGTGCATCTGATGCCCAAGCCGGTCACGGTGTTCGACCCCATCGTGCGGCTCAAAGCGGATATGAGCCGCGAGGACATCAGCGAGATGCACATTCCGCCGCACTTCACGAACATCCAGCACGGCTTGCAATTGGCGCGCAAGTTCCTGTCGTCGCAAGACACGCCGAACCGGCAGGTGATCTTGATCACAGACGGACTGCCCACGGCGCACTTCGAGGGCCAACTGCTGTACCTGCTCTATCCGCCCGACCCGCGAACCGAACTCGCCACACTGCGCGAGGGGCAGCTTTGCCGCCGCGAGGGGATCACGATCAACCTGTTCCTGCTGCAAAGCTGGTCGCAGTCGGTCGAAGACGTGCGCTTCGCCCACAAGCTGGCCGAATCGACCAAGGGGCGGGTGTTCTTCACCGCCGGCAAGGATTTGGACCGCTACGTCGTATGGGACTACGTGAGCCGCCGACGAGCGATCGTGTCATGAGCCCTTCCGCCCAATTGCCCTTCACCAAACCGGCCCTGAACCCTTATGATGGATTGGATATGCCTGATCTACGCAAGGATCCGATCGTCGGCCGCTGGAACCCCTCACCCCTCACCCCTCACCCCTCACCCCTCACCCCCCTCACCCCTCACCCCTCACCCCTCATGTCGCACACCGTTCGTTTCGTCCTGGCTCTTCACAACCATCAGCCCATCGGCAACTTCACGGGCGTGATGGAGCATGCCTACCAGGACAGTTACCGGCCGTTCCTCGACGTCTTCGAGCGTTATCCGACGCTCAAGATCGCCCTGCACACCAGCGGCTCGCTGATGGAGTGGCTGGCCACGGCCCACCCCGAGTACCTCGACCGCCTGGCCGAACTGGTGGCCGCGGGGCGAATTGAAATCATCGGCGGCACGTTCTACGAGGCGATCCTGCCGATGATCCCTCGCCGCGACCGCGTGGGCCAGATCAAGGCATACACCCACTGGCTCGAACAGCGTCTGGAGACGAAGGTCCGCGGGGCCTGGATTCCCGAACGCGTCTGGGAGCAATCGCTCACCGCCGACCTGGCCGCGGCCGGCATCCAGTACACGGTGCTCGACGACTACCACTTCAAGAACGCCGGCCTGACCACGAGCCAGTTGGACGGCTACTACGTGACGGAGGACGACGGGCACTTGCTGGCGGTGTTTCCGGGCAGCGAGCGGCTCCGCTACACGATTCCCTTCGCCGAGCCGCGGGAGACGATCGACTACCTGCGTTGGATCGGCGAGCAGCGGCCCGGCTCGGTGGTGGTATTCGGCGACGACGGCGAGAAGTTCGGCACCTGGCCCGAAACGCACAAACACGTCTACACCAACGGCTGGCTCAGCCAGTTCCTCGATCTCCTGGTGGCCAACGAAAGCTGGCTGCGGGTCACGACGCTCGGCGAGGCGGTCGACAACGTGCCGCCCGCCGGCAAGATCTACCTGCCCGACGCCAGCTATCGCGAGATGACCGAGTGGGCATTGCCGGCCGACCAGTTGATCGAATACGAACGGCTGCGGCACGAGCTGGAGCACGATCCACGCTGGCCCTCGCTGTCGCAATTCGTCAAGGGGGGCTTCTGGCGGAACTTCAAGGTCAAGTACCCCGAAAGCGACGAGATGTACACGCGGATGCTGATGGTCAGCCAGAAGCTGGCCGCGGCCGAGGAATCGCACCTCGATCACGAGTTGGTCGAAGCCGCCCGCACCGAGCTGTACCGCGGCCAGTGCAATTGCGCCTATTGGCACGGCGCCTTCGGCGGCATCTACCTGCCGCACTTGCGAAACGCGGTCTACAATCACCTGATCGCCGCCGACAACCTGCTGGACCGCGCCCTCGATCGCGTCGAGCCTTGGGTCGAAGCCACGCCGGGCGACTTCAACCTCGACGCCCGGCAAGAGGTGTTCCTGGCCAACGACAAGCTGGCGACCTTGATCTCGCCCTATCGGGGCGGCGAGTTGTACGAACTCGACGTGCGTTCGATCTGTCACAACCTGCTGGCCACGCTGGCCCGCCGCGCGGAAGCCTACCATCGCAAGGTGCTTGCCGGCCCAAGCGGCGCCAACGGCCACATGGCCAGCATCCACGAGCGCGTCGTCTTCAAACAGCCGGGGCTCGACCAGCGCGTGCAGTACGACGCCTACCCGCGCAAGAGCCTTTTGGACCATTTCTTCGATGGCGAGGCCACGCTCACCGCGGTGGCCGGCGGCCAGGCGCGCGAGTTGGGCGATTTCGTCGCCGGCGCGTACGAAGCACGCGTGCGGCGCAATCCCAACCGCATCCAGGTGCAGCTCACGCGGCAGGGGACCGCTGGCGGACAGCCGATCAAGATCACCAAGGGCATCACGCTTTCGGCCGGCAGTTCCGCGCTGGAGATCGCCTACCTTCTCGAAGGCTTAGCGCCGGGCATGCCGTTCCACTTTGGAGTCGAGTTCAATTTTGCCGGCTTACCCTCGGGCTGCGACGACCGTTACTTCCACGACGGCGGCCAGCGCCGCCTCGGCCAGCTTGGCCGTCAGCTTGACCTGAACCACATCGGCGCGATCGGCCTGGTTGACGAGTGGCTGGGGATCGAGTTGAACTTGCGTTCGAGCTGCCTGGGATCGATTTGGACCTATCCGATCGAGACCGTGAGCCAATCGGAGGGTGGCTTCGAGTTGGTACACCAATCGGTCGTCGTGATTCCGCACTGGCACATCCAGGCCGACGCCACGGGCCGCTGGAGCGTGACCATGAACCTCGCCATCGACACCGCGCGCGCCGAGAGCCGGATGGAGAAGGCGGCCGTCGCCGCGGCGCTTTAGGGGCCGTTGAAAAAAAACCAACTGCCCGCTTCAAGGCTACGATTGCCGCCCGAGGCCAATCCATTCCACCACAGCTTCGAGGAGTTGCGGCGCTTTTCCCGTTTCTACTCTTGCCGACGCGATCATGTCTCTGCCATTCGACGCCGCCCTGAAAGATCTGGCCTGCGAGCACCCGGGAGCATTCTTGGCCGCGTTCGACGCGCCTTCCGCCGAGCGGCTCCGCCTTCTCAACGTCGACCTGTCCACAATCACGGCATCGGCGGACGTGGTGATCGGCGTCGGCGACACGCTCCACGAGATCGTTCACTTCGATTTCCAAGCCAGCGCCTCCGCTTCCAAGCACGCCGACATTCTGGCGTATAACGTCCTGCTGCACCGCGAATACCACGTCCCTGTCCATTCCATCGTGGTACTGCTTCGACGGGAGGCCGCCCATTCCAACCTGAACGGAGCGGTGGCCTACACACCAAGGCCCGGCCGTGGTAAGATCGAATTCTAGTACGAGGTCATCCGCTTGTGGGAGATGCCCGCTGAACAACTGCTCGTCGGCGACTTGGGACTATTGCCGCTGGCCCCGCTGGGCAAGTTGTGCGATGAGGTGGCACTTGCCGACGCCCTGGCGAACGTGATCCAACGCTTGATCGAACGGCTCCAACGCGAGGCCCCACCCGACCAGGCACGTCGACTGCTGACAGCGGCGTACGTTTTGACCGGGCTGCGCGTCCCCGACAAGAAAGCAGCCATGCAACTGTTTCAAGGAGTCCGAGCCATGCGAGAATCGAGCACTTATATGGCAATTCTCGACGAAGGGCGCGTCGAGGAGGCGCGGAAGATCATCTTGCGGCAGGGCCGCAAACTTTTCGGCCCTCCCGACGAATGCTCGGCGGCGACGTTGACAGCCATCGAAGACCTCCAGCGACTGGAACTCCTCAGTGAACAACTACTCGAAGTGAAAAACTGGCAAGAACTGCTGGCATCGTGTCGAAGCTGACCGCGCAAACACCGCCAGCCACGCCGATTGCCCATCGCCGCCGCGCCGCGGAACGCGGTCGTCGTTCTCGGCCGTGAGCACGACCAGCGCGAGCGGGCCGCCGGGCGTGTACAAAATGCCGGCGGCGGTGCATACGTCGTCAAGGCTGCCCGTCTTGAAGACGACGACCGTCCCTTCCGGCAGGAAGCGGGGAAACTTTTGCTTGTCCTCGCAGGCTTTCAGGTGCCAAGGGCGACTTGTCGTCCGGGGGCGAGATCGCGGCGGCGGCGATCATGCCGATGCGGCCGGCCAAGGGGTTCACGTTTCCTTTGCCGTCGGGATGCAGCCGATTGCTGAGGAAGATCACGATCAGCTCCAGTTCCGGATCGACCCAGAGCGAGGTGCCCGTGAATCCGCCGTGCCCGAACGCCGTCTTGGAAAAGCCCTGCCCACGATTCGACGAGTAGCCGCTTCGCACATCCCAGCCGAGCGCCCGCATGCTGCCGCCGGGAACTTCCTCGGGCGCCGTCATGGTGGCGACGGTTTCCGGCGACAGCACGCGCGTTCCGGCGTACTCACCGCGGTTCAAGAGCATCTGGGCATAGACGGCCAATTCCTCGGCCGTGGAGAATAAGCCCGCGTGACCGGCCACGCCACCGAGGGCAAAGCAGCGCGGGTCGTGGACTTCGCCGCGCATCCAAACGCCGGCGCGGCGTTCGGTCGGGGCGGCCCGGCGGCGCGACTCGCCGGACGGCAGAAAGCCCGTCTCGGCCAGTCCCAAGGGTTGGAAGATGTTTTCGGCGGCGAACCCATTCAGGTTTTGCCCGGCGATCCGGCGGACCAGTTCGCCCAGCGCGATGAACCCCACGTCGCTATAGATGAACCGCGTACACGGCTCGACCTGGGGCGCGACGGCGGCGATCCGCTCCAGGGCTTTCGTGGGCCCGTCGGCGTAATCCTCGATGTCGTTGTCGGCGATCAGCCCGCCCTGGTGCGTGAGGAGTTGGCGGACGGTGATCCGCCCCTTATCTTGTTGGCCGAACTCGGGCCAATGTTTCGCGATCGGGTCGTCGAGCATGAGCCGGCGCTGTTCGACAAGCAGCATGATGCTCGTCGCCGTGGCGATCGGCTTGGTGAGCGAGGCGAGGTCGAAAAGCGTGTCGGTCGTCATTTCGACCGGGTCGGGCTCAAGGCCGCGGTGGCCGTACGCCTTGAGAAACACGATTTTCCCTTGCCTCGCGACCAGCGCCACGCAGCCGGGCATTTGTCCCTCGGCGATGCCCGCGGCCACTGCGGCGTCGATCGCATCGAGCTGGCTCGCGCTCATGCGGGCCTGTTCGGGCGGAGCGTGCGGCAGCTTGGGCGGCGCCGCCTTTGCCGAGGCGGCCCACGAAAGGCCGATAAGAATATAAATCGCGTGGGCGACGGCGCGAGCGGGCTGGCTGCGTTGGACGATCATGGAACTGCCGTTGGTTGGTTGTTTTGTGGTTGGCGACCCCGAATTCTTGCGAATCCGGCTACAGTCCCAAAAATGGCACCGGCACCAGGAAGGCGTGCTGCTCGTAGAGGCTGGCGATCCCATCCCACGACGTGTACTGCGTGAAGAACACGATCAACACGTAGAACGCGGCCACCGGCAGCATCATCAGCCGCGCCGCCTGCCGCAAGAACCAGTTGCGATCGCGCGGGCGGTGAGCCGCATAGCCGTACGCCCAGCCGGTCAATAGCCGCGCCGGGAAGATGAACACGACGAACACCAGGCTCGGCAGCCAGGCCGCCTCGCGCGGAATGATCTCGATCTTGAGCAGATAGAGCGGCAAGGCGAACAAGAGCGTCACGAACAAGGCCAGCAGGAAGGCCACGGGCGCCCGGCGGAACGCGCGGCGTACACCGCGAATCTCGAACATCGCCCGAAAACGGTCCTCGGCCGCGAACCGTGTTTGAACGAACGGTAAATAGAGCGACACCGCGATCAGTGCCAGCGCGCCCAGGAAGCCGATGGCCGGCGCCTTCTGCCCCAAGGCCAGCATTGTGACCGGCGGAAACAGCCAGATCAGGCCGCCGGCGAAGCCGCGCAAGCCGAGCCAAAAATAATAGGGCAGCCGCAGGCCCACGACGAACTCCCAAACTGCGTCGCGGGCTTGGGCGTACGATCCGCGGCGCAAGACTTGCCGGGCCAGTTGGACCGGCCGCGGCCGGAGGAAATGCCGTAGCTTACCGCCCCGCCAACAGGCGCCCATCACATGAACCACCACGAGCACGGTCAGCGCGACGAGCGCGGTCGACCAGAACCGATCGGCGGGGCTGTCGGGCTCAATCAGCCGGGCGTCTGAGGCCATCGACGAGGCGAAACGCAGCGGCCAGAGCACCAGCCATGCGCCAAAGAAGATGCTTCCCACGCGGGCCGCCTTGCGGACGCCGACGAATCCATCGCGTAAACGGCCCGACCGCGCGACGCGGCCGCTCGATTCGAGCAGATACCCCAGCGAAAGCATCTGCAACAACGGATACGTCGCCAACAGCGACAAGGCCAGCACGACCGAGAACACACCGAACAACCATTCGGCCAACGCGCGAATCGTACCCCAGGCCCATCGAACCAGGCTACGTTCATCGACGGTCGCCGGCTCGTCGAGCGCCTCGCCGCGCGCGACCGACCGAATCGACGCCGGATCGACGAGTGGCGCGGCGATCGGCGCATTCACCCGCAGGTCAGCGGGGCCGATCGTAGGCGGCGTTCGCGGCATGGTGGGACGCTCTAGGTCAGTTCTACGTGACTTATCGCCCGATTCGGTGTTTCGGGTCTTTTTCAAACATACAGCACGCACGTTGCGAAGCAACGGGAGTGCGAAAAAAATTGAGATTGGCGGTAACGCACCCGTACTAGATTTCCCAGCCGATCCCCCAGCGCACTTTCCAGTTGGCCACCGGCTTCCGCAGCCGAATCGGGCCTTCATCCTTGCATCGAAAGCGGTGCTGTTCATCGTCTGGTGTATCTCGGTGATGATGGCCCTTCTGTTCGCCCGCGATGGCGAAGGAAAAGTGATTAGCGACAACTAAAAGTACCGTCGACGACAATTAGAATTCCCGGCTGGTGGGGGACTTTACAATCGCACCGGCTATTCGTCGGCCGGCGCCGGCGTATTGGGCGATTCCCCCGCCGATCCGGTCTGCGGCAACCGATAGAGTTTCCGCTCATCGGCACTCAGTTCCCGGCCCGCGGCGCGGCGTGCCAAGGCGATGAGCTCATCCAGCCGAAGGTGCCAAAGAGCGGCCGTGCCGTCCTCGGCGCCGGTCGCGAGCCAGCGGCCGTCGGGGCTGACCAGGGCGGCGAGAATCTCCGACTCGTGGTCGCGCAGCACGATGGGCGCCAGGCCCGGCTCGGGCGATGTGAGATCCCATAGACGGGCCGTCTTGTCGACGCCGGCCGTGGCCAGCCATTGACCGTCGGGACTGAACGCCAGCGACGAAACCACGTCTCGGTGCCCGCGCAAGAAGAGCGATTCTCGCGGCATTCCTTGCGGGGTCATTTTCCAGAGCCTCACCGTCGCCTCGGCGCCCGGCGTCGCCAGCCATTTGCCGTCGGCGCTGAATGCCACCGCCATGATCGCGCCGGCGTGGCCGTCCACCACATCCGGCGCCGCGGCGGGGTTGACGGCGTTCAGATCCCAAACGCGGCTCGTGGCGTCGGCGCCGGCGGTCACGAGCCAGCGGCTGTCGGGGCTGATGGCCGCCGCGTGAATGGCGTCGGCGTGGCCGCGCAGGATGAACGGCGCCGCCGATGGGTCGCCGGCCGTCAAGTCCCAGGCGCGGGCAATCCCTTCCTGACCGCCCGTCACCAGCCAGCGGCCGTCGGCACTGATGGCAAGGCAAAGCACTTCGTCGTCGTGACCGCGCAGCACGATGGGCGCGACCGAGGGGTGATTGGCGTTCATGGTCCACAGCCGGGCCGTCTTGTCGGCGCTCGCGCTGGCAAGCCAGCGATCGTCGGGAGTGAAGCCGACCTTCCATACCGCGCCCTCGTGCCCGGTGAGGACGACGGGCGACCTGGCGGGATCATCGGCCTGGAGATCCCAGACACGCACCGTATGATCGTGCCCCGCCGTCGCCAGCCATCGGCCGCCGTGGCTGAACGCGACGTCCCAAACTCCGGCTTCATGTCCGGCAAGCACGACCGGCGAAACCGAGGGGTCAGCGGCTATCAGGTTCCAGAGGCGGGCGGTCTTGTCGGCGCCGGCCGTGGCCAGCCAGTGCCCGTCGCGACTCGCCGCCAGCGCGTGAATCAGCCGTGTGTGACCGGCCAAGACGACCGGCGCCGCCGTCTCGTCGAGCCGGTCGAGCGACCACCATCGCGCCGCCGCGTCGGCGCTGGCGGTAGCCAGCCGTCGGCTGTCGGGGCTGATCGCGAGCGCGCGAATCTCGCTGTCATGCCCGCGCAAGACGTGTGTGGCCGTCGTGGGATCGGCTCCATCGAGTTCCCAAACGCACACCGTCTTGTCCTCGCCGCCGGCCAGTAGCCGGCGACCGTCGCGACTGAAAGCGATGCAATAAACGGCCGCTTCAGCACCATGGAACAGCTTGGCGTCCAACGATGGGTCGAGCGCCGTCAGATCCCAGACGCGCACCGTCTGGTCCGAACTGCCCGTGGCTAGGCGGTGGCTGTCGGCACTGATCGCCAGGGCGTTGATCGTGCCCGCGTGCCCCTGGCACACGACGGCCGACCTCGCGGGGTCCGCCGCCGACAGATCCCAGAGCCGCGCGGTTTGGTCTTGCCCCGCCGTCGCCAACCAGCGGCCGTCGGGACTGACGGCCAGGCTCAGGATCGGGCCCGTATGCCCGCGCAGCACATGTTGCGCGTCCGCCGGTCGATCGGCGGTCAGATCCCACACGCGGGCGGTCCCATCGCCGCCGGCGGTCACCATGCGTCGACCGTCTTGGGTGAATGCGACCGCTTCCACGCCGCCTTCATGCCCGCTCAACACAAGCGACGCCGCGCCGGGCGGAGTGGTCGTCAGGTTCCAAAGTCGCGCCGTCTGGTCGTTCGCCGCCGTGGCAAGCCAATGGCCGTCAGGGCTGAATGCCACCGCATTGATCGCCGCCATGTGGCCCGTGAAGACGACGGGCTTTGCCGCCGGGTCGGTGGCCGATAAGTCCCATAGCCGCGCGGTCGCGTCTTGGCCGCCGGTGGCGAGCCAACGGCCGCCGGCGCTGAACGCCGCCGCGAAAACGGGCCCCGCGTGGCCGCGGAGCACCACAGCCGACGCGGCGATATCAACCGCCGTTAGATCCCAGAGCCGCGCGGTCTGGTCGAAGCTGGTGGTGACCAGCCAGCGGCCGTCGTGGCTGATCGCGGTGGTCCAAAGCGCATCCGCGTGCCCGGCCAAGGGCCGTCCGCCGACCGTCGCCAGAGAGTCGCGGAGCACCTGCTGGGCCTCCGCCAAGGGCGGCTCGCCGCCGGCGATCGACGTGCGAATCGCCTCGACCGCCAGGAGCAGGCCGCGTTGCGGTTGAAGCTGCAGCATTTCGCGCGCCTGCGACGCCAGCCGCAGGGCGTTCGCCACGCGGGCCTGGTGCTCGGCGTGTTTTCGCTGCGTCGTCTCACGCTCTTTCGCTTTGGTCTCGCGAACGGCGCTTTCATCCGCGCGGCGCCGCTCGCGGTCGACCACGAGCGCGGCGACCACCGACGCGACGGCCACCAGCGAGAGCGCCGCGGCCCCGGCCCGCGTCCAGGAGCGGTGCCGGCGCGCCCAGCGGGCCAGCCGCCGCGGCGCTGATTCAGGAAAGGCCGACACCGGCTCGTCGGCCAGCCAATGTTCGATATCGTCGGCCAACGCCCGTGCCGAACGGTAACGGTCGTCCGGTTGGTTGGCCATCGCCTTCAGGCAGATCGCGTCGAGTTCGATCGGCGTCGATTTGCGGACGTTGCGGGGAGACGGAAACTCTCCCCGCTGCACCTTCCGCAGGATCGTTCCGAGGTCGAGATCCTCAAAGGGCGTGACGCCGGTCAACAGAAAATAGAGCGTGGCGCCCAGGCTATACACGTCGCTGGCGGGCCCCAACAGTTCGAGCCGCCCCGCCGCCTGCTCGGGGCTCATGTAGCGTGGCGTACCGATCGCCGAGCCCATCATGGTAGGCATTGAACCGGCCAGCGATGCCGGCGACAGCGGCCGTTCGTCGACGGCCGAGGCCGTTTCGGGCCGATCCAAGAGCTTGGCCAGTCCCCAATCGACGACCAGCGTTTCACCGAACTTGCCAAGCATGATGTTGGCGGGCTTGATGTCGCGATGGACCACGCCGCGGCAGTGGGCGTACTCGATGGCGTTGCAAACGTCGATCAGCCGGCCCAAGAGCTTTCGGAACGCGACGGCGCTTTCGCCGGTCGGCACATCCGCTTTCGCGCCGTCGCCGTGCGAGCGGTCGACCGAGTGGAAGCGTTCGACGGCTTCTTGCAAGCTGGTGCCGCGAATGAAGCGCATGGCGTAGTAGGGTCGGCCGTCGGCGTAGGTTCCCAATCCATAGACGGGCACGATGCCAGGGTGTTCGAGCCCGCCGGTGACTTCGGCTTCGAGCAGGAACCTTGCCCGGCTGGACTGGTCGTCGGCGTGACGTTCCTGGATTTGCTTCAGCGCCACTTCGCGGTGCAGTTCCTCGTCGTCGGCCACAAAGACTTCCCCCAGCCCTCCTTTGGCGTGGGGGCGTAACGGCCGGTAGCGGCTGCGCGAGACCGCCGGATCCCGGTCCACGTCTTGTGGAACCTGTGTCGCATAGCGGTCGGGCTTGGGCCGGGCCGCCGCGATCCAGGCCAGCGTCTGCCGCAGGTCGGGATCGGCCAGTTCTACCAACTCGGCGGCCAGCGTATCGAAGGAACTGGCGGCGGCCAGCGATTTCGCCGGATCGTTGCCGTGCTTCTCCAACTCCTCGACCAGCAGGGTTTCCAACCGCGCGAGCTGTCCGTGCGTCAAGGCCCCCTGGGCCACCAGCAACGCGCCCAGCGTTTGCGATTTATCCGTAACCCAGGTGCGAAACGCGGCCGCCACCGCCGCGCGCTCCACCAGCCCGCCGCGGATGGCGAGGATGCCCAAGAGAAGGTTGCGGTCGGGGCTCATCGTTGAGGGATCATCCGGCGGGAAGCGTTCATGATCACCGAACCACCCGGCGCGGACGGCGGCTGGGAAAATCGGTTGCAGCCAAGTGCAGTTGATCGGTCCTGTTTGCCACCGGCATTAGAGGTCGTCTACACATCTTATTGAGGCCGTCCAAGCAACTCGCTCGTAGTATAGCAAATTCGTAGCGAACCGTGCCCGCGGCTGATGCGCAGGGGGTGAAAAAAACGAGCCCCGGACCAACCCGATGCTGGTGCGAGGCTCGTTTCGATTGACGAGCGCGAACTTGACCCCCGGCGGACCGTGGCAAAACGCGACACGGGGCGCTGGGATTGAACGTTACGCGCTTTTGTGTTTTGGTTCGGGCAAGGCAAACAGCCGCTCGCGTCCGGTGACCACCTCGGGCGTGATCAGGTAGCTCTTGCCTCCGCCTTGCTCGGGCAAGTCGAACATGATGTCGAGCATGACCTCTTCAATAATCGACCGCAGACCCCGCGCGCCTGTCTCTTTTTCTTGGGCGCGTTCCGCCACGGCCCGCAAACCGGCGTCCGTGAAGTTCAATTGCGCGCTCTCCATTTCGAACAGCTTCTGGTACTGCCGCACCAGGGCGTTGCGTGGCTCCGATAACACGCGCACCAGGGCGTCGATATCCAACGGCTTGAGAGCCGAGACGACCGGCAAACGACCGACCAGTTCGGGAATCAAGCCAAACTCGAGAATGTCGTCGCTGGTGACCTGGGGCAGCAACCGGGCCAAATCGGTTTCCGAGGTCTGACCTTCGGTTTCCTGTCCGAAGCCGATGGTGCGGCGGCCGAGCCGCTTGGCGATGATCTTTTCGATGCCCACGAAGGTGCCGCCGCAGATGAACAAGATGTTGCTCGTGTCCATCTGGATGTATTGCTGTTCGGGGTGCTTGCGCCCGCCCTGCGGCGGCACGTTGGCGACGGTCCCCTCCAACATCTTCAGCAGCGCCTGCTGCACGCCCTCGCCCGACACGTCGCGGGTGATCGACACGTTCTGGCTGGTCTTGCCGATTTTGTCGATTTCGTCGATGTAGAGCACGCCGCGCTGCGCGCTTTCCAGGTCGAAGTCGGCGGCGTGGAGCAGCTTGAGCAGCAGATTCTCGACGTCCTCGCCCACGTAGCCGGCTTCGGTGAGCGTGGTGGCGTCGCCGATGGCGAAGGGGACATTGAGCAAACGGGCCAACGTCCGGGCCAAGAGCGTCTTGCCGCAGCCGGTCGGACCGATCAACAGGATGTTCGACTTGTCGATTTCGACGTCGGTGGCTTCGCTGACGAGCATGAGCCGCTTGTAGTGCGTGTGGACGGCGACCGAGAGCACCTTCTTGGCCAATTCCTGCCCGATGACGTACTCATCGAGCTTCACCATGATCTCGCGGGGCGATGGGATCTTGGTGAAGAGCGGCTTGCTCGTGCCGCGGCGGCGGCGCTCCTGATCGAGGATCGACTGGCAAAGCTCGATGCACTCGCCGCAGATGTAGACGTCGCCCGGCCCTTCGACGAGGGGTCCGACGTCCCGATAGCTCTTGCGACAGAACGAGCAGAAAGCGTTTTTCTTGGTGGTGCTTCCACCACGGCGACCTCCGGTCACATCCCTACTTGAGGGCATGCTAGCTCCTTTCGCTGCCAACCTTCTCCGGCCCGCACGGGCTGGAACAGGGTGACGGGTATTCAATGTTGTCGCTCGAGCGGGCCTCGCATGTTCCTTGTACGCGGAGCAGGCGGCCGATGTTTTCGCTGGCGGGAAGAAATCCGATGTCGTCCGGTCACAATCGTCTTAACCCTCGTCCCCCTTATCCTTTAACTCTTGCTGCACGCGCGCCGCCAGCATTGTCTTTATTGTTCGGTATTCGTCGTCGCTTAGCTCACCCTGGGAGTGCAATTCGCGAAAATTCGAGAGCAGTTCGTTGGCACCCACCCGTTTCTCGTCGTTACCTTCGCGCACCTTGCTCACGGCGTACAGACCCAGCACCAGCAAGATCGCGCCAACCGTCAACCATAGGACGAGCCGCGCCGCGGGGGTTTGGAGAATCTCGGTCATGTTCGACGCGCCTCGGGCGCAATCACGCTGCCGGCCAGCCACCCTGCCGGCGAACCACCCTGCCGACGAACCCACTGTGCCAAAGTTCGCCGACCCACGCCATCCCCTCCATTATGCACATTCGCCATCGAGCAGTCCAGCGGATTCGAGCCGGACCCCAGAGGCTGCCGGGCGCGGGCGGATCGGTTAGAATGGCCGTCATGGCCGACAATCCCTACAAGTCGCCCGATTCCGCATCCGAGCCACGGTCGGCTGTCTTGGCGGCCAGGTGGCCTCGCAGTGCTTAGGGCCTATCCCAAAACCGCCTTGTGGTGCAGGCGTCCCGCCTGCAGGGCGGTTTTGGGATAGGCCCTTAGTGCGGGGAGTGGACTCGCTCTGCGGCGTAGATCCCAATAGCGCGAGGTGTGCTATGGGCGCGGAAAAACTGCTTGGCCCCGCGGCGCACGCACACCGTGACGAGCGCTGCCGCCGCGCGCCGCCAGAACTGCTCCCGATCGGTCCACGCGTCGTCGAGCTTCGCGCCGTAACTCGCCGCGAGCAGTTCTCGCACCCGTTGCCGTCGTTGGGTCTTTCCACCCGGCAGTCCTTCCGCCGAGTGGTCGCGCTGACCATACACGATCGTTTCCCCTTGGGCGCGGTAATCGAGCTCTGATGACAGCCGTTCGTACTCGTTCCAGTCGAGAAAGCTCGTGATCGGAAACGAGCCAATCTTGGGAAAAGGGGCAAATAACGGCGTAAACGAAAATCGCAGCCAGTGATCGTAACCGCCCACGGCGCCGTCGACCAGCACGTAATCGCTGATGTCCAGGCCAACGCGCACGCCGTCGACCAGCAGGTCGTACGTCGACCAACAGGGCATCCCCAGCTTGGGATCGAAGACCAGCGAGATCTCCGGCAAAGCGCGCACCGTGCCGACAAGGTATCTCCAGGCCTCGTAATGATAGCTGTTGTTCCCGTGCTCCGAGGCCACGGATTCGGGCGGAACGCGGACCTCGCGGGGTAGCGACATACAGGAACCCTCGTAGGGTGGGCACCGCCCACCATTCCAACTTATACTGCACGCGGCCTGCTTCGACACTAACCCGCGGCGCAAGCAAGGCATGGAACTACTTGCGTTGCCGGTGCAAAACCACGTCGGCGATGAGTTGCTCCTGGGCATCCCAAAACCAGTCGTCAAGGCACGCGGTGAGCTTGCGGTAGAGTGGCTCGCGGAGGATGAGTGCCGCTTGGTCCAGTTCGTCCGGGGGGCGCGCGCCGCCCACCAGGCGCCACCATGGCTGGCGATACCGCAGGGCACCCAGGTGGATGCCGTGCGACAAGGCCCACGGCGGCTGCGGCGTCAAGATCGGCGGCGCCCCCAACGCCTCATCAATCAGGTGAAACAACAGGTATTCGTCGTTTCCCAGCGCCTGCGGCAAGCAGAGTTGGTACTCGCCGCCACAGGCATCGCGGTGCGTCTCCAGGCTCGGGTCGCAGTCGCGCAACAAAAGCCGTTGAGGGTCGTCGATGAACGCTTCCTAGCCTGGATTCCCATAGTCGGGGTATCCCCTAAGAGTTCCCGGCAGGCGGGTAGCGTTGTCGCGGGCTTTTTCGCGAGATTGGTATAGGAGAATTCTTAACGTAAAAGTATGCTTCCACCTTCGTTCATGGGGTTCGCTCGAAGCG